>JBPCVZ010000057.1:0-4402 GCA_051010015.1 Hyphomicrobiaceae bacterium
GCCCAATTATCATCGCAAGAACTGGTGAAGTCCTGTCTGACGGCAGTCAACTTGATCTCAACGGACACGTTGCCGGTTGGATTGGCTACATGTCAATTCAGCAACAGCCCAACACCGGGCGTTGCCACCTCTACTTCGTCCCATACATGCGGTCACCCGCATCGCCGAGTCCGGGTACGATATAACTGTGATCGTTGAGCTTCTGGTCTACGGCGGCCGTATAAATGTGAACGTCGGGATGAGCTGTCGAGAATTTCTTGATTCCTTCCGGCGCGGCGAGCACGCACACGAACTTGATGTTTCTCGCGCCCGCGGCCTTTAGTTGGCTTATGGCGGCAGCAGCCGAGTTCGCGGTGGCCAGCATCGGGTCAACCGCCACGACCCGGCGTTCCGAGATGTCATCCGGCAGCTTTAGATAATATTCGACCGCTGCCAAGGTTTCCGGATCCCGATAGAGACCGATATGCCCGACCCGGGCCAACGGTACCAAGTCCAGCATGCCATCCAACAGGCCATTGCCGGCGCGCAGGATCGAGACGAAAACGAGCTTCTTGCCTTCGAGGACAGGAGCTTCCATCGGTGCGACAGGCGTTTCAATAGATTTGGTGGTCAGCGGCAGATCACGCAGCACCTCGTAGGCCAGAAGATGGCTCAACTCGCGCAGCAGCTGGCGAAAGACAGCGGACGATGTCGTCTTGTCCCGCAGCAGAGTAAGTTTGTGTTGAACAAGCGGGTGATCGACCACGGTGACCAGTTCCGGCATTGGGCAGTCCCCTCATACTGTATTGGGCTAAAACACAGATCCATCGCTGACAATCGTGATAGGCGGTTGGCCATTCGATCGCTTGTCGGCAGCTATGCGGCGTCCCGCGGCCCATGTCCCGCCTTCCAGGATGCTTGCGAGCGGCAGCGTCCGGCCAGGATGGCCAAGTTCTTCCCGTATATGAACAGCAATTCGATCCAGCAACGCAACCGTCAGCGCCCGCCATTCCACGACGAATTCAGCGCCAGGCGAATGTGGCGTTTGCAGTGCCGCCGGATCGCAGACCTCGAGGACGCCCAGGTCGACGAACAGCCCGCCATTGCGGTACTCCGCCAGCCCGGTCAGCCCGTCGATGCCGGTGACTTCGACGCCGGCATCCTCGAGCGGCTCGATCAGCGAGTAGGTGAGCCATTGCGAGAGCTTGTGAAACGGTACGAGGCCTGTCGTCTCGTCGTCCGTTACAATGGCTGGATGGCGCCATGTATCGCCGAGATTGACGCCGCTGATCTCAACCCGACCCGGCCAGATCGGCCCCAGCGCCTCGAGCACCAGGTTGAGCAAGGCCGCTGCGTCAATCGCATGCCCGTGGTCCTGCAGCACCTTGTCGAACAGGCTTCCGATACGCGGGACATCTCCTGGAAAGTAAGCTTGGTTTTCCAGCAAGGTCGCACCGAGGCGGTTCATCAATGTCGCGCGACCTTCAAGGCCTTCGAGCGGATTGTCATGTCGAACCTGGAATGCGGCACCGAGCCGCGCCGGTGTGATCGCTTTCAATCCCGGCGCGTCCGCCATCAAGGGGTTCGCATGATCGGATGAGAAAAACCCGGCAGCAAAGGCATCGAGACTGGCCAGTGCCAGTCCCTCGGAGCGTTCGAGGATGCCGCCCGCCGCAGCGTCCCGATATCGCCAGTGCGGTCCCGCACCGGCGTCGAGCAGAACGCTGGTCACGACCAGGTCGAACCGGATACGTGCGCGTTCCGGGTCATCGACATTCAATCCGGCCGCAATCTGCCGCCACCGGTCTGCACCATCGATGTTGAAATGCCGCCAACGCGCATGGAACGGAATGTCGAGATCAGGGTAGCGCTGCCGGATCGTGTCGACCACGTAGCTGGCAGCCGCATCGAGACGGTCAAGGTGAACCTTGAAATGCGTCAGATCGCCAGACGCAACGAAAATCTCTTCGCACCGGGCGCGAACGGCGGCCGCGGAGAGCAGCGATCGTGCCCGGCTTGTTGGGCAATCCGCATCAGTAGTCGTCAAGAGCTCGGCCTTTGACATCTGCCAGGTCACTCGGTTGCGACACGCTTTCGTCGATGAAGTAGCCGGCCGCCTTCTTGGCGTCCATCTCGACATGGGCATCGGGCGGGATGAGCTCGTCTGGAATCGGCACGCGCTCAACAATCTCGATGCCTTGCGACACCAGAGCGTCATGCTTCATGTCACTCATGGACATGAAGCGATCGATCCGCGTGATGCCGAGCCAGTGGAAAACGTCAGGCATCAAATCTTGGAATCGCGTGTCCTGGACGCCGGCAACGCATTCCGTGCGCTCGAAGTAAGTCGCCGCGCTGTCGCCGAGCGGTTGGCGTTTGCGCGCATTGTAGACGAGAAATTTCGTGACCTCGCCCAGGGCACGGCCTTCCTTGCGATTGTAGATGACAAGACCCGCTCCATTATCCTGGGCCATCTTGATGCATTCTTCGATGCCGTGCGTCAGGTAGGGGCGGCAAGTGCAGATGTCGGAGCCGAAGACATCAGAACCGTTGCACTCGTCATGGACCCGGCAAGCGAGCTGGCGTTCCGGGTCCCAGATCGCCGAGACGTCACCAAAGATGTATAGGGTCATCCCGCCGATCGGCGGGAGGAACACTTTCAGGTCGAACCGGGTCACGAGTTCCGGAAACATGCCGCCGGTCTGCTCGAATAGCGCGCGCCGCAGGTCCGCTTCATTCAGACCCAATCGTTGCGCCAAGCCGGGAAGATACCAGACCGGTTCAATGGCAGCCTTGGTGACCCTGGCATCGCCGTTCTCCGTCAGAATGTCGCCATCGGCTTTTAGCCGTCCGGTACCGATCGCCTCGCGCAGTTCACCGAGATTGATCCGCGCCTTGGTTACCGCGATGGTCGGTTGAATGCCGAGGCCTTGCTCGATTTCAGACGCGAACGCCTTGGTCACCAGGTGCCCATAGGGGTCGAGCGAAACAATCTTTTCAGGATCCGACCACTGCGGAAAAGGGCCGATTTCGTCGGTCGGATCGGTGTTGGTCAGGTCGGGCCGGTGAATGGGATCAAGTGTGCCCGATGCCACGGCGAGTGCGCGGTAAATACCATACGAGCCTGCATGGACCCCGATGACATTGCGCGCTGCCGGAGTGCTGAGACCGCCAATGACAGGCCCACGTTCGGCAGACGTCGCAGCTCCCCAATTGAGCACGCGGTCGGCGGCACCGTTCTTTGGCCGGTGAGAAGTTAAAACGATGTGGCCCGGTTCGGTCATGTGCGTCGATCCTTGCTGGGTCGCCATTCTAACAGACTGGTCTGCTGCAAAGACCAAGTCTACGACTACATAGCATTGCCGTGGTTAATCTTCGGCAATGTCCTCAGCCCACAATTCCGGTTTTTCGGCGATAAACCGCTTCATGAGCGCGATGCAGTCGGGATCGTTCACGATGACGACATCGACGCCGCGCTGGCGCAGAAACGCTTCATTGCCACCAAACGTCTGGTTTTCGCCTATCACAACTCTCGGGATCCCGAACTGGACGATGGTACCCGAACACATCATGCATGGGCTGAGCGAGGTGTAGATTGTCATGTTACGATAGGATCTTTGTCGCCCAGCGTTGCGCAGGCAGTCCATTTCCCCGTGCGCGATGGGATCGCCATTTTGAACGCGCCGGTTGCGGCCTCGCGCGATCAGTTGCTCACCTTCAGCAAGTACGGAGCCAATCGGACATCCGCCTTCGTTGAATCCGTCGAGCGCCTCCTGGTACGCCATACGGAGAAATGTCGCATCGATTTCATTCAGCATCAGCAATTCTCTTCGTGTGCAGGCTTCCTGAACAATGACCTGTGAAGGAGGCCAAGACTATCATCGAGAGTTGGATCGTCTCCGCGTTTGAAGAACGGTCAGCGTTCCCTGTCGCCTCAGGGTCGCAGGCCGTTGAGGAAAAGCTGGTCGAGAAATCGTGCGGCATCGTCGAAGCGGCCCTCGCCGCTCTTGTCAGGCCCAAGCACGGCGCGGACCTGGACGTCGAAATCGGCATAGTGCTGGGTCGTGGCCCAAATCGAAAAGATCAGGTGGTGGGGATCGCATTTCGCGATTTTGCCGGCCCGGCTCCAGCCGCGAATGATATCGGCCTTTTCGTCGACCAGGATCTTGAGGTCCTCGAGTTCGTTGCCAATGCGCGGCGCGCCTTGCAGGATCTCGTTGGCAAACAGGCGGGACTCGCGGGGATAGTCGCGCGCCATCTCGAGCTTGCGCCGAACGTAACCCCTGATTTCATGGAGCGGTTCGCCATCGCGATCGATCGCATGAAGCGGCGCCAGCCATGTGCTCAGCAAGCGGTCGATAAGTACGCGGTGGATCATCTCCTTGGTGCGGAAATAGTAGAGCAGGTTCGGTTTCGACATATT
>JBPCVZ010000058.1:0-5915 GCA_051010015.1 Hyphomicrobiaceae bacterium
GAAGCGGCGCCTCGAAGCCAAGAGCCGACGCGGAACGGTCAAGAAGCTGCGCGCGCGCAAGCCATCCTGGGATTGAGTGTTTGCACGGAGCTGAACCGCACCATGTCGTTTCGTTTGTCGATCGCCGCCGCAGCCTGCTTGACGCTCTCGATCAGTGCCGCACGTGCCGCCCAGTGTCCGCCGGTGCTTGCCGGCTCGAAACGGCTGGTGCTGGTGACGGCTGCGGACATGAACCGTGAACGCGTAAAATTGCGGTTGTTCGTGCGCGATGGCCGCACGGCACGGTGGCGGGCGGTCGGCAAGCCGCGGGCGGCACTGATCGGGCGCAAGGGCATGGGCTGGGGTCACACCTTTCGCCAGCACGCCCGGCGCGGCGAGCCGGTGAAACGCGAGGGCGACAAGCGCACGCCGGCCGGCTTCTTTCGTTTGGGCGCGAGTTTCGGCTTCCAGGCGTCGTCGCGGCCGGGGCACGTCGTGCTGAAGACCGACGAGACGATCTGTGTCGATGACGTGCGCTCGAAAGCCTACAATACGATCAAGCCGCGATCGGTGCTCGGCCCCGGCGTGCGCGGCGAGAACATGCGCAAGATTTCGATGTATCGCCACGGCCTGTTCGTCGATTATCCCTCGAGCCGCAGGGCCAGGGCCGGGTCGTGCATCTTCCTGCACCTGATGACCAAGACCGGGCGCGGCACGCTCGGTTGCCTCGCCATGCCGGAGATGACACTACTGGGCGTGCAGACGTTCGCCGAGCCGGGCGCGGTGCTCGGCGTGCTGCCCGAGAGCGCATTCAAACGGTTTGCCGGCTGCCTGCCGGCGCGTTGACCAGGAGTTCGAACGATGACGGAGCCAACCGCAAACCAGGCCGCCAAGGCCGCCACCTTCAAGGCGCTGCACGAAGCGCCCGAAGTGTTCGTCATTCCCAACCCGTGGGATCCGGGTTCGGCGCGCATGCTCGAATCTCTCGGGTTCAAGGCGCAGGCGACGACCAGTGCGGGGTATGCGTTCAGCGTCGGCCTCGGTGATGGCGGCATCACGCTGGAACAGAAACTGGCGCACTGCGAGGCGATCTGCGCGGCGACCTCGCTGCCGGTCAGTGCCGACATGGAAAACTGCTTTGCCGATGATCCCGCCGGCGTTGCCGAGACCGTGCGGCGCGCAGCGGCGACCGGGCTGGTTGGCTGTTCGGTCGAGGATTATGCGCGCGAAGGACCGCCGACCATCTACGATTTCGATCACACCGTCGAACGCGTTGCCGCCGCCGTCGAGGCGGCCAAGGCGCTGCCGTTTCCGTTTCTGATCACGGCACGGGCGGAAGGTGTGTTGCGCCGGCTCGGCGATCTCGACGATGCGATCCGCCGCCTGCAGGCCTTCGAGAAGGTCGGCGCCGACTGCCTCTATGCGCCGGGCCTGAGGACGAACGACGACGTCAAGACCGTCATGGACGCGGTGTCGAAGCCGGTCAACGTGCTCGCGACCACCGAATTGCGCGTCGCCGATCTCGGTGCGCTCGGGGTGCGCCGGGTCAGCCTCGGTGGCTCGCTGTTCCGCGCCGCGATGGGCGGTTTCCTGCGCACCGTGCGCGAGATCGCCGACGACGGGACTTTCACGGATCTGAACAATGCACCGTCGGTCAAAGAGATCGTCGGGTTGTTGAAATAAGGGAGCGCGCGAAGATGGCCGGACGGCTAGAAGGTAAGACAGCATTTTGTACGGCATCGGGGGCCGGTATCGGACGCGCGACGGCGATCGCGTTCGCACGCGAGGGGGCCCGCGTGATCGCGTCGGATATCGACATGGGCTCGCTCAAGGACCTCGGCGAGCATGGTATTGCCGAGACGCATATTGTCGATGCGCGCCAACTCGCCTCGATCAAGCGCACCGCGGATGCGATCGGGCCGGTCGATATCCTGTTCAATGCGGCGGGGTTCGTGCACAACGGCACGATCCTGGAATGCTCCGATGAGGACTGGGACTTTTCGTTCGACCTCAACGTCAAGTCGATGCATCGCACGATTTCGACGTTCCTGCCCGGCATGCTCGAGCGCGGCAAGGGCTCGATCGTCAACATTGCCTCGGTGTCGGGATCGGTGCTCGGCGTGCCGAACCGCTATGCCTATGGCGCCACCAAGGCGGCGGTGATCGGGCTCACCAAGGCAGTCGCGGCAGACTTCATGAAGCAGGGTGTGCGCTGCAATGCGATCTGCCCCGGCACCGTGCAGTCGCCATCGTTGGATGGACGGATCAAGGAGCTTGCGGCTTCGACCGGGCAGAGCGAGGCGGAAGCGCGCCAGGCATTCGTTGATCGCCAGCCGATGGGCCGGCTCGGTACGGCCGAGGAGGTTGCGCAGGCGGCAGTTTATCTGGCGTCCGACGAAAGCGCCTTCTCGACCGGGCAGACCATGCTGGTCGACGGCGGTTTTGCGTTGTGACGCTGGCGACGCTGAGCGCCGGTGACGTGACGCTGGTTCGCGCCACAGCGGATCATCGTGCGCCGGTCGAACAGCTGCAGCGCGCCGCCTACACGCGCAACCGTGAGCTGCTCGGTCTCGAGCCGCTGCCGCTGCTCACCGACTATGATGAGGTGTTTCGCGATTACGAAGTCTGGGTGAAGCCGGGCGAGCCGGCTGGCAATGTCGCGGCGGCGTTGATCCTCGAGATCGACCGTGCGGCGGTCGATGGTGAGGCTGACATCCTGATCTGGAGCGTTGCGACGGCGCCGACGCTGCAGCAAAGTGGGTTCGGACATGCCCTGCTGGTGTGTGCCGAAGTGCGCGCCCGCCAGCTTGGCCGGCGCACGATAAGGCTCTATACCGGCCAACCTCTCACCCATCTGATCGACTGGTATGCGCGCAACGGCTATGACGTGGAACGCATCGAACACCTGCCGGACCGCTCGATCGTCCACATGCTGAAATCGCTCGCCTGAGGAAACTCCATGACCAAGTTCGCGGCCAATCTCTCGTTCATGTTCACCGAGGTGGATTTCCTCGACCGTTTCGAAGCCGCAGCCAAAGCGGGCTTCAAGGCCGTCGAGTACCTGTTTCCCTACGACCATGCGCCGGAGGAATTGGCCAGCCGTCTCAAGGCCAATGGCCTCACGCAGGCGCTGTTCAACCTGCCGCCGGGCGATTGGGAAAAGGGTGAGCGCGGCATGGCGGCGTTGCCGGAGCGGCAGGCGGATTTCGAAGCAGCCGCGCGCAAGGCGGTCGACTATGCTGTCGCGCTCGATTGTAAGCTGCTGCACGCGATGCCGGGCCTGCGCCAGCACGGTGCCAACTGGGGTGACTACATCGCGAACCTCAAGGTCGCAATCGGGATCGCGGCGGAGAAGGGCGTGACGGTTATTCTCGAGCCGATCAACGAAATCGACATTCCAGGCTTCTTCCTGAACACGACAGCGATGGCGCGCGCGGCGATTTTCGAGGTCGGTGCCGACAATATCGGGCTGCAGTTCGACCTCTATCACCGCCAGATCCAAGAAGGCGATGTCGCACGCGCGATTGTCGAATACGCGCCGTTGACGCGCCACTATCAGATCGCGAGCCCGCCGGACCGCGGCGAGCCGGATGACGGTGAGATGAACTACGCCTACCTGTTCAAGCAGATCGATGCGACCGGCTTCGACGGCTGGATCGGCTGCGAATACAAGCCGCGCGGCGCAACGACGGCGGGCCTCGGTTGGCCGGCTGCGTGTGGCGTGACGCTCGGCGGCTAAGGCGCCGGCCGGCAGGAGCAAAAGGACAAAGGACCCCACTCCATGAACATTCTCATTTTGGGCGGTGCCGGTATGGTCGGGCGCAAGCTCGCCGAGCAACTGGCGCGCGATGGCAGCCTCGGCGGCAAGGCGATCACGGCCATGACACTCTATGATGTGGTGCCGCCGGAAGTGCCGCCGGGCGCGGCATTTCCCGTGACGTGCGAGACCGGGGACCTGCCGGCCGAAGGCGAGACGGATCGGCTGATCGCGAGCAAACCGGACGTCATCTTTCATCTCGCCGCGATCGTATCCGGCGAAGCCGAGCTGGACTTCGAAAAAGGCTACCGCATCAATCTCGGCGGGACGCAGAACCTGTTCGAGTCGATCCGCAAGGCGCAGTATGCACCGCGAGTCGTGTTCACGAGTTCCATCGCCGTGTTCGGCGCGCCGTTCCCGGACGCGATACCAGACGAGTTCCATCTGACGCCGCTGACATCGTATGGCACGCAGAAGGCAATCGGCGAACTGCTGCTTGCCGACTATACGCGCAAGGGCATTTTTGACGGCATTGGCATCCGTCTGCCGACGATTTGCGTCCGGCCGGGTAAGCCCAACAAGGCGGCGTCCGGGTTCTTTTCGAACATCATTCGCGAGCCGCTGGTCGGTAAGGAGGCGGTCCTGCCGGTCTCCGATGATGTCCGCCACTGGCACGCCTCGCCGCGCTCCGGCGTCCGGTTCCTGATCCATGCTGCGACCATCGATGGCGATCTGGTCGGGCCGCGACGCAATCTCGGCATGCCGGGTGTGTCGGTAACGGTCGGAGAGCAGATCGAGGCGCTGGGTCGCGCAGCCGGCGGTGAGGCGGTGGCGCGCATCAAACGTGAGCCGGATGAACTGATCCTGTCCGTCGTCGCCGGCTGGCCGCGCAATTTCGACACCAAACGGGCCCGCGATCTCGGGTTCGAGGCCGATGCATCGTTCGATGAGATCGTTCAAGTGCACATCGACGATGAGCTCGGCGGAAAAATCGGCTGATTCGATGAATTGAACGGCTACCACGCTGATAATCGGCAAAAATCACGCAGAATTGACCCCGGACCGGGCGCCGATGACTTTGTGAGTGCTCATCGGCCGCCTATGTCTTTACTGCCGCCCGTTCTGGGGCGGACGAACCAATTAACTGTGAACCGGAAGCGCATTGGGTTCGTAGCATGTAACAAGGTTTGATTGAGGTTGGTTCTGTCATCAAAAATGTCCGCATTGGCGCCACAGTCCTGATCACATATCGATCGACGCCGCGATCGCGGGGATTCTGCCCGATTGTTCGCAATACAACCTGTTGCAAGGCGGGTTGAGGCTGATAACAGCAGCCGGATTCGGTAGTCCGGATGTTGAATACAAGCAGTTACCGGATGCCTGCCTCGTGCAGGCATACTCATGAGCAAATGAGGCTTAACATGACGGACATGTCTACAATGGTGACGGTCGAAGATTCGACACAAGCCGGCACGCCGCAACGTTCTCTTTCCGATCGCAAGCGGGCTCGTGCTATATTCGGGATCCCGAGATTTATCGCGGGCAACACAACGAAGCCAGAGGCCACCAAGACCGATATGTTCCTCGATATCGCGCGAACGACCCTGCCGATCGAATTTCAGGGGCGCGAGGTCAAACTCGAAGCGCATGCCTACGAAGATGATACGGCCTCGTATCAGGCGATGGCTCTGGTCCATCGCAATCCGAACGCGCCGGTCAATGGTGCCGACGTGGCACCCGTGGTGCGCGTCCACAGCGGCTGCGTGACCGGTGATATTTTCCATTCGTTGCGTTGTGACTGCTATGCGCAATTGCAGTTGTCATTGGAACAGGTGATCGCCTCCGATCTCGGCCTGATCATCTACCTACCTCACCACGAAGGACGCGGCATAGGGCTCGTCAACAAGATCAAAGCGTACGCGGAGCAGGACCGTGGTCTCGACACGGTCGACGCCAACCTGTCGATCGGTGCGCCGATCGACAACCGCGAATACGAGTTGCCGGCCAAGATCCTCAAGGACCTCGGGTTCGAGAAGATCCGGCTGATGACGAACAACCCGCTCAAGATCGACGCGATGACGCGGCACGGCATCGAGGTCGTCGAACAGGTCCAAACGGTGACGGAGCCGTCCGAGCACAACGAGCGCTACCTCGCGACCAAGAAAGAGCGCATGGCGCA
>JBPCVZ010000059.1:0-8811 GCA_051010015.1 Hyphomicrobiaceae bacterium
TGGCGATCAACTTAGAAGCTTCGACTGACACACGCTGGCGATTGCTGTTTCCCCATCTCACATCGTAACGCACGTTCTTGCCGTCGCGCCATCCAAACGCTTGCATCGCTTTTTTGAAAACGGCCAACCGGGACCGCACATTCGTGTCGGTCTCCTTTCCGCTGATGAGCACGCCGACACGATTCTGCTCACCTCTTTCTTGCCCTGTCGCTAGCATCGGCCAGGCAATCAGTAACAAGAAGCCGGCTGCAATCAAGTGTAACCTAGAGCATACCAGGCGAACACTTCGCTGATGTAGCATCGAATTTCTGGCCTTTGTTCCCTCAACCTGTTCCAGTCCGCAGCATGAGCATAGCATCGAAAAATCTATCTGGCTTTGCAATTCCCAAAGTCGATCAGGAAATCGGAGTTCCCATTCGGACAGATCTGAGCGAATGTTCAGGATTGGAGGTGCCGCATCTCCAGCTACCCATGAGAGCGCGCAATGAAAACGGGCGAGCAAGCTTCAGTTGACCGGACGCCAGCATTGGGAGCCGCTACAGATACTTTCGCGCTTCGACGGCCATTGTTTGCGAAGTACTTCTTCGCTTTGTTCATTGCCGTAACCGTACCCATGCTGGTCTATGGTGCAAGCCAGGCATGGTTCAGCTACATCGAACAAAGAGCATTGCTCAGCGAGCGACTGCAGGTTGAAGCACGCGCCGCTTCGAGCCGCATTCGAGATTTTCTCGATGGCATCAGAGAGCAGATGGGCTGGACCGTACAATTGCCTTGGACCCAAACGAATTCGGGCCGGCGTCGCCTCGACGCATTGCGATTGCTGCGACAGGTCCCGGCGATCGTCGAGGTTGCCCTCATAGATGGCAATGGAATAGAGCGGCTGAAGGTGTCACGCCTCAGTCGTGACGTCAGCTGAAGCGGCATCGACCGATCTGATGATGAAGCATTCCTCGGCGCTCGCAAGTCTCGCCTGTGGTACGGTCCGGTCAAGCTCAATCGCGGTTCCGAGCCCTATATGACGTTCGCGGTTCCCGCCAACCGCAAGTCCGTCGGGGTCGCAGTGGCTCAAATAAACCTCAAGCTCGTTTGGGACGTCATAACGGCAATTCGAGTTGGCGAAAGCGGTAGAGCTTTTGTCTCAGATCGAACAGGAAAGCTCGTCGCCCATCCCAACCTCAGTCTCGTTCTGCGCGGCTCGGACGATAAAATGAGCACATGGCTTTCGGGTCTGCAGGGGACGGCGCTCAGCAGTACAGGGGCCGTTGTTACAACCACGGATACCGATGAGCGCGTGGTCATTGCGGCGTTGGCGCGTGTCACTGGGGTAGACTGGAACGTGTTTGCAGCGCAGCCACTTTCAGAGGCCTTTGCGCCAATATACAGCGCGCTCTGGCGAACAGGCGGCTTTATTTTGGGCGGCACCGTGTTCGCAGTTCTGCTCGCATGGTTTTTTGCCGGGCGGATGACGCAGCCGATCCGGCAGGTTGAACGCGGTGTAGCCAGTATAGGCGCCGGACAATTCGATACCCGCATCGAGCTTAAAACAGGCGATGAACTCGAACGGTTGGCCAGTCGTGTCAACACAATGGCCAGCGAACTCGCTGTGTCGCGGGAGCGTGCCGAACGAATCAATCGACTGAAGCATTTCCTGTCGCCCCAGGTCGCAGATCTCGTGGAAAATACCGGTCACGCAGATCTTCTCGCGGCCAGGCGTGCAGAAATTGTTGTCGTGTTTTGTGACTTGAGAGGCTTCACATCGTTTGCTTCAAATACAGATGCAACCGCTATCATGCAGGTCCTCGAAGAATATTACGCAGCACTTGGAGAAATCATTGAGCGGTTCGATGCGACACTAACCCAGTTTTCCGGTGATGGCATGATGGTCCTGGTGAATGCACCAGTTGCCAGCCCGGATAATCCAGCGGTACGTGCCCTGCGCATGTCGCATGAAATGCAGTCGGCCGTTCAACAGCTCATTGCCAGGTGGATAGAGCGAGGGCACACACTTGGATTTGGAGTAGGTCTCGCGAAGGGCGAGGCAACCGTCGGGCGCATTGGTTATGAGGGGCGCAACGACTATACGGCCATCGGCAGCGTTGTTAACCTCGCCTCGCGCCTCTGCGATGTTGCAGCAGACGGGCAACTTCTGGTCGATGCCAACATCGCTACCGAAGTTTCCGGCGAGTTCGAATTGGAAACCCTTGGTGACCGCGAGCTCAAAGGTTTGGGTGACTCGACCAGAGTGTTTTCTGTTTCCACAGATCTACTTGCTTGATTGCTCGCAGTCGTGGGGCGAGCAATCCTGGTAAGAATTTCGATCAAGACTCAATGGCAAGACGGTTGAAATGTCGGTTCCCTCGTGTCGAGCGGACACCGGGCGATGCCCGGTAGCTATCGTATTGCAGTATGTAGAATTGTCTGCAGAGACATTCGCCCTGGACGTGATGATCAAGCGCGTGGCAGCGACTAACGTTGGTTATTGGGTTGGGAGCGGACGCGAACTCCTGTGAAACAGCCTTTTCGTCTCACCCGACTCGGACATCAAGCGGCTTGCTTTCCTCCGCCGTCCAGTCCTCGAAGTGCGTGGTGAATTCGGGGGTTGACGTAACGTGTTTTGCGCCCGGTATCCGAATGGCGGATGATCACCGGATGGACCGCTCACGTGTCACCTCGTCGGTATTGCCGACACGGCCACCGGCGCGCCGCGTGTCGGCGAACCGGCGGATGTTGGTGTTAGGCGGCCTCGTTGCGCCGGCTGAACGTTCGCAGATCCGCCGGATCTGGCGTGGCTTCAGCCAGCGGCGGCAACTGGCCACCGGCAGAGATGCAGTCCTCTTGTTCGAACTTGCGGCACAGGACGATTAGCTCATCGTCTTTCGTGCCGACGATGCGATTGAGGGCCTCCTGCGATTCCACGAACAAGGCCTCGGCGCGCTCCTGGTCGTGACCTCGGCCACTGCGCACTTCGCAGGTGAGAATGACCATGCGCTCGTCCGGCTCACAGGTATACGGCCGCACGGCAACCCAGATATGTTCTTTGAACCATGTCCGCTCGACGCAGCCGTGGAGTTCCTTGCGGATCTGCAAGCGCTGATCATGGTTGAGCCACTCCGGAACATCTACGCGAATGATTGGCATGGCAGGTCTCCTTCGTCATTGACAGTACAATCTTGAAAGGCAGCGCAGGCACACGTTTCCGGGTGCGCAAAGTCTTGTCGGAGCATGAAACCGTGATCCTACAATCAGGTCAAGCTTTGTCGCACCAGTGGCCGGCCACGTGCTGTGCGCAAGGTGTGCCCGCTGCTGCGACAATACTTGTGGACCAATCTTGGGCGATGGGTCATCCGGCAGCGAATTGCAGAGCGGGGTTGTCCTCGTGGAAGCTCGACCCGGACGCGGCGGCCGTGCGTCGATTGCCCAACGCGCCGTTCGAGGAAACCGGCCATGCCAAACTCCCAACGCTGAACCAAGAGGCTGGCACAACTTTACGGGGGCTGGACGGTTCGTCTCCGCACAGCAACGTGCATCCAATCAACCTCGCTGAGTGTCTGCATCTTCTGGACCACGGCAAGAACCTGTGTCTGCCTTGGTCCTTGCTTGAACTTGGTCGTGACCAAACGGCGACAAGTCACACTTTCGGCCGGTATTATTTTTCTGCAGCGACAACGATTGGCGCTGTCGCCGAGACAACCTTGCCGTTTGCCATGTAAGCCTTGTGATTGTTGGTGTTCAGCGTGACACGCACCAGATGCTTGCCGGCCGGCAGCACCCCGATCCGTGCTGATTTCGAGAATAGACGGCCCAGTTTCAGTCCATTGAGATATAGGTGACCGTGGCCGGTGCCGGCGACGTGCTCTCCATCGACAAGATCTGCTGCGAAGCGGAAGTTGCGAGGGGCCAGTTCCACGGCCCAGCCTGTTCCGTCGGCCGCCTCGTACACCCTCAACTTCAGTTCCGGTACGGGGTCGCCATCCGGAACCATGTGCAGGCTTGCCATGTGCGCTGCGCGGTCGTGATTTGACGAGCCGTTCGCAGATACATGCATGTCATGCTGCATGGGTGAACTCTTTGACAATCGCGCCTTGGTGGAGAGTTTGCCCGCTGGGGCGAGCGATAGCTCAATCGCCAACAGGCGCCCCTCTTCGAGACTGCCTTGGACGCCCTCCAAGAAGACATGCGCCCCATCCGCTGCGAACGACCCCGATGCGTTTCCAGGAAGGTTGAGCGATGTGCCGGGCTCCATATTCGCCAGGCTGGCGGCCCTAGCATCGCGCGAGGAGACGGACAAAATGCGCTGTGGCGGGCCTGAGTTCGCAATCTTCACGAACACACGAACGTTGCCAGACCCACGCGATGCCGGTATGGCGATCGCGTCTGTCAGGAGGATGCTGCGCTGACCCACGCGGCCTGTACTGTGGTACCAAACGGCCGCACCTCCCAAGAGGAGCCCGCCAACAGCAGCAATGACAACAAGGTTGCGATGTTTCATAGCGGAATTCCGAGAGCTATAGTGTGCTGATCGGTGACGCGCGGCCTGGCGCAGATTGGTGTCGAATTCAATTATGAAGCTGCCGTATCCGCCCCACCCATCCTTACTGCAAAGCCTTGTTTGGACAAGTGCGGCACTCTGCGTGGTACAGGTCTCGCCAGCCGCAGCGCATTCCTCCAATCAGGCGTTCGTCCTTCTTCTGCCAACCGGTTTCTATGTGACATCCGGCGTGCTGGCGGTTGTGATCACGATTGGTCTCCTGGCCATACCGCGGCTCGGGCGGCACCTGCACCGCTTGCCGAGTGCGCGTCTCTTCCGCGCGCCGTCGTTGGACCTGGCAACATCCGTAAGCCTTGGTTCGCTGGCATTGCTGGTGTTCCTTGTTTCAGTCGGCTTTTGGGGCGCGCGGGATCCGCTAACCAATCCGTTGCCCTTGTTTATTTGGACCGTGTGGTGGGTCGGGTTCGTCGTTGTGCAGGCGCTGTTGGGAGATCTCTGGCGTTGGGTCAATCCGTGGAGCGGACTGCATAGGCTTGTATCAGGAGTTTCGACGGAGCAGCCGCCGTTCAGGTTGCCCGACGCACTTGGCTATTGGCCGGGCGTTGCCGGCTTCGCGCTCTTCAACTTCTTTATGCTGGCCCATCCGTCACCGGACGACCCGGCAGAGTTAGCCGTTGTTGTCGCGATCTACTGGTCCGTGACACTTGTCGGGATGCTGTTGTTCGGTGCGGACGCCTGGCTGAACCGCTGTGAATGCTTCACAATGCTATTGAGATGGTTTGCCAAGAACTCGGTATTCGGCACACGCGACGGGCAATTGCGACTGGGCCTTCCCGGGTGGAAATATGACAAGGATGCGGGTCCGTCAGTCTCGGGCGCGCTGTTCGTGGTTTTTGTTCTGGGCGCCAGCAGCTTCGACGGGCTCAACGAAACCTTTTGGTGGCTTGTATTCCTAGATGTCAATCCGTTGGAGTATCCCGGGCGCTCTGCGCTGATCTGGCAAACAATCGGCGGTGCCATTGCGCTCAATATTCTGCTCGTCATCGTCTTTTCGATATGCGTTTTCGCAGGCTTATGCTTCACCGGCGGCACGACGCGATTCAATGAAGCTTTTTGTCGTTATGCGCCAACCATCCTGCCGATTGCGATCGGATATCACGTTGCGCACTTCCTGCCAGCGTTCCTGGTCAACATTCAATATGCGGTCGCCGCAGCGAGCGATCCATGGTCGACAGGTGCAGACTATCTGGGCCTTGGCACGTTCTACGTCACGACAGGCTTCTTCAATTCCCTGGATACAGTCCGCATCATTTATCTGACGCAGGTTGTGGCGGTAGTCGCGGGACATGTTCTGTCACTGCTGGCCGCGCATGGCGTGGCGGCTGATCTGTTCCGTGATGATCGGCGCGCGCTCGTCTCGCAAATCCCGCTCGCTCTCTTCATGATTGCGTACACGTTTTTTGGCCTCTGGTTGTTGGCGGCGCCGCGCGGGGCATGAGGCCATAAAATTGGCTCCGACAAGGTCTGGACAATTCATTAGCATGCATACAAGGTTATAGTGGGGGCGTCATTTCGAAGTAATCGAGTGCAGTCGAGGAGCGAAGACGATGCGCAACAAGCCTATGAAACCAGAAACGCGTCGCAGTGTTTTGGCAAAACTGGGGGCGGGTGCCGCATCGGTCGCGGCTATTTCTGCGATGCCCGGGGCCGTTCGTTATGCGCAGGCGCAAAGCTCTAGCCCAATCAAGATCGGTTTCCAGGTGCACCGGACCGGGATCGGCGCGGCCTACGGCCGTTGGTACAATCGCACCACGACCGCAGCGGCCAAACTGATCAACGATGGTGGCGGTATCAATGGCCGTCCCGTCGAGATCGTGGCGGAGGATGATGGAACAGATCCGAAACGCGGCGCTGAAGTCGTCGAGAAGTTCGCCACTGAACACGAGTGCGACATCGCATTCGGCACCTTGTTCAGCCATGTGGTGATCGGATCGTCCCCCAGAGCCGGCGAACTGAAGTTGCCGTACTTTGTCGTTTCAGAAGGCCATCACGTCGCCAGCGGTGGCCTTAACCGCTACACGCTGCAGCCCGGCATTACGGACGTGAAGAGCCAGGTACAGGCGATGGCACCATTCGTAGCGGCAAACCTTGGCAAGAAGGTCACGATGATTTATCCGGACTTTGCGTTCGGGCATGACCATCGCGATTTCTTCTCTGAAGCCATCGCGAAGCAAGGTGGCGAAGTTGTTGCGAAAATCGCCATTCCGCCAAGCGAGTCATCCTTCACCAAGTACTTCCCCAAGATCCCCCGCAACACGGACGTGGTCTACCACGTGATGGTCGGGCCGGCCGTGCTCACCTTCGTCAAGGAACTCGGCGAGTTCTTCGGGCCGAGCCGTCCGGAGATTTTCGGCTTTATCGATAGTCTGGAAGCGGTCGATCTGGCGAGCCCGGGCCTGGAGTTCCTCGAAGGCACGTATTTCTGGGAAGGCAATCCGCGCTACGCCCAGAAGAATCAGTCTGAACATGACAAGTTTTATCGCAAAGCGGTTGGTGTCGACGACAATGGTGCGTCCGTTTCAGACCCAAAGGATGTCTCGACGTACGCACACATGTTCGGATGCTGGGAGACGCTGCATATCATCAAGGCCGGGATGGAGGCTGCAGGCTATAAAGGTCCGAAGGACCGGGCTAAGTTGATCGAAGCCGTCGAGGCGATGACGGATATGCCGCTGTCGCGTGCGCATCCGCAAGGCGCCAAGCGTTTCAACGGAAAAACACACCAGGTGTTCGGCCACCAGTACATTTCCAGAGTCTCGAAATCGAAACTGGTCCTGGCCCATACCACGTCGATCGAGGATACCTTGTATCCTGACGAAGTCGACTACACGAAGAAGCCATTCTAAACCTGCTGGCTTCATAAGGTTGTTGGCGCGGGCCGGATCTGGCCCGCGCCGAAGCACATAAAGACATCATATAGCTCATGGAATTTGGCCCCAATCTGGTCCTCGCCTTACTGGAAGGAGCCGTCCAGGCAGCCGTGTTGACGTTGACGGCAGTGGGGCTCAGTCTGGTTTTCGGAGTCATGCGCGTCGTCAACGTCGCGCACGGAGAGTTCTTCATGCTCGGCGCCGTTCTGGCGTGGGCCATCTCAACGTCAATTGCCGGGCATCCGGCGGTCGGCTTTATCGCAGCAATGCTTCTGGCACCTGTTCTGGTCGGAAGCCTTGCGGCGGCTGCCGACATCGTCATACTTAAGAGACTGAACTACGATCCGGAAAACACCATCGTCGCCACGATTGGCATGCTCTATGTCATCCAACAGGCGACACTTATTTCTTTCGGTCCGGAGGCACGGCCCGTCCAAGCACCATTCAATACGCGGCTGGCCATTCCTTGGTTCGAGTTTTCCGATGGTGGCTTCCAGATGATCTGGCCCTGGGGGCTTGCCACAACGACATACAAACTCGCGGTTATTGCCGCTGCGGTCGTCATCCTGACGACCTTGTGGATGCTGATGTCGCGTACGAAAGCCGGGCTGGTCATGCGCGCCACCCAGCTCGACCGTGAAACAGCACAAGCTTTCGGGATGCCCGTTGAGCGCGTCAACGCGGTTGTCTTTGGAATTGGTGCGGGGCTCGCGGCACTCGGCGCGGTGCTGATCGTCCCCATTCAGCAGGCGCACTACCTGATGGGGGATCAACCGCTGTTGCTGTCTTTCATTGTTGTCATCATTGGCGGATTGGGCAGCCTGCCCGGCACGGTTGTCGCTGCGATTCTCGTGGGTATGAGTGATGGGATAATCTCGATCTTCTTCTCGCCAACGCTGGCCAAAATCCTCTCGACACTTCTGGTTGCGTTTGTTCTGATCTTCCGCCCGCAGGGCCTGTTCGGGAAGTCCCTGTGATGCCGGTCGTATCGCGATCCCTTGGCCTGCATCTCGGCGTGATCGCGTTGCTGTTCGTCTTCCATTTTATTCTGCCACAATACCATCACGGCATTCTGGCGCGGGTTATGGTGCTGGCGGTCTTCGCCATGGGTTACAACATCGCGTTCGGCTACACCGGCTTGTTGAGCCTTGGCCACGCCGTGTTCTTTGCCGCAGGCATGTACGGTACTGGGTTGAGTGCGATCCATCTCGGGTTCTCGCCGCTGCCCGCGATTGCGGTGGGCGCTGTCGGAGCCCTCGTCGTGTCAACTGTGATCGGCGCGCTGGCGCTCAGAACGGCCGGCGTCGCGCTCATGATTGTGACGTTGATGTTTGCTCAAGCCGGCTGGTATCTGATCCTCTATCTCGGCGAGTGGACACGTGGCGATGAAGG
>JBPCVZ010000060.1:0-4167 GCA_051010015.1 Hyphomicrobiaceae bacterium
CCGACCAGGAGGCGCTGTGGCAGGCGCTCGACCTCGGCGACCTGCAGATGGTGACCTCCGACCACGCGCCCTACACGCTCGATGAGAACGGCAAGTACGCGCACGGCGCCAACCCGTCGTTCAAGCAGACATCGAACGGTATGCCCGGCCTCGAGACGCGCCTGCCAATGCTGTTCGATGCGATGGTCTCCAAGGGGCGCTATGGCGTCAACGCTTTCGTCAAGTGGACCGCGACGGAGCCGGCCCGGGTCTACGGCCTCGGCGGGCGCAAGGGCACGATCGCGATCGGCGCCGATGCCGACATCGCCGTATGGGACCCGGGGCGCAAGGTCACGCTCAGCGATGAAATGGTGCACGACAATACCCGGTACACACCGTTTGCCGGGCGCGAAGTGACCGGCTGGCCGGTGACCGTGCTGCGGCGCGGTGAGGTGATCGTCGACAACGGGACAATCACGGCGGCACCCGGCTCCGGGCAGCATCTCGCCCGTGACGGCGGTGACGCGGCCAAGCCGAGCGGGCGCCTGTCGCCGGAGTTCGATCCCGAGCGGAATTTTGGTGCGGAACTGTACTGATCGATCGACCGGCGGAGCATTACCGCATCAAGAGCGCACAAGTCTGATCGCCGACCTTCGGGCACGGACGATAGAGGGCGGTTTCACTCGTGCTGCCGTCTTCCCAGGTGACCTGCACGGCGACCATCTCGGCGCTGCCGGGCGGCAGCGCGATGGCGATATCATGCAGGCGCGCGTCCGACGGCAGCGACATCGGCAAAGCCGGATTGCACGGCACCAGCGCAAATGACTGATCGAGCAATGTCGAGTTGATCGAGAAGCGGATGTCGGTCAGACGGCAATGCAGGGTCTGTAGGGCCGTGAAATATATATATTGCTTGCCGTTGTAGTTGCGGAATTGCACCCAGCCGGTCGGCTTGTTGGCCTTGAGCATGGCTTGGTACACGGAAGTCGGTGGTATCCGCGACCTGTCTTCGGCCCGGGACAAGTTAAAACTCATTACAAAGATGATTAGCCCACAGGTCACGCGTGATGCGGCGCGTACAACCGCCGCTGCGAGCGCTCGGTGCACCATATCCGCTGTCGTCGCGTCCTTGACCATAGGTCACCCGCCAATCGTCACCGCAACATCGCCGAGCCCGGCAATCGAGCCACGCACGTCCACACCCTTCGTCGTCCAATGCAGGCCGGAAAGCGCACCGGTCGTGACGTACATGCCCGGTTTCACGCCGCCGCAGTGATCGCCGACAATGGCTAGGAAATCCTTGAGCACCTGAAACGCATCGACGTCACCCGGGATGCGGCCGGCCGTTGAGCCGATCTGCACGCCGTCTACCTCGAACGAAATGGCCGGATCAATCAAGTTCAAACGGTCGATCGCCTTGACCGGTTGGCCGAGCACCAAGCCGAAGCCGAATTGATTGTCGGCGAGCTTGGTCATCGGGTTGGCGCTGTCGTGCTCGGCAATCCGCGTGTCGACCATTTCGATGGCCGGGACCGCCGAGACCGCCCGCCTCAGCTGTACATCGTAATCGGGCAGAGCCGGGTCCGGCACGTCCTCATCGATCCGGAAAGCGATTTCAATCTCGATGCCGCAAAGGCGCATCTCGGAGGCCTCGTAGTGCGCCGGCGAGGGACGGATATGGATTGCCGGAATTGGCGCCATCACGCTTGGTTTCGCCGATTCAGGGCGCGATGTCTTGAAGCCACCGTTGGTGCCGAGCGCGCGCATGACACCGGCCTGCACAGCGTATGCGTCCTCGACGCTTTGCGGGCCGGTGCCGATCCCCGCGAGCGCAACCGATTTCTGCGCGCGATGGGCTGCCACGAAGTCGGCCGCAAGTTTGCCTGGATCAAAAGAATCGGACATCAAATTGCTTCTCCTGCGGCGCTCGAATCAGGAACAAACTAGGCCTGCTGGGGGATGCGTTATAGTTAAGACCCCCGTTATCACTGTACCGATCGCCCGAACCGCAGGGAATTTGCAGACGACTTGTGCATCTTGGTGCTCGTCGAGTGGCCAAATTGCACAGAGAATATCGTGATTACAACGTTGTCTTTACGTAAGATATTTGCCAAGCTTCGCCTCAACGGCTGCACAAACGAGCAAAAGAACACTGTCGGCCGTTCCGTAAGCGCTGACCATTTGGGAGATTCCAGCCATCATGACGAAATTTAATCGAGTAACGGCGCTCGCTCTCGCAGCAGCCGTCGCTGGCGCCGTGTCCGTTGCCGGCCCTGCCCAGGCCGCCGACAAGAAAGAGTTCAAGGTCGTCGGCTCGTGGGGGAACCTGTTCGCTTGGAAAGAGTTCGAAAAGCGTTTCTGGACCGAGGACCTGCCGAAGGCCTCCGGCGGCAACCTGACGTCGAACGCGAAGCCTTACACCGAGCTCGGCCTTTCAGGCTTCGAGGTTGTGCGGCTTTTGAAACTTGGCGCCTATGATGTCGCGCATGCCGTGACCACCTATGCTGCAGCAGACGCACCCGAACTCGAAGGTGTCGACCTGGCCGGGGTATTCCAGGACTTCCCGACCTACCGCAAGGCGCTCGATTCCTACCGGCCGGTCATCGAGAAGGCGCTCGCCTCGAAATACAACGCCAAGTTGCTGTTCCTTTATTCATTCCCGAGCCAGCAGATGTGGTGCAACCTGAAGCCCGGTGCCGGCACGGCGCTGAAAGATCTCAAGGGCAAGAAGATCCGCACCTACTCGACGACGCTCGGTGACTTCATTGAAGGCCTGGGCGCGAGCGCTGTGACGATCGCCTTCGCAGAAGTCGTCCCGGCCCTGCAAAAAGGTGTCGCCGACTGTGGCATCACCGGCACGATGCCGGCCTACAACGCCAAATGGTGGCAGGTCGCCAATACCAACATCCGCGTGCGCCTTGGCTATGCGGCCAGCTTCGGCGCGATGAACATGAAGGTCTGGCAGGGCCTGTCGAAGGAATCCCAGGACATCATCTTGAAGTCCTCGAAGAAGCTTGAAGACGAAATGTGGGGTCGTACGGCCCAACTCGACAAGATCGGCATGGACTGCAATGCCAAAGGCCCATGCCCATCGGGTAAGCCGGGCGGCATGAAACCGGTCGAGCCGAGCGATGCCGACAAGGCGCAGCTCAAGAGCATCGTCACCGACTTCGTGCTCAAGCGCTTTGCCAAGCGTTGCGGCGCAGAATGTGCGAAGCAGTGGAATGCCACCGTCGGCAAAGTCGCCGGCCTGAAGGCGCCGGTTCAATAAACCGGCAGAAACATACGGCATGCACCGCCTGTTCAAGGACCGGCGGTGCATGCCGCTTACGTTTGCGCTCCGGTAGCAGCACACAGGGGGGACACCGGTGCACGTTCTAGAGGCCATCCACGATCGGCTGGAAAGAATTTCTCGGGCCGCGGTCTGGCTTGCTGGCGGGGCGCTGCTGCTCGCAGCCATCATGGTCACGGTCGACGTGCTGTCGCGCAAATTCCTCGGTGTGACCATGAGCGGGTCCGATGAAATCTCGGGCTACGTCTTTGCCGCCGGCACGACATGGTCATATGCGTACTGCGCCATCCACCGCTCCAACATCCGCATCGATGCGCTTTACAACTTCCTACCGCAAGGCGTGCAGGCGGTGCTCGATGTCGTCGGCCTCAGTCTGCTGTTCGCCTATATGTCGTTGCTGACGGTCTCGGGCTGGGAAGTGTTCGTCACGTCCTTCGAGAAGAATTCCGTCGCGATTTCGACACTGGCGACGCCGCTCTGGATTCCGCAGCTGTTCTGGATTACCGGCCTGATCATGTTTTTGATCACCCTGGGCTTCCTGATCATCTATTCCGGCTTTGCACTGATAACCGGGCAGTTGGACGTCGTGCAAAAGGTCGCCGGCACGCTCAGCGTAGAGGACGAGATCGAAGAAGAAACGCAAGGCATCCAAGAATTGAAGAAGAATTCGAACGGCGGGGGCGCCTAATATGGCGGGTTGGATTGTTGTCGCACTGCTGGTCCTCGTCGTATCGGCAATACCCGTTGCCGCGGTTCTCGGCATTCTCACCATCGGCCTCGACTACGTCTACATGGGCGGGCGCCTGTCGATCGCGATCGGCGAGTTCACCTGGGACAAGAGCAAGGAGTTCATTCTCGTTGCCATCCCGATGTTCATTCTGCTCGGCGAGATCATG
>JBPCVZ010000061.1:0-3256 GCA_051010015.1 Hyphomicrobiaceae bacterium
TCACTTCGAAAGAGAAGTACGAACGATGCGCGAAGACTGCCGCTGATACTGTGTTTACGACCGTGGGTTACCTGAACAAATATTTCGAAGGGCATGGAATAAAGGATAACTTTAAACCGGACCATGAAATGAAGGTCTGCCTGACCTGCCACGGTGTGGAAAGCTACTTCACCGGTTACAAAGATAGCAATAACAACCAACAAGGTCGGTTGCAGTGTTCAGGGTGCCACTCCAACCACATGGCACCATTATTCGAGCGTGTGAAGAAGAACCACCCGGGCCGATTTGATTAAGGTGGGCTGAATTTGGCCTGCCTCCCCGACTGTAAAGCGAGGCTGTGATGGAAATTAATCGTCGAGACGCCGTGAAATTGGCAGCAGGTTCGGCACTCGTAACCGGGCTCGGCTTCGATGTGTCCGCCGCCGCGGTTTACGCAAAAGACCTGAAGATCAAGGGGGCAAAGGAAACCTACTCGGTCTGTTGCTTCTGTTCTGTTGGTTGTGGCGTTCTCGTCCACACGCGCGATGGCAAGGTCATCAACGTTGAGGGTGACCCTGATCACCCCATCAGCGAAGGATCGCTATGCCCCAAAGGGTTGGCAATCGAACCAGTCGTGAACAATCCCGAGCGCGTGTTGAAGCCACGGTACCGAGCCCCGGGGGCTACTAAATGGAATGAAGTCGAGTGGGATTGGGCACTAGATCAGATCGCCCGCCGGGTTAAAGACACGCGCGACAGAACCTTTATACCGACCGTTGACTCGAAGACACGCGAGCAACTCGATCCGGACGCGGGCGAGGATGCGTTACTATACCCTGACATCATCACAGATGAGCCGCAGACATTCACGGTAAACCGGACCGATGCCATTGCGCACATCGGGAGTGCGGCACTTGACAACGAGGAATGCTATCTCCTCCAGAAGATCATGCGATCATGGGGCGTCGTTCATATAGAACATCAAGCCCGAATATGACACTCGGCAACTGTGACGGCTCTGGGAGAGTCGTTTGGCCGAGGAGCGATGACGAACCACTGGATTGATCTCCGGAACTCGAACGTAATTCTCGTTATGGGTGCGAACCCGGCTGCAAACCACCCAATCTCTATGAAATGGGTCTTGCAAGCCAAGGAGCGAGGCGCAAAGGTCATCTGCGTCGACCCCCGTTTTACGCAGACAGCCGCGGTTGCCAATATGTACGCGCCTCTACGCTCGGGCACGGACATTGCATTTCTTGGTGGGCTAATCAACCACATCCTTTCCAACGACCTAATCCAGCGGGAATACGTAATCAATTATACGGATGCTCCATTGCTTTTGGATCCGGAGTTCAAGTTGCCGGCCGATCTGGGTGGAGTATTCTCGGGGCACATCAGCGAGACGGCAAAGTACGACCGAGAAACTTGGAAATTCCAGCTGGACAAAGACGGCCTTCCGCGCCGCGATCCGACGCTGCAGGACCCAAACTGTGTCTTCCGACTGCTAAAACGTCACTACTCCCGTTACACCCTTGACGTTGTTTCTCAGGTGACCGGGATGCCAAAAGAGAAGTGCCGCGAGATTTGGACTGAGATCGCCGCCACACATGTCCCTAACAAAGCTGCCACTGTTTGTTATGCGATGGGTTGGACCCAGCACACAGTTGGCGTGCAGAACATACGTGCGTTTGCCATAATCCAGTTGTTGCTTGGCAACATTGGCATGGCCGGCGGAGGCGTGAATGCGCTGCGCGGCGAGAGCAACGTGCAAGGCTCCACGGATCACGGCCTGCTCTTCCACAACCTGCCTGGCTATATGCCGATGCCGCGGGCGTCGATTGAAACGCTTCCCGATTACATTGCCAAGTTCACGCCAACGACCAAGGAGAAGCGGAGCGTGAACTGGTGGAGCAATCGCGGCAAATACTTCGTGAGTTACCTCAAGGCGATGTACGGCGATGCGGCAACGCCAGCGAACAACTTCGGCTACGACATGTTCCCAAAGCTCGACGACGGTATGCGGGCATCATGGCTGGCCCTGTTCGCGAAGATGTATCGCGGCGCATTCGAGGGTCTGTTTTGCTGGGGTATGAATCCGGCCGTCGGAAGCGCTGGTGCTGGCAAGGTGCGAGAAGCGCTCGGCAAATTGAAGTGGCTGGTCTCGGTCGATCTCTTTGACCACGAAAGCGCCTCGTTCTGGCGGGGCCCCGGCGTTGATCCCAAACTCGTCGACACTGAGGTGTTCCTGCTACCCGCCTGCTCGTCGGTCGAGAAGGAGGGCAGCATAACGAATTCGGGTCGGGTCGCGCAATGGCGGTATGAGGCGATCAAACCACGTGGCGCCTCGTTGTCCGACGCTGACATTACAAACGAGCTCTACTGGCGGGTGAAAGAGCTTTACCGCAAAGAGAGTGGCGCATTCCCGGATCCAATCCTTGGGCTGTCTTGGGATTACGGCGAAAAGGACTCAAACGGCAAGATTAACCACATGGAGCCGCAACTTATCGCCCGCGAAATCAACGGCTACTTTACCGAGGACGTATTTGACAAGAGCCAGGATCCGCCGAAACTTATCGGCAAGAAAGGCGACTTAGTGCCGAGCTTCTCCGGTTTGCGGGATGATGGATCGACCTCTAGCGGCAATTGGCTGTACTGCAATAGCTACGTGCAGGAGGGCGGGAAGCCAGTTAACAGAATGGAGCGCCGCGGAGCCGATGATTCCAGCGCAGTTGGTCTGTTCCCGAATTGGGCATGGGCCTGGCCGGTAAACCGGCGCATCATCTACAATCGAGCTTCCGTCGATCTTAGCGGCAAGCCATGGAATCCCGACCTTCCGGTGATAAAGTGGACGCCCGGAAAAGGAGACGCAAGTGGCTCATGGTCCGGCGACGTGCCCGATGGTGGTGCGCCGCCGATGGGCAAAGATGCAAGCGGCAAGTTGCCGTTCATAATGAAACCGCTGGGCATAGGCGCAATGTTTGGTGCTGGTTTGGTCGACGGGCCGTTCCCCGAGCATTACGAACCCATGGAGAGCCCCGTCGCTGAGAACTTGATTTCACCGAACCGTCGCGTGAATCCTACGATCAACGTTAAAAGACTCCAACAAGTTGCACGTGATCCCGCGTTCCTGTTCACGTCGGATCGGGAAAAGTTCCCGATCGTCGCGACGACCTATCGTCTGATCGAGCACTGGCAGGCCGGGGCTATGACGCGACGTGTGCCGTGGCTTATGGAAATGCATCCACAAATGTTTGTGGAGATGGATCATGAGCTGGCA
>JBPCVZ010000062.1:0-22533 GCA_051010015.1 Hyphomicrobiaceae bacterium
CCACTGCGTCGATACCCGTCGGCTCCCGCCCGCCATGGGTGAAAATCTCCCATTTGGAGGGCTCACCTGGCTCTGAAACTCTTTTGGCGTCGATGGCCACCACAATGCACTGCGCACCAAACTTTTCGCTCGCCTCTCGCACAAAATCTCGGTTTTTCACAGCCGCCGTCATGATGGAGACCTTGTCTGCACCAGCCTCTAGAAGTTTGCGGACATCAGCCACATTGCGCACGCCACCACCGACCGTCAGCGGCATGAAGCAGCGCTCTGCGGTTCGCGTGACGATATCGAACAGGATGCCGCGGTTTTCGTGTGTCGCCGTGATATCGAGAAAACAGAGTTCATCGGCGCCAGCCGCGTCATAGGCCGTCGCGGCCTCGACCGGATCGCCGGCGTCGATCAGGTCGACGAAGTTGACCCCCTTAACGACGCGGCCGTCTTTGACGTCGAGGCAGGGAATGATACGGGTTTTGAGCATCGGCTGAAGATCATGCAAAAAATGAGGTTCGAGGTGCTGCATACCGCGAAACGCGCTGTCGCGCGACAGGAAACGCCGTGATGGCGGCGCTGACCTGGCCGGTCCTGACTTGGATCGCGATTTGCTCGTCTTTACTGGCAGGCTGCGGCACGGGAGCAAAAATGCCAACAACGACAAGCGCCGCGGGCATGCAGCCTTCAGGTCTGAGCAACGTTCAGCGGGTCGCGGTGACGGCCGCAGCACGGCAAATGATCAATGACCCGGCGGCGACCGTGTACGGCCTCAAAGCGCGATCCAGCAGCGGCGCACCGGGCGTCCATGTCTGCGGCTACATCAGGCGACCGGCCGGCGCGAGCACGCCGCTCTACGTCGAACTGCGCGAGACAGAAGGTGCCACGACGGCCGAGCGTGGCCAGATCGGCGCCACCCCGGCCAATCTTGCCAAAGTTCGCTTCATGTGCCGCGATCACGGGGATTGGTAGCCGCCCAGGAAATTGGCACGGAAACTGCATCGAATTTGCTGCGTCACTCCGACTGGCGCATTCTGTGTTTCGCTTAATGCCACTGGTGAGGATATGACCTTTTCCGTCCGTCTAGCATCCAACGAGAAGCCCCGCCTATCGGCGCGCGCCGACGCGGGCGACGTGAAGACTTCCAACCATTTGCATGAGTTCTGCCAAGGCATCAGCTTCGGCGTCGGGATGCTCATTGTGCTTGTGGTTGCTTTCTGGGCTATCAGCGCCGCCGCTGGCAGCATGCCAAGCCTGCAGTGGCTGCAAACACAGTGGTTAAGCCTGTTTTAGAGCGCTAAGCCTGCAGATTTCACACCGAGTAGTGCTTGTCACGATCGTGCGCCGGCGATGGCCAGGACGTGTTCGACCGCGATATCCGCGGCCTGTGCGGCGTCCGGCGCCGCCGGATCAAGACCGGTAATGCCAAGACATGTCAAATTCGTAATTGCCGTTAGCGCCGCGCGCACATCATCCACCGCCGGCCCGCCGGGCACGGCGAAGCCACTGGTGCGAACGGTCAGTGCGTCATGCACATCCATGTCGAGATGCGCGTAGACGCGCGCGGCATCGCCGACACGATTGACCAGAGAGCCTGGATCGCCGGCCATCTCGATGGCATGCGCGTCGATCAAAGCCCGCTCGGCCGGATCGATATCGCGCGCGCCGAATAACGTCGCCCGGGAAAGGTCCGCTGGATGCGCCAATCCGGCGTGCGCTGCGACCATGGCCCGCCAGGCCTTGCCGGTTGCCGCGGCCAGCGCCATGCCCTCGAACAGACCGCTGGTCGACGTCTCGGGTGTATTGAGGTCAGGGTGCGCGTCGAACCAGGCAATTGCGGTGCCGGAACCGCCCAGACCGCCGATCGACCCAATCGCTGACAGTGCACAACTCCCCGCCAGTACGACCGCAAGCTCGCCCCGCGCGGCCGCATCGGCCACGGCTTCCGTCACCTCGGCGGCGAGGTTGAGGCCGGCGCGCATCTCGTCGGGTGACGGCTCCTCGGCCATCAAGATCGTTTCCATGACCTCGTGACCAGCCTCGTGCAGCCGTTTTGGCAAGCCCTTGTCGCGCAGCGCCCACGGCAGATCACACCAGGTCACGCCACCGGGCTGGTTCGGCCAATAGGCATAGATCAGCGTGACTTTCATGCCCGCGTCTCCCGCGACGCGGCGATCATGGCGAGCGCTTCAGACGGATCGAGCCTGCCGTCGTAGATTGCACGTCCCGATATCGCACCTGCGAGTTTCGTGTTTTCCGGCTTGAGCAGCGCCTTGATATCCGCGATCGACGCAAGGCCGCCAGAGGCGATTATGGGAATCCTGGTCGCATCCGCCATCGCCCGTGTGGCCGGCAGATTAAGTCCCTTCAATATGCCGTCGCGATCGATATCCGTATAGATGATGGCGGCGACACCGGCGTCCTCAAACTGACGGGCGAGATCGATTGCCGAAAGTTCGCTGGTCTCCGCCCAGCCTTCCACCGCGACCTTGCCACCACGCGCGTCGATCCCGACGGCAATCTGGCCTGGAAAGGCGCGACAGGCCTCGCGCACGAGCCCCGGATCGCGCACGGCGACGGTGCCGAGAATGACCCGGCGAATACCCTTTTCAAGCCAGCGTTCGATCGTCGCCATGTCGCGTATGCCACCACCAAGCTGGGTCGGAATGGTCAAACTGGCAAGGATCGCATCGACCGCAGACGCGTTGACCGGCTCGCCAGCGAAGGCGCCATTGAGATCGACCATGTGCAGCCATTCAAAACCCTGCGCTTCGAAGCTCTTGGCCTGCGCGGCGG
The DNA here is from genome assembly GCA_051010015.1 of Hyphomicrobiaceae bacterium. GTDB lineage: Bacteria > Pseudomonadota > Alphaproteobacteria > Rhizobiales > Hyphomicrobiaceae > CAJQQK01. The sequence continues at coordinate 2,785 of JBPCVZ010000062.1, forward strand.
GATCGTCATTGAAGACGGTTGCCTGCTCCATATCGCCCAATTTCAGACGTACACACTGACCGTCCTTGAGATCAATCGCGGGGAAGAGAATCACGGGCACTGCTTTCCTGTGGCAAGACAAGGCGTTGCTGGCGCCTTGGAGCGGTTGATTTTACTTTCGGCGCGGCCACGAGATTGCTATTTTGTTCTCGTAAGGTCTGCCTGCGCGTCCGGGTTATCTTGTGTGCCGGGCGAATGCTTTGAGTCAATAAAGTGCGTGAGCCCGTTCATCGTGATGTCTGCCATTTCGTTGTTCCAGTCCGTTTCGAATGAAAACATTGCCCCAACGCCGCGCCTGAAGAAGCGGGCGTTGAGCGAAAACGACGCCGTCGATATCTGGATTGCGCGCTGGCTGCGCATTCGGGGCAAGGATATTTTGCAGCGCTATGGTTGCGATCCGCGCCGCCTCTATGAGATTTGGGAAGGCGTCAAGCATCCCGCGTCGCGATCAAAGGCGCTGCAACGCTTTGAGAAAGACTATCCGGCGCTGATGGACCGTGTCGACTTCGGTGGCCATCGGCGGATCCCGCGCAATGCGGCGAGCCCGGATCAGCTGACACTGTTCGATGATGACGCCGCGTGAGCGATGTGGTGAGCGGGGACCGGCCGGCGTTGCGCTTTGCGCCGAGCCCGACCGGCGAACTTCACATTGGCCATGCCCTGTCAGCACTTGTCGGATGGCAATTGGCGCGGCGCATCGGCGGGCGCTTCCTTCTGCGCATTGAAGACATCGACATGGCGCGCGCGCGACAGCACTTCGTCGATCAGATCTTCGATGACCTGACGTGGTTGGGTCTCGACTGGGATCAGCCCGTCCGTCGCCAGTCCGAACATTTCGATGCCTATCGGGCCCAGGCCCGGCGCCTTGAAGAGATGGGTCTGCTGTATCCATGCTTTGCGACGCGAAGCGACATCGCGGCGGCGGTGGCACGCGCGCCGAACCATCCGACCGATCCAGACGGCGCGCCGCTCTATCCGGGTCTGCACAAGCAGTTGAGCTGCGAGGACGTCGCTGCACGCCGGGCCGCAGGCCAGCCATTTGCACTGCGCCTCGACATGGAGCGAGCGCTCGCGACGGCCCATGCCATCTCTGGTGGTGCTTCGCTGACCTATACCGCGTTTGATTTTGACGGTACGCAGCGCACCGTTACGGCCCGGCCGCAACGCTGGGGCGATGCCGTGATCGTGCGCAAGGATGTGCCGGCGAGCTATCATCTGGCGGTCGTCACCGACGATGCCGAGCAGGGCATCAGCCACGTGACGCGCGGCCGTGATTTGGAGGCGGCCACCGACCTTCACCGACTACTGCAGACCCTGCTCGGCCTGCCGGCGCCGGCCTATCACCACCACCGACTCATTCTGGATGACACCGGTGCAAAGTTCTCCAAGCGCGACGGCGCCGTGAGCCTGCGGGCACTGCGGGAGGCGGGCCTAACCAGGAAAGAAATGCTCGAGAGGATCGGGGACGTGCCCGGTTAGATGGCCGATCCCGCCGGCCACACGAACAACAATGCCGGGATAGATGGCTAATCTTCTATCTGATGGGGCAAAGTGTCCAAACTCCCCTATCATCGATGGGCTCCGTGAGAGCCGCATAAGAAATGTTCGGTGCACAACCGGGAGGAAATCCAATGACAAGACATTTTCTGATCGCCGGCGCCTTGTTGGCAGCAAGCGTAAGTACGACAACCGTCCAGGCGGCGGACATCAAGATCGGTGCGCTTTATCCGATCACCGGTGGCGGTGCCGTGTACGGCGTGCCGGCGATGCTGGGCAACCGCATGGCCGTCGATGAAATCAACGCCGCCGGTGGCATCAACGGCCAAAAGGTCGTGATCGTCGAGCGCGATACCAAGCTGAACCCGGCCGAGGCGGCCGCAGCGGCGAAAGAGTTGATCACGAAGGACGGCGTCAACCTCCTGATCGGCGGATTGAGTTCCGGCGTCGGGCTGGCCATTTCCGAAGTCGCGAAAAACGAGAAAGTGCTCTACATCGCGACGATCCCGAAAACCATTCAGATGACGACAGCGAAACTGCATCCGTATGTGTTCCGTACGGCGTCGCATACCGACTTCGAAGGTGACGCGATTGCCCAGATCGTCAAGAAACTCGGCGCCAAGAAGGTCTGCGATATTCAATTGGACTACGCCTACGGGCATGATCTGGCGAAAGGTATCGAGAAAGGCCTCAAGAAGCATGCACCCGGCGTCAAGAAGGTCTTGGACCTGCGCTCCAAGCTCGGCGCGACCGACTATAACGCGGTCATCAGCCAGCTCATCGCTTCGGACTGCGAAGTCGTCACCAGCGGCCTTTGGGGTTCGCACTTCGTGAACTTCGCCCAGCAGGCCCGACCGTTCGGTTTCTTCAAGAGCAAGAAGTACGTGTCGGGAGGTGAAATCGCGAGCCAGGAAATCGCGGGCAAAATGGGCGCCGACTACCCCGATAACGTGTGGAGCAACACCTACGAGCTTTGGTACCATAGCCCGTCGCCGGCACACAAAAAGTTCCAGGCTGCGTTGTCCAAGTTGCAGGGCAAAAAGGAAACACCCATGTGGCCCGTACTGGCCTGGATCGGCGTGAAGTTCTACGCAACCGCTGCCGAGAAAGCCAAGTCAATTGAGGCCGAAAAGGTCGCAAAGGCCCTGGAAGGCCTGTCAATCGATACGCCTGTCGGCCGGCGCACGATCGACGCCAAGACGCACCAGGCGAACACCGGCCAATTCTGGGGACCGATGTCCAAGAAAAAGGGCGTGAAGTATCGGATGATGGATCCGGTGACGTTCATTGATGCCAAGCTGTAAGTCGCTGGCGTGAAATGCAAGGTCGTCTGGGGCTCGCAAGCGCCGGCCCCAGACGCATGTTTTCTCTTTCAAGCAACAAATGCATGCTGTCCGGCATGGGCCACTCCGACTCCGGCGGGCTGGCGATAAGGGGGCGCAAGCGTAAACACTGATGGAATCTCTCATCGATTTCGTACGCGACGAGCTTGGCAATCCAGGCCTTGCGACACTTCTCTCGAGCCCAAGCTTCTTTTTCATCCAGGTGATGAATTCGATTTCGATGGGCATGTATCTGTTCATCCTGGCGGCCGGGCTGTCGTTGATCTTCGGCGTGCTCAATGTCATCAACTTCGCCCATGGCGCGTTCTATATGTTCGGCGCCTATACGCTCTACACGGTCTCCCAGGAAATGGAGTTGAGCTTCTGGCTTGGCGTTGTCGCCGCCGCGCTTGCGCTCGGCCTGCTCGCCGTCGTCATTGAACGCGGGCTATTCCAGTTCCTTTACGACAAGGAGCACCTGATGCAGCTGCTCCTGACGTTCGGCGTCGTACTGATCCTTGGCGACATGGCCAAGATGATCTGGGGAACCGACCAGTTGAGCGTGTCGTATCCGCCGGGCATGGATGGCGCCATCAATCTTGGCGTGACGTACTATCCGACGTACCGGCTCCTGCTCTGCCTAATCGGTCCGATGATCGCCATTGGACTTTGGTATCTGATCGAGAAGACGCGCTGGGGCCGGGTCATCCGCGGCGCGACGCAGGATCGCGAAATGCTGGCAGCACTCGGCATCAACGTGCCGTTCGTTTACACCAGCGTGTTCATCCTTGGCTCGATGCTGGCCGGCATCGGCGGTGCACTGTCATCGCCTTTCAACAGTCCGACGCCCGGTATGGATGCAACCATCATCGTCGACTGCTTCGTCATCGTCATCATTGGCGGCCTCGGCTCGCTTTGGGGTACGTTCATCGGTGCGCTCATCTACGGCGTCGTCTACAATTTCGGTTCCGTCATATTGCCGAACTGGCAGGACGTGTTCGCCTTCCTCTTGCTGATGGCGGTGCTGCTGGTGCGTCCCTGGGGGCTATTCGGGCGCCCGATTACGGGAGGGCACTAGGGCCATGACCCAACCGATGACCCGCAATACAGCGATTGCCTGCCTGTGCATCTTGGCGCTTCTGGTTGCGCTGCCCGTCCTCGGCTCGCGCTATCTGATCGACGTCGTGACGGAGATCATGATCTATGCGCTGTTTGCATTGAGCCTGAACGTGATCATCGGCTATTCCGGCAATGTCTCGTTCGGTCATGCCGCCTATTTCGCGATCGGCGGTTATGTCAACGCGATCCTTCTGACGACCTATGGCTGGCCATTGCTCCCTGCAATCGTCGCGGCAATCATGTTGAGTGCCCTGGCAGCGGCCATTGTTGCCTATTTCTGCACCAAGCTGAACGACATCTATTTCGCGATGCTGACCTTGGCGTTTTCGATGTTCGTTTGGGCAGTGGCGTTCAAGTGGCGCTCGGTCACAGGCGGCGATGATGGCTTCGTTGGCATCAAAGTCCCGGAGCTCATTGGCGACAGAACGACGTTCTTCTACTTCACGCTGGTGGTGGTTGCCCTGTCGGTTGCCGCACTCTGGGTCGTTTGTCACTCGGCGTTCGGCCGTTCGCTGCTGGCCGTTCGCGAGAACCCCGTGCGTGCCGGTTTCGTCGGCATCAACACGCGCTTGATGCGCTGGGCGGCGTTCGTGGTGGCTGGAACGTTTGCCGGTGTTGCGGGTGCGTTGTTCGGCATGCTGCACCGTGGCGTTTATGTTGAAACAGCGTTCTGGACCTCTTCCGCGACCGTGCTGATCATGACCCTGCTTGGCGGCATGTTCTCGTTCTTCGGGCCGATGATCGGCGCGGCCGTTCTGTTCATTCTGCAGCGTCTGACGAACGAGTACACGCAATACTGGCCGACGGTGCTGGGCACGATCCTGATCGTAATCCTGCTCTTCCTACCTGATGGTTTGGTCGGCTTGGCAGCGAAAGTGCGCAACCGGTTCGGCGAGAGGAAGTAAGTCGTGCTCGAAACAAAAAATCTCTCGAAGAATTTTTCCGGGTTCCAGGCGATCAACAATGTCAACTTTCTGCTCGAGAAGGGGACGCGACATGCGATCATCGGGCCAAATGGCGCTGGCAAGACGACGTTCTTCAACTTGATTACGGGCCACCTCGAACCAACTGAAGGTGAGGTGGTGTTCGAGGGCCGGTCGCTTGTCGGGATGCCGCCGCACCGGATCGTCAAGCTCGGCATTGCGCGGTCGTTCCAGCGGATCAACATCTATCCGCGCATGACCGTTGCCGAAAACGTCCAGGTGGCGCTGATCGCGCGTGATGGCCGCCATCTCAACCTGTTCACGCCGGCCGAAGGGCTCAACGCCAAGGAGACCGATGAACTGCTGCAGCTGGTTGGCCTCACGCAAGAACGCGACGAGATCGCCGGTGAGTTGGCGTACGGTCGCCAGAAACAGTTGGAGCTGGCGATATCTCTGGCGCCCAATCCAAAGGTTCTGCTGCTCGATGAGCCGACCGCGGGTATGTCACCGACAGAGACCACTGAAAGCATCCAACTCGTCGACAGGATCAGCAAAGAACGCGACCTGACGCTGCTCTTCACCGAGCACGACATGAGCGTCGTGTTCGGCATCGCCGATCGAATTTCCGTGCTGCATCATGGCGAGATCATCGCAAGCGGATCGCCCGAGGAAGTGCGCAACGATCCCAACGTCCGAAGCGTCTATCTGGGAGACTCGCTGGAAGATGCCACAGCTTGAGATTGACAACATCCACACGTCCTATGGCCTGAGCAAGGTGCTGTTCGGTGTCAGCCTGACGGTCGACGCCGGACAATGCATATCGCTTATCGGACGTAACGGCGTCGGCAAGACCACAACGATGCGCTCGGTGATAGGTCTAACGCCGGCCAACCAGGGACGCATCGCCTTCGATGGCGTCGACATTACCCACATGCCGACGCACCGAATCTCAAACCTCGGTCTCGGCTTCGTGCCAGAAGAGCGGCGTATCTTCCCCGAGTTGACGGTATGGGAAAATCTCGACATCGCCCGCCGTAACACGGGCGATTCGCAACAGGGTTGGAGTGAGGCGGAAGTCTTCGATTTGTTTCCAGACCTCGCTGATATTCAGAGTCGCCCGGGTGGGGTCCTCAGTGGCGGACAGCAGCAGATGCTGACAATCGCGCGAAGTCTGATGGGGAATCCCAAACTGCTGCTGCTCGACGAGCCTTCCGAAGGGCTGGCACCGATCGTGGTCGAAACGCTGCGCGAAAAGGTCGGACAGCTGAAAGCCGCGGGCCTTTCGATCGTCCTCGCAGAACAGAACCTGAGCTTCGTGATGGCGCTCAGCGACCACTGCCATATTATGGAGAAAGGGGAGGTGCGCTATTCGGGCTCACCGGACGAGTTGCGCGCGAACCCGGAGATTCTGGAGCAGTATCTGACGCTGTGAGGGCGTCCCACACCGACTAACTCAGGCATCGTCGTCAGGACAGGGTCGATTGCAGCCGCATTGCCAAGCGCGCGATTTGGATGTCGAATAGACAAACGGAGCATGGTTCACCTGCAGAGGATGAGATGACCCTTCCACCGAATGCGGACTCGGCTGCCATGGCCGTCGACGAGGTGCCGCTGGACTTCGATGTCAGCGACCCGGCGCTTTACGAAAACGATGCGTGGCGGCCATACTTCGCGCGGCTGCGCCGTGACGACCCGGTCCATTTCCACCCTGAAAGCCCGTTCGGGCCCTATTGGTCGGTGACGCGCTACGACGACATCATGACGGTTGAACTCGATCACGAAACCTATTCGTCCGCGGCCGGCATCCAGCTTCTCGATCAACCCGAAGGCATGGTCCGCGGCAACTTCATTCGCATGGATCCGCCGCGCCACACCGGCCAGCGCCGGACCGTGGCGCCGATGGCCAACCCGACGAACCTGGCAAACTTCGAGCCGGTCATCAGGGAGCGTACCGAAGCTGTTCTCGACAGTCTCCCACGCAACGAGGTGTTCGACTGGGTCGATGCCGTCTCGATTGAGCTGACCACGATGATGCTCGCCACTTTGTTTGATTTCCCTTGGGAGGAGCGCAGAAAACTGACGTATTGGTCAGATGTGGCCATCGCCAATATCAACGCGCCCGACGCCCTGGTCACATCCGAGGAAGCACGCCATGCCGAACTCGAAGAGATGGGAGCCTATTTCCGATCCATCTGGGATGAACGGGCAAATCTTCCGCCGAAGCCAGACCTCATATCGATGATGGCGCATAGCGATGCAACCCGGGACATGCCACCATCCGAATTCATCGGCAATCTCGGGCTGTTGATCGTCGGCGGCAATGACACAACGCGCAACTCGATGAGTGGCGGACTGCTGGCGCTGCAAGACAATCCGGACGAACTGGCCAAGCTGCGTGAGGATCCTGGCCTGATCCCGAACATGGTTGCAGAGACAATCCGCTATCAAACTCCGGTTATTCACATGCGCCGCACTGCGAAGATCGATGCGGAGCTTGCGGGCAGACAGATCAGAGCCGGCGACAAGGTCATTATGTGGTATATCTCCGGCAATCGAGACGATGCCGCAGTCGAGGACCCCGAAGCGTTCAGGGTGGACCGACCGAAAGCCCGGCGACACCTGTCCTACGGAGCCGGCATCCATCGTTGCGTTGGCGACCGCCTGGCAGATTTGCAGCTGCGTGTGCTTTGGGAAGAATTCCTGCGGCGCGACATTCGCTTTGAGGTTGTCGACGCGCCAACACGCCTCTACTCGAACTTCATACGCGGCATCCGCAAGCTTCCAGTCCGGATCAAGAAGTGAACCGACGCGTTCGTTGCGGTTTAACGCGACCCGTTGAACGGGAGCGTGCGCGCCCGGCTCGTCTGTCGCGAAGACAAGAACGAACGCGCAAGGTCGATCTATATTGCGCACCAGCAAGGCCGCTGAAAGCCGCAGGCGCCGGCAACAGCGGAATCCGCGGCTAACGGCCAGGCATTAGAACTGAATGCTTTCCACGTCGTGGAAGTTGACCGAACTGTCATCCGAAAAGACGATCTCGCCGTCGGAATCGTCACTCAATGTAAGCGACGAGCTATCTTGCGAAACGATCTCGCCCTGATCCAGCGTCACCGTCCAATCCTCGCCAAAGGTGCCAAGACCACCGTCCGAAGAGCCGTTGAGCTCGATTGTATCGATCCAGTTGCCGCCGGCACCACCATGAACCGTGTCGACACCTTCACCGATCGAATAGACGAACAGATCGCTGCCTTCGCCGCCGGACAGAACGTCATTGCCATCACCGCCCGACAGACGATCATTACCGTCACCGCCGCTGATGCGATCGTTTCCGTCACCACCCCACATGCGGTCGTTGCCATCGCCGCCCGACAGACGGTCATTGCCGTCACCACCCGACAGGACGTCGTTGCCGTCACCACCGGACATGCGATCGTTACCATCACCTCCGCTCAGGCGATCGTTTCCGTCACCACCCCACATGCGGTCGTTGCCATCGCCGCCAGACAGACGGTCATTGCCGTCACCGCCCGACAGGACGTCGTTGCCGTCGCCGCCAGACATGCGGTCGTTGCCATCACCGCCGCTCAGGCGATCATTGCCATCGCCGCCTGACATGCGGTCATTGCCGTCACCGCCCGACATACGATCATTGCCGTCACCGCCCGACAGGACGTCGTTGCCGTCGCCGCCAGACATGCGGTCATTGCCGTCGCCACCCGACATGCGGTCGTTACCGTCGCCACCGGACAGGACGTCGTTGCCGTCACCACCAGACATGCGGTCATTGCCAGCACCGCCGCTCAGGCGATCGTTACCGGCACCACCCGACATACGATCGTTACCGGCACCGCCAGACATACGATCATTGCCATCACCGCCGGACATGCGGTCGTTGCCATCGCCACCCGACATACGGTCATTGCCGTCGCCACCCGACATGCGGTCGTTACCATCGCCGCCAGACAGGACGTCACTACCGTCGCCGCCCGACAGGACATCATTACCGTCGCCGCCAGACATGCGGTCATTGCCAGCACCGCCGCTCAGGCGATCGTTACCGGCACCACCCGACATACGATCGTTACCGGCACCGCCAGACATGCGATCGTTGCCGGCACCGCCAGACATACGATCGTTACCGGTACCACCGGAGATGCGATCGTTACCGGCACCGCCAGACATACGATCATTACCGGCACCGCCAGACATGCGATCGTTGCCGGCACCGCCAGACATGCGATCATTGCCGGCACCACCGGACATGCGATCATTACCGGCACCGCCAGACATGCGATCGTTACCGGCACCGCCAGACATGCGATCGTTACCGGCACCACCGGACATGCGATCGTTACCGGTACCACCGGACATGCGATCGTTACCGGCACCGCCAGACATGCGATCGTTGCCGGCACCACCCGACATACGGTCGTTGCCGCCGAGACCGGACATACGATCATTTCCAGCGCCACCGCTCATGCGATCGTCACCATCCGTGCCGACTAGGCGGTCGTTGCCATCGGTGCCCACCACCCGACTGCCGACAGTCTTTTGGTCCGTGGCGCCATCAGTCGACGTACCGTCGCTGCCGCTCTTGCTTGATGGGCCATCATTCTTTTCATTGCCGGCGTCGCCACCACTTGTTGGCGCGCCATCGTCGCCGGCAACACGGACTTCGTCGTCGCCGCCCGATCGCGGCTCCTTGCCGCCGTCATTGTCTTCCTGTTCGAACGCAACACCACTTTCGGCGCTCGTCTTCGAAACGTTGCCAGCGCCGTCGTCGGTGGAATTGTCCGGAACGCTATCCCCTTTTTGTTGGGGCGCTCTAGAAAACGAAGCATTCTCTACTTTGCTACCATCATTTCCATTTTCACCGCCGCCCGGTGCATTATCTTGGTTATTCGATTGGCCAGCTTCGCGCGCTTGCGTTTCCGATGAATTTGATTCTTCATCTACCTGCGCGCGAGATAATCTTTCTTCCTCGCTTCCGAAAGATTCCGTCTTTCGTGCCGCTTCATCAGCGCCCTTGCCGTTCGCCGTTTTGGATTCGAAGTCATTTTTTTCTGCAACACGATCGTTCTGCGGCTCGCGAGCGGGCTGGCTGGCCTCTTCCTCGGTCACGCCGACCTTCGCACCCTCTTTCTCATCCTGCGCAGCGGACTCAGAGGCCGGCGCGACGTAATCATGTCGGAAGTCAGCTCTTGAAGATTGCGCGAAGAATTCATGGGAGTCTTCGTCCAAAGACTCATCATGCCCTTTTGCCCGTGATGCAAATTCTACTTCGTTGTTGCTCACTATCTCTACTCCGAGCGGGAACTGTGTATCTCTTTGAGAATATCGACCTCAACGCCATTTGCGTGAAGACGATATAGTCACTTTCACATCCCACCGTACCCATTACCCTTTAACAATCACTCTGGGTTGCAGTTGTTATTCGCGCTTTTTGATAACGTGATTATTCGAAAATTAAGGTGCTATGAATAATTTTAAGCGAATACTCCGGAAAGCGATGGCCTTCCTTGTATATCGCACCTCTGAAATGACTTCAGAGCAAAGGCTACCAACTGGGTAAGATGCATGATGCACTTGTTCGGTGCGCGGGACATCTTAATGGCAAACTCTGCCAATCATACGGACGCGGATCAGGCGCTTGCGTCGCGGCTTCTTGCTGCGGGCGCATGGCTGCGGTTGAGCGCACCCGCAGCCGAAGCCAATGGCTGGGTGCCGGAGCAGCTGGCGACCATCCGCAGCTACATGAGTGAGATTCCGGTTCCGGTCGTCATATCCTCCCTCGTCATCAACGTGCTCGGGCTGGCGCTGCCGATCGTCATTCTCCAGGTCTACGACCGCGTACTCGTTAATGAAGCGTTAGGCACACTGTTCTGGCTACTGACCGGCCTGGCCGTCGTCGTGGTGGCCGAAGCCGCCCTCAAGGTCATGCGGTCACATCTGATGTTCTGGACCGCGGCGCAGAACGCATTTCAAAGCGACGCGAGTACGGTTGCCAGGTTACTCAACGCACCGAATGCGCGCGTTAGAGATGACGCGGTCAGCGCCTGGATCGACCGCCTCGATGCGCTCGATCAGGTCAACGGGTTCAAGGCCAGCAACAGCCGCCTGGCGCTACTGGATGTGCCGTTCATCGTGATCTATCTTGCTGCGATCTATCTGGTCGCCGGCGCGTTGGTTTTCGCAATCATCGCCGTGGTGTCGCTACTAGCGGTCTACGCCTATGTGCAAGCCCGCGCCCTGCGCAAAATCCTGCGCGAGCGCGGTCAACTCGACCGTCAGCGATTCAGTTTTCTGGCGGAGACTTTCCAGTATATCAGCCCGATAACCAGCAGCGCGATGGAACCGCAGCTCGAGCGCCGCTTTGAACAACTGCAACGGTCGGCGGTCGGCACGATCTTCCGCAAAAACCTGCTTGCAAACGACCTGACGGCAGCAACGAGCCTGGTTACCAACGTCGTGCTGGTCGTGGTCGTCACGGCCGGTGCGTTGTTGGTTATTCATGACGGGTTGAGCGTCGGTACCCTGGCATGCGCCACCATGCTGACGAGCCGCCTCATTCAGCCGATCGTGCGCGGAATTCCGGCGCTGCTTGAAATCGAGACGGCACAGCTCGCGGAGCAGCGCGCCCAGGTTCTGCGCGAACTGCCAAGAGATACGACGGCACGGAAGGGCGCCCAACCGATCAAGTTCGGTGAAATCAAGCTGACAGACATGACGCTGACCTACGAGGGAAGCCGCCAACCCGCGATCGACATTCCCGGGTTGATCATTGGTCATGGTCAGATCATCGGCATAAAGGGCGGGCATTCCGGCGGCAAATCCACCTTGTTGAAACTGCTACGTGGGGAGCTTTCCGCCACGACCGGGACGATCGAGATCGCTGCGCAAGATATCCTTGGTCCGCGCCGGGCGGATGTGCTTGCCAGGATTCGCTACGTCGGTCCCGATCCAGAAGTCTTCGAAGGAACGCTGCTGCAAAACATCATCATGCATCGACCAGGGGATGCGATTGAAATCGGGCGACGCGCAGCACAGCTTATCGGCCTCGAACAGGCGATAAACCGCCTGCCGAAAGGTTTCGACACGCCGCTTGGCGATGGCTCGGCCGACGTACTGCCAGCGGGCATGCTGCAGCAGATCTCGATTGCGCGCGCGCTTGCCGGCGAACCGCAAGTGCTGCTCTTCGACGAGGCCAACTCGCGCCTTGATATGCGTGCCGACGCAGCACTGCGTGCCGGTTTGGAGCGCGTGAGAGGCCGGATCACCTGCATCCTGGTTTCAAATCGACCGTCACTACTGGCGATCGCGGACCGCGTGTTCGAGCTGCGACAGGGCAAATTGCTGGAAGCGCAGCCGGCCCGAGGCTCCCGCTCAGATCCTCCAAGAAAAAGCTGAGTAGGGGAGTATTGTTCAATGTCAGTCCCCCCGCAAACGCCGCCAGGCGACCATGCCAACGTCGTGGCCGCACAGCACAAGCTGCTCGAACAGCACTTCAGCGACTTGAAAGCCGTTCGAACAGCGCCGACGTCGCCGGCCAGCCTATATCTTGATCCGCTCCTAAAAGCGCTGAAATGGGCGGGCGAGGCGCGGCAGCTTGCCGAGGCGATGCCGTCGTCGGATACGATCCATGACTTGTCGAGCCTCAGGTCCGTACTGGAAACGCTGAATTTCAGGACGACGGAGCACGCGGCAAAGCTGTCGAACCTCACGACGCAAATGGTGCCATGCCTGTTCGAGGACGTCGACGGCCAGCTGTTGCTCGTGATGGACGTGATGCCGGACCAATCGCTTCAGGTATTCGACAGCCACGGACAAGAGCCCACAACGATCCAGCCCGACGACCGGCGCGGCATTGCCTACGTCGTCAAGCACATCGACCGCGCCGCCGAGCAGACCGAAGCGGGCCGCGGCTGGATGATTTGGCTGCTATCACGCTTTCGTCCGACGTTCGTCGTCCTGCTCGGTTTTTCGCTGGCCATCAACATTCTGGCACTTTCGCTGCCGCTCTTCATCCTGGGCGTCTACCAGTACGCGATTGTAACGAAGTCGCTAGCCACGCTCGCGACCCTGCTGGCCGGCGTCCTGCTGCTGATCGGAACCGAACTCTACCTGCGCCGACTGCGCGGGCGGGCGTTGGCCTACCTCGGGACGCGTGTCGAGAATCTGCTCGCCAGCCACGTCTATCGGCATCTTCTCTATATGCCCGTGTCACTGACCGAGACGGCATCGATTGGTTCCACCGTTGCACGCTTTCGCCAATTCGAGGGCCTTCGCGACCTGTTTTCCGGCTCATTGGCAACGGCGCTGCTGGATATTCCGTTTCTCCTGGTGTTTGTCGCGGCAGTGTTTTGGATTGGCGGGCCACTCGGCTTCCTGCCGCTCGGCCTGATCGTCGTCTATCTCATCATGTCGGCCATCACGATTCCGAAGTCGCGCGTCTTGCAGCGGCAGGTCAGCACGTCACGCACGAAGCGCAGCAACTTCCTGATCGAACTGGTCAACAAGCACAATGTCATTCGTGACAATTCAGGCGAAGCGGTCTGGCTTGACCGCTATCATGAGATCAGCGCGCAATACCTCTATAACCAGTTCAAATCGCAACAATACAACGTCGCGGTGCAGACGTTTGCGCAGCTGTTCATGATCCTTGTCGGTGTCATGGCCGTCGGCCTTGGCACGCTGCGGGCGATCGATGGCGCGATGACGGTCGGTGCTTTGGTTGCGACCACAGCGCTGATCTGGCGCGGGCTGGCACCGATACAATCGGTATTTCTCGGCCTCGGGCAGGTAGGTCAGGCGATCGAGAGCTTCAAGCAGATCAACCATCTCATGCAGCTGCCGCAGGAACGCGATCCGGGCCAGCTGCCAACGATCAGGCGCTCCTTGAAAGGCCACGTGGTGCTGCGCGGCGCCAGCCTGCGCTATTCGTCCCTCAACGAGCCGGCGCTACGCGGTGTGTCGTTCGAAGCCAAGCCGGGAGAGCTCGTTGCCATCACCGGTGATAGCGGTTCCGGAAAATCGACGCTGCTCAAGGTTATCCTCGGGCTCTATCGCCTGCAGGCTGGCTCGATTGCCATTGACGGATTGGATACGCGCCAGTTCGACATTGCCGAATTACGACATTCGATTGGCTATGCGCCTCAGAAGACCGCGATCTTCAGCGGCTCGATCGCGGACAATGTGCGCCTCGCCGACCCGACCGCATCGCTGAGTGACGTGCGACGGGCACTCGATCGCATCGGCGTGCTGAGCACCGTTGACGCGCTCGGCGACGGTCTCGACACCAAGTTGATCGGCAACGACGAGCATCGCTTTGCGGATGGCTTCCTGCGCCAGATCGTACTCGCCCGTGCGTTCCTTCAGCCATCGCCGCTCTACCTCCTGGATGAACCCGCCAGCGAACTGGACGACGCCGGTGACCTCAACCTGATGAAGGCGCTCGGCGAACTGAAAGGACAGGCAACGATCCTCATGTCGACGCATCGTCCGAGCCACATGAAGCTCGCCGACCGGGTCGTTCTATTGAGAAGCGGCGTCGTCGTTGCGTCGGGGCCGCCGGAAGAAGTCGTGCCTCTCGTATTCAACCAAGGACCCAAAAAGCAAATGGGAGTCGCGGAACAGCAACCGCTCGCCTCGACCGCCTAGCTTGCTCGATCGCGTTTTCAGTACAGGACAACTCCAATGAATACCCCGGCAGACAGAACCGAAACGGACCGGTTGAGCGATGCGAGCGCCGCGCGCAATGAGATCGACGATCAGCAGCTGACACTGCCGCTGGCACTTGAGGATGGCCGTGTTCCCGGGTTGTTCAAGAGCGCCATATATGCCTGCGGCATCTTTATCGTTGTCGCTGCTGCCTGGATGCTGTTCGGACAGATCCGCGAACTGGCGGTTGCCAAGGGCAGTATCGTGCCGGATGGCGACATCAAGCTCGTCCACCACCTGGAAGGCGGGCAAGTGCAGGACGTGTTCGTCTCCGAGGGACAAGTGGTCGAGAAGGGAACACCGCTGTTACGACTGAGTCCGATCGCGGCAACCAGCGATCTGCAGCGCGCCAAGGTTCGTCAGGCGAGCCTCCAGCTGCAACTTGCCCGGTTGAATGCGCTGATTCACGAATCTAAGCCGGATTTCGGAGACCTCGGAGAACGTTATCCAGAACACGCCGAAAACCAGTTGAAGTTGTTTAAGGCTGAAGCCTCCTTGATGAAGAAAGAGTATCAGTCGCTGAAGGGGCAGGTTGCGGCGCTGCAATCCACTCTCGATGCTCTGATCGCGCAAAAGGACAGCCAAACGCGCCGCACAACAATCCTGAAGAAGCGTGTCGAGCGCATATCCTCGCTCTTCAAACAGAGTGTTTCGACAAGCCGCCAACTGCTCGACGCGCAGCTGGACTACGAGAAGGAGCTTTCAAGCACGCGCGCCATGACCGGCAGCATCGCCCGCGCACACGCGGAACTCGCCCGCGCCGCCGCCGATCTGCAGGCACAGAAGCGAAAAGACCTTCAGACCTGGATCACCGAGCACTCCAAGCTGATGCTGGAACTGGCGGAACTGCACGAGACAATCGCGAAGCAAACCGACCGGTTGCAGCGACTGTCCGTGCGCTCACCGGTCAAAGGCGTTGTCCAGAAGCTGCGGACGCGATCGGCCGGCGAAGTAATCCCGCCAGGCGGACTGGTCGCGGAAATCGTGCCAAGCGGCACTGAGCTGATCGCGCAGGTTCAACTCGACCCCAAGGATATCGGTCACATTCGCCAGGGCGCCACCGCCGATCTCAAGATTTCAACATACGACCCCAACGTCTACGGCACGATCAAGGGAACCGTACGGGATGTTTCGCCTACGACGATCCAACCGCAACAGGGCCGCGCGTACTACAACGTGAAGATCGCGCTGGAGCGCTCGTATCTTGGCCGCCCCGACAACAAGCTCTTCGTCACGCCGGGCATGGAGGTGAAGGCAGACCTGATCACCGGTAGCAAATCGGTGATGACGTATCTGTTCAAGCCGCTGCATCAGTCGCTGAACTACGCGTTCACGGAGCGATGACGCTCGAACTGAATGTCCGCAGTGCCCAGACCGTGCGCCAAGCTAGGTCGGCCTGACGCGGGGCATTCCCGCCGGTGGCATGGAGCGCTTCTGAGCCGCGATGCGAAACTGAGCATTGGCCGCGCCGTAGCCGTTGTAACCGCCGCGTCTTTCGACAATCTCGAAGAAGAACGCATCACCGTAATTCTGGCTGTAGAGTTGGAAAAACTCGCCGTCCTCATCGCGATCGTAGAGGATGTCTGCATCGCGCAACCGCGCCGCAAGAGCAGTGTCCAAGCCGAACCGGGCCTCAAGATCGTCATAGTAGTTCGGCGAAATGGCGAGCGGCAGAAAGCCATTGCGCCTCAGCGCAGCGGCCGTCTTGAAAATGTCATCGGTTGCGAACGCGATATGCTGGACAGCCGAGCCGAAGTTTTCGGCGAGAAAGTACCCCGCAAGCGTGCGACGGTTCTCCGCCCCGTTCAAGGTGATCCGCAGCGTCCCATCATCGTTCTCGATCGCCTGACTGCGCACCAGGCCGGCCGGATCCACGACATCGACCATTGGCGTCTTGTGCGTGGCAAAAATGGACGTGTAGAACAGAAGCCACGTCAGCATCTCGCTGTGGTCCATGGTCTGGGCCATATGATCGATGGCTAGAAGACCGACATCCTCGCTTGCGGAATCATCGCGCATCGGGCCATCCGTCGGCACGAATTCAATGTCCCAGATGCGCGCCAAGTCGCTTGTCTTGTCAACGAAATGAATGATGCTGCCGCCAACGCCGCGTATCGCGGGAACCTTCAGCTCGCCGGGCCCGACCGGCTGCTCGAACGATTGCGCGCCCATCGCGGTGGCGCGTTCAATGGTGGCGGCCGCGTTCTCGACCCGCAGCCCGACGTCGCAAACGGTCGTGCCGTGCAGCACGTAAGAGCTGTGGGCGAAGCCTTCTCGCTCCGTATTGATGACGATATTGATATCGCCTTGTCGCCATAGGGCGACAGACTTCGAGATGTGCTGCCCGGCATTTCTGAATCCAAGGGCGCCAAGAATGGCCGCAAGCTCCCCGGCATCCTTCTCGTCTGCAGCGAATTCGATGAACTCAATTCCCGAAGTCGAGACACGCTCGGGCATATCCGGCAAATCAATGGCAACATCAGTCTCAAGGCGCCGGACCTTGTCCATGAGATAGACCAGCGAGCGATGACCATCGACCGAGATAGAACGCGGTGAAGCGCTTCGGAACTGGTCGTTGAAGATCTCGAGAGATAGGACGCCTTGATAGCCGGTGGCCGCGACAGCCCGCATGAAATCCGTCACTGCAAGATCGCCTTCGCCGGGCATGTTGCGGAAATGACGACTCCAGTAGAGCAGATCCATGTCAATGAGAGGGGCATCAGCCAATTGAACAAAGAAGATGCGGTCGCCGGGGATCGAGCGAATGGTGTTCACATCAGTCTTGCGCGCGAGCGTGTGAAAGCTGTCGACAATCAATCCAACATTGGGATGATCGCAGCGGCGCACGATTTCCCAGGCGTCACGATGGTCGTTGATATGGCGCCCCCACGCCAGCGCTTCGTAACCGATGCGCAGTTCTCTCTTGGCTGCCCGCTCACCGAACTCATGAAAGTCCGCGGCTGCGCGATCAATGCCGCCAAGCGCAAGCGGGGACACGTTCGAGCACACCAGGACAAGATCGCAACCGAGTTCCTGCATCACATCGAATTTGCGCTCTGCGCGCTCAAAACCCTGTCGACGTTGTGGCTCGGGCATGCCTTCGAAGTCCCGAAATGGCTGGAAGAGCATGATCTCCAAGCCGTGGTCCCGCACCATGCGGCCAACTTCTCTTGGTGAACCATCGAATGTCAGGAAATCGTTCTCGAAGATCTCGATTCCATCGAAGCCGGCTGCTGCAATTGCACCGAGCTTGTCCCTTAGATCGCCGCTGATTGACACGGTCGCGATGGATGTTTTCACGGTGTTGTCCTCGCTTGCCGGAAGTCATGAATTTTCATCTGACGTTCTCGCGCATGATGATCTCGATCGGAATCGCCGGAAAGGTAACGGGGCGGCTGGTAGCGTTGTGAATGATCGCTTCAACCGCGGTCTGCGCCGCCTTGCCCATGTCCTGATGAATGACCGCGTCCATCACGCCGGTCAGCAACGCCTGTTTCGTAAGCGGTGTCAGGTTAAAGGCAATGTAGCAGACATCATCCTTTCGGCCGCTTTCAATCAGCGCCTTCTCAATGCCACGGTTGCCGGCGCCAACATTGTAAATCCCGCAAAGATCAGCATGGGACTCCAATAGTGCTTTTGCCATCTGATAGTTGACCGTTGGGTCGTCCTGGCCTTGGTTGACTGTCAGCAATTCCAACTGCGGAAACTCGCCACGCAAGACCGTGCGAAAGCCGAATTCCCGTTCCTCGTGGCAACGGTAGAGGGCGCCGCCCCAGAAAACCGCGATCTTTCCCGGACCATGACAGCACCGCCCCATCAGCAGGCCGGCGGTGCGCCCCGCCGCGCGGTTGTCAAGGCCGACGTAACCCAATGTTTGTGCGCCCGGCAGACTGGTGAGAATTGATACGACCGTCACGCCCGCGTCGCACAGCTCTTTGACCGCCTCGCGCACGGCCGGATGGTCCAAGGATTGGACGATGATTCCGCGCGACTTCTTCTTGCTGCATTTGTGCAGGGCATCGGCGAGCGCAAAGGGGTCCAGGCGCCTCGGATACGTCATTTTGAGATTGACACCACACTGTGCCGCAACGCGCCGCAGCTCCTGAGTAAGGACATCGTTGGCGAACCCGGCCTTGTCAGCGATCAACACATCGATCGATATATCCGCCGTTACGCTCGGCACAACGACAGGGCGAACGGTTGACCTGTCGAGCCACTGCATCGCCTCGTGCACGCGCGCCTTCATCTTACGGCTGGCACCCGGCCTTTCATTCAGCACTCGATCGACCGTGGCCGTGCTGACACCGGCCTGCAACGCGATGTCAATGATGCGTGCCTTGCCGTTACTCGATGACATGCTGGCATTCCGTTTGAGGTGTCACTTTCTCAATCTGATGCATCAATGGCCAGAAAAATCAAGTTTTCGACGTGTGGCGAGGTCATGCTGAGGCGTCAAGCCGAAGGATTGGGTTTTCGAGTTCGAAAAAATCGTCAAGATGCAATTCACTAATTTGGTTGGACCGGTCCGGTTTGGATTGAACATGGGCAAAGGCGTGGAAATATCCCGCGAGCGAATGCAGCTTCTAGCGGGCCTTGGCAGCCGGCTTGGCGCTGCGTGGCAAGCGGCCGGCTTGATCGACGCGGTTGCTGAGGACGAGCTGCCTCGCAATCGGGCCGAGGCCTATGCCGTCCAAGATCAGATGGCTGTTGCCATCGGAGAACCTTTGACGGGTTGGAAAGTCGGCGCAACGAGCGCTCGGATGCGCGAGCTCGATGGCCACGATGATGTCATTCCCGGCCGGATCTTCAATTCGGTCACGTGGCAGGGAAACGCATTGACGTTACCGGCAAACCGTTTCCCTCAAGCGCGCGTGGAAACCGAATTTGCGTTTCAGCTCGTTGAAGCGGTACCGCTGCGAGATATGCCGTGGTGTGTTGAGGAACTGGCCCCGATAGCGCGCCTACATCCGGCGATCGAGATCATCGGCAACCGTCACGATCTGCCCGATGCACCGCCGTCAGTTCGCTCGCTCATGACAATTGCCGACAATGGTGGTGGCATCGGCTTCGTTTTCGGTGATGCGATTGCGGATTGGTCCGGCATCGATTTCCAGCAGCATCTCATCAGTCTT
>JBPCVZ010000063.1:0-2636 GCA_051010015.1 Hyphomicrobiaceae bacterium
CCTCAAGGGCGAATGCTCGCTCCCAATGAACGCGCTCCGGGTACTCTGGAATGCCGAAACGGTTGTCAGTGCCGAGGCCCGTGTGCGCTGGGATCTGGCACCAGTTTTTTGTTGGCGCGGATGTAGAGACCGCTTCTCTCCTGGGCGTAGGCGGACATCCGGGTCACTGCAATTGGGCCGTCGATCGGCGTCGTCGGTGATTCGCCTTCTTCAACGTCATTCCAATACGGCGCGCGCGGCCTCGCTGCCGACATCCTTGCAATTGTTGAACAGTTTGCCGCTGCGCCTGGAAATTGCGTCAGGAGCCATGCGCCACGATCTCGTTGCCACGGGCTCAAATGAACAGCTGAAGCGCCGAAAGAGGTAGAGGCTTAGTTAAACCTGTCTCGACGCTTCAGTGCGCAATGCACAACGACCGGCAGAGCCGGTTACGCAATGACGATCGTCGCTCGAGATCACGCATTGCAAGGGTATCCAAGCGCTAAAGTGCCCTGAAATCAATCGCGGAGAACGCGATTGTGGACAACGCTGTGGATCAAGGCCCGTTAAAATGGGCATTATGGATGATGCTCAGGTTTAGGTGAACTTTCCGTAAATTCATCTATCCCACTCAATTTGGGCGATAATTTGCTGGCGCATTGGGACATTCGTGCTTCGACGAACGGCGAAAGGCGGCCTTCAAGGGATTGATGTGCGCTCTCACAAATTTGTCGCTGCCGATCCTGCTAGGTGCGGCTGGGCAGTTCGACAACGCCGCTGCCGACTACGGAGAGCTCATCGTCCTGATTGCGTGCTTCCTGCTTGATTTCGACGAGATGGCGACCATCCTCGACGTATTTGCGTTCGACCGCGCCGGTGAAGGTCAGCATGTCGCCTTCGGGGTTGTGGCGGCGGATCTTGCAGGAGGATCGGCGCAGAAAGCCATCATCACCCATCCAGTTGGTCAGATGATGTGTGAGCCAGGAGCAGCGTTCGGGACCATAGTCGTAGGCGCCAGGCGTGCCGACCATGCGGGCGAAGGCTTCCTCCCAGTGCACGCGTTCGGGACAATCCGGGATGCCGAAACGGTTCTTGATGCCAAGGCCCGGGTGCGCCGTGATCTGGCGCCAGTTCAATTTGTTGGCGCGAATATAGAGGCCGCCCCAGCCCTGCGCGTAAGCGATAAATCCGGTGACCGTCATCGGTCCTTTTGCGAGTGGTGTCAGTGCATCGCCTTCACTGACGTCTTCCCAATATCGTGGCGTGTTGCCGCGAACCTCTTCGTTTGCATAGAGATCGAAGAACGCGGCGAGTTCTTCGTCCGAGTATCGCCGTTGAGGTTTGGCATTGACCTCCTGGTATTTCGTGCCGCGCTCGCGTGCTTCATCACGATCCGTGCGAAAGCACCAGCTGTCGGCCTCGGCGACGAGATCACCGTGCTGGTTGAAAAATTCGACGCGATAGACCTGCTGGATCGCGCGCCCGGCAAACCGCGTTTGGTGTTCGATGAGATCCTTCAGGTGCGCATTGGTGGAAATCTCATCATTGCGCAGGACGGGCCTGTGCCAGGTCCAGTCGGCGCCGGCCCACATCGCATGGACGCCAGGCAGGCCGCCGACATATCCGGAAATGATCCGGTTGGTCGCGAACAGGAAGCTCGGCAGGGCGACGATCGTGCCAAACTTGGTCTTTGCCGCGTAGTCAGGATCGCACCACAGCGGATTGTCATCGCCGATGCCGTGCGCGTAGTGCCGGATGTTGTCGCGCGTTGCCTCGTAGCACCAGGGCTCCAGCGTGTTTTCGATCGACACTCCGATGCGCCCGCGCAGCAGCTCGAGCCCTTCTTCGGTGATCTTGGGAAACAGGTCGGCGTCGTTGCTCACAGAGCGGTCCTTTCTCATGGGTGCGTCAGGTCGCGTTGTCTGATGCGCTTCGTTCCTGATCTCGCAGCACTTTGCGATTGACCTTGCCGGCCGGTGTTTTTGGCAGATCGTCGACGACCGCAACGCGGCGCGGATACTCGTGCTGGCTCAGGCGATTTCTGACGAACGTCTGGATTTCCAGGATAAAACCCTCGTCGGCGGCTCGCGGTGTCACGACAAAGGCTTTGACAACCTGGCCGCGGGTCTCGTCGGGAACGCCGATGACGGCGGCTTCCTTGATATCGGGATGAGCGAGGAGCGCGTTTTCGATTTCGACGGCGCTCATCGTCCATCCCGCTGAAATGATCACGTCGTCGGCGCGGCCGCCGTGGTAGAAATAGCCATCGTCATCGATGTAGCCGAGATCTTTCGTTGGAACCCACACGTCCCGCCGTTTGAGCACGATTTCGCCGGTCTCGCCCGGCTTGGCGGGGCGGCCATCGCTGCCGTGCACGCCGACTTCGACATTGGGCACCGGTTTGCCAAGCGAGCCGGGTTTCACGGGGAAGTCCTCCGCTCCAGGGTAATTGACCAGGATGACGCCGATTTCGGTCGTGCCGTACATGCTGCAGACCGGCTTGTGGAATGTCCGGTCGACGAATTTCAACGTTTCATCGTCGATCGGTTCGCCCGTGAACGACAATTTCTCGATTGCGAAGCTGTATCGGTCCGCCGTGCCGGCGTTCATCATCATGCGGTAGTGCGTGGCAGCGGCGGAGAGATTGGTGATGCCAT
>JBPCVZ010000064.1:0-6731 GCA_051010015.1 Hyphomicrobiaceae bacterium
CGACGGGGCTGCAACCAGACGGTTGCCGTTAACGGGATGGGGATCAAGTGATCGACCGCAGTCGTCATGCTACGACAGGCCGCTTTCGCGCGCCGCGCCTGCGCGAGCAATCACGCGGCCTGCCGCAGGTCTACGGCGGACGCGCCCGGCGATCGATTCGCGACATCTACGAGATTGACCACGCGCACGGCGGGCGCAACCGCTTTCGCTGGCTGTTCAGTACGTGCCTCGCCGCTGCGGTCGGCACGATCGCCATCGGCGTCGTGCTGTATGGCTCGCTCAATCGCGTGGACGCCAGCAACAGCGTGCTCGAACAGCTCTCGACCGTGCAGCAACCGATGCCGACACCATTGCGCCTTTCGGTCCTCGGCGACGGCCTCAACTGGGCCATTCCGAAGTCCAACAAGCTGCGCCTCGCAAGCGGCGCGCTGACAGCCCGATACACGATCCACGAACAGATCAAGGTCCGCCGCAATAACCGGCCGTTCCTTCAGATCCGGCCGTACCTGCGCTTGTCGATGCGCCTGGTGCCGGCCTCGCCAACGCATCGCGACGTGATACCGGCGTTCAACCCGTTCAAGCTCTATGCTGCCTCAGCGCTCGCCAACGACAACGTCCGCGATGCCGATGGCGACGCCCTGCAAGGCCACGTCAAGTCGCGAGTCGTCGAGCTGATCGGCGGCATTCTTCATGACGACGGCCAGGAACTCGACACCGAAGAGGTCAGCGCGCTGGTGCGCGAGGCACGCGGCTCGATCGTCAGCGCTTCGCCACCGGCATCGCTCGAGCAGGTTGGCGTCCTGCCCGGTAACCTGACACCGGCATATCTGACACCCAGCCGCCGGTCGAATGCGTCCTCGATCGCGGAAGCGACCACCGTGCTGCATCGCACGACGAGTAAATCGGAACTCGATGATTCGTCGCTGGACCGCAGTGAGATCCGGGTCGTCCGCGTCGGCAAACCGATGGCGCTGATCGGCATCCTGCGGCGCATGGGAGCAACTTCGTGGCAGAGCCGCGCGATGGTCGAAAAGGCAACGACGATCGTACCGGAAAAGGTGATCCCGCGCGGGCATGAGGTGCGCGTGCGCCTGGTACCGCACGCCGACCGCATGGAACCCGAAGCGTTCGCGATCTTCGGGCCGCTCAACCAGCATCTCGTCACAGTCAAGCGCAGCGACGATGGCGAATTCGTAGCCGATGCCAAATTCGATCCGCGCATCCTGATGACGAGCAAGACCTTCCAGTCGGCCGACGCCAGCGACGCATCGCTCTACGCCAGCGTCTACTACGCGGCGCTGATGCAGAAGCTGCCGCCCGACGAAATCATGAAGATCCTGCGCATTCATGCCTACGAGACCGACTTCCGTCGGCGCGTGCGCGACGGCGACCAACTCGAGCTGTTCTATGAACTGAAACAGCAGTCCGACGGCAGCCACAAGCCCGGCGAACTGCTCTATGCGGCGATCACCAGCGGCGGCGACAAAACCAAGTTCTGGCGCTTTCGCTCGCAGGATGGCGCGGTCGAATATTACGACGAGGCCGGCGAGAACTCGAAAAAATTCCTGATGCGCAAACCGGTCCGAAGCGCCACGGTGCGCCTGACGTCGGGCTTCGGTTATCGCCGCCACCCGCTGCTCGGGACACGGCGCATGCACACCGGTGTCGACTGGGCGGCGAAGACGGGCACACCGATCCTGGCGGCGGGCCGCGGCGTCGTCGAAGTTGCCAAGCGCCGTGGCGCCAACGGCAACTACGTGCGCATCAAACATGCCAACGGCTATCAGACGGCGTACAGCCACATGCACCGTTTCGGCCCCGGCATCCGGCCCAAAAAGAAGGTCCGGCAGGGCCAGGTGATCGGCTATGTCGGCTCGACGGGGCTGTCGTCCGGCCCCCACCTGCACTACGAAATCCTGGTCAACAAGCGCTTCGTCAACCCGCTGAAGATCCGCGTGCCGCGGGCGCGCAAACTGCGCCGCAAGGAGCTTGCCGCCTACAAGCGCGAACGCCAGCGCATCGAGCGGCTACTGCGCCGGTCGCCGGTCAAGACGGCGAGTCGCTAAAGCGTGTCGCATAAAGTGCTCCCCGCTTTAGCTCCCTTTGGGCTCACGGCTATTCCCTCGCTCCGCTCGGGGCCTCCGCCAGGGCGGCGCTAAGCGCCGGGCCGCGGTCGCGGCCTTGATGTCGAATCCAATTGGATGCGACATGCTTTTGCTTCCATTGGGCTCACGGCTATTCCCTCGCTTCGCTCGGGGCCTCCGCCATGCACGCGTTAACGTGCGTTGCACGCTGTGGGCGGCGCCCACTGTGCGATTTGCGTGCTTCGCACGCGGGGCCGGGCCGCGGTCGCGGCCTTGATGTCGAATCCGATTGGATGCGACAGGCTTTAGAGCGCCGGGCGATAAGTCAGCAGGATTTATCAAGCCGTGCCGAACTAACGTCTGCCCGGACGGACTAAACCCGTCACCACACCAGAGCAGCGACCGGCGAGAGCATGACGAAAGATCGAACCAAGGCAGACTATGCGCGGCGCGTTACGCGTGTCGTCGACTATATCTACGAGAACCTCGACGGCGATCTTTCAGCGGACAGGCTGGCGGAAGTCGCGAATTTCTCGACCCACCACTGGCACCGCATCTTTCATGGCATGACCGGCAGCACCGTCGCCGAGACGGTACGCCGGCTGCGCCTGCACCGTGCCGCGTCGGACCTGCTCAACCACAACCTGTCGATCGACCAAGCGGCAACCCGCGCCGGCTACACCAGCACGGAAGCCTTCACGCGCGCCTTTGCCGCCGCCTACGGCGAACCGCCGGGTGCGTTCCGCAAGAAACGCCTGTCGCCCTATGCGATCGACTTTACCAAACCGAAAGGAACCACCATGCCGGACGTCGCGATTGAAACCATGGAGGCCGTCGAACTCATCACGCTGCCGCACCGGGGCGCCTACACCGACATTGGCCGCACGTTCGAAAAACTCGCGGTGCAGGCCGGTTCGGCGGGGCTGCTCGGGCCGCAAAGCCAGATGTACGGCATCTACTACGATGACCCCGACGTCGTTGCCGAAAGCGACCTTCGCTCTGCCGCGGCCTTCACCGCCGGTGACACGCCGGTGCCGGCCGCAAGCGGCTTCGAACCGGTGACGCTCGCAGGCGGCCGCCATGCGGTCATGATCCACGAGGGGCCCTATTCCGACCTCGCCAAATCGTATCAGTGGCTGTTCGGCGTGTGGCTGCCGGATAGTGGCGAGGAAGCGACGGACCGGCCGTGCTTCGAGGCGTATCTGAACGATCCGAGGGACACCGCGCCGCCGGACCTGCGCACGGCGATCCATCTGCCGCTCGGGTAGGGTGACGTGGCGCGCCAGCGCAGCCCCATCAGCCAGACGGTCAGTCTCTTTCGCATCTAGAGCTTGGCGTGTAGTCGAGCGGCAGACAGGCACCGGTTTCGCATGAGTGGCGTCGTCTGCATTGCACGCGTGCGTCGGCGCGCGTGCGGCGCAGGTTTCGGCCATAGCAGGCATAGTAGTAGGGACCGCTGTCGTAGCGGAAGGGGCCGATCAGGACCGGTGTGACGGCGTAGCTGCACTTCCAGCCTCTCGGCTTGGCGTGCGCGCTGCCGGGCAGGAGTACAGCGCTCAGCAGGATGGTCAGTGTTGCTGTCACGTAGCGTGCTGGCGTTTTCATGTGCGTTCCTCCGCCATGCGGTTGTTCGCGGTTCATGCGGTTGCTGCGGGTCAGTTTACATGACAATTCGGCAAGGCCGAGACGGTCGGTGCGGGTGGTGCTCAAACTGCGAACACGCGCTTGAGCCGAGAAATAGGTCTTCAGGGCATGCCCGCGCCTGGCCGGATCACGCGCAAAGTGTATCGCCAAGCGGTGCTTTGGGCGCCGATGAACGCCGCCTCGACTTGCGTTCCCGGACAAGCGGCGGCCACGGCGCTGTAGCGGAGTACGGACCGAAATCCGCCGCGCGATCCGGGATCTTACGCACCAGCTGGTTATTGAAGCATCACCAAACTCGAGAGGCGAAAGACCCCGGATCAGCTGCTGCGCAGCTGTCCGGGGACGCGACATTTTCGATGTGGTCGGTCAGGTCCCGGTCGACGTCGCTGGGATGCTCCGAAAGCATTCGGAGCAGGTCGTGCGCCTACGCCGCATCGCGGACGGCTTCGCCGTTGATGACGAGGCCGTCGGGGCCGGCGGTGACGTTGACGCTCTCGCCGTCCTTGATCGCACCGCCGAGGATCATCTCGGCGAGCGGGTCCTGCACGAAGCGCTGGATGACGCGCTTCAGGGGACGCGCCCCGTAGGCGGGCTCGTAGCCGCGCTGCGCCAGCCAGTCCCTGGCGGCCTGATCGAGCTGCAGCGTGATCTTGCGATCCGCCAGCAGGTTCTCGAGACGCTGCAACTGGATGTCGACGATCGCCGTCATCTGGTCGCGCTTGAGACGCTCGAACAGCACGATGTCATCGAGCCGGTTGAGAAACTCGGGCCGGAACTTGGTACGCAATTCGGCGAGCACGTACTCGCGCACCTCGCCAACCGGTTCGCCGTCCTTCTGCGCGACCAGCATCTCGGCGCCGACGTTCGATGTCATGATGATCAGCGTGTTGCGGAAGTCGACCGTGCGGCCCTGGCCGTCGGTCAGGCGACCATCATCGAGCACCTGCAGGAGCACGTTGAAGACATCCGGGTGTGCTTTCTCGATCTCGTCGAACAACACGACCTGGTAGGGCCGCCGCCGCACCGCCTCTGTTAAGGCGCCGCCTTCCTCGTAGCCGACGTAGCCGGGAGGTGCCCCGATCAGGCGCGCGACCGAGTGCTTCTCCATGAACTCGCTCATGTCGACGCGCACCATCGCCTGGTCGTCGTCGAACAGGAAGTCGGCGAGCGCCTTGGTCAGCTCGGTCTTGCCGACACCGGTCGGCCCGAGGAACATGAACGAGCCGATCGGCCGGTTCGGATCCTGCAGGCCGGCACGCGCGCGGCGTACCGCGGTCGACACCGTCCTGACCGCTTCTTCCTGGCCGATCACGCGCTGCGCCAGCTCTTCTTCCATGCGCAGCAGTTTTTCGCGCTCCCCTTCGAGCATCTTGTCGACGGGGATGCCGGTCCAGCGCGAGACGATAAAGGCGATGTGATCCGGGCGCACGGCCTCTTCGACCATCGCCGTATCGGCTTCGCCGGATTCGATCTCGGTGATGCGCTTTTCAAGCTGCGGGATGACGCCGTAGGCGAGCTCACCGGCTTTCGCCAGGTCACCGCGACGCTGCGCCTGGTCGAGTTCGGTACGCCGGGCGTCGAGCTCCTCCTTGATCTTCTGGGCGTCGCCAAGCTTGGCCTTCTCGTCCTCCCAGCGACGCGTCAGCGCTTGCGACGTCTCTTCGAGGTTGGCGATCTCTTCCTGGATGCTGGCAAGACGGTCCTGCGAGGCGGCGTCGCTTTCCTTGGTCAGCGCTTCGCGTTCGATCTTGAGCTGGATCATGCGCCGGTCGATCTCGTCGAGTTCCTCGGGCTTCGAATCGACCTGCATGCGCAGGCGCGAGGCGGCCTCGTCGACCAGGTCGATCGCCTTGTCGGGCAGGAAGCGGTCGGTGATGTAGCGGTTCGACAAGGTCGCCGCCGAGACCAGTGCGCTGTCGGCAATGCGGATGCCGTGGTGCAGTTCGTATTTTTCCTTGAGGCCGCGCAGGATCGAGATCGTGTCCTCGACGGTCGGCTCGTCGACGAACAGGGGCTGGAAACGGCGTGCCAGTGCCGCGTCCTTCTCGACGTGCTTGCGGTACTCATCGAGCGTGGTTGCGCCGATGCAATGCAGCTCGCCACGCGCCAGGGCCGGCTTCAAGAGGTTGGACGCGTCCATCGCGCCGTCGCCCTTGCCGGCGCCGACGAGTGTGTGCATTTCATCGATGAACAGGATGATCTTGCCGGCTTCGGCGGTGACTTCGCCGAGCACGGCCTTCAAGCGCTCCTCGAATTCGCCGCGGTATTTCGCGCCGGCAATCAGGCTGCCCATGTCGAGCGACATCAGGCGCTT
This sequence comes from Hyphomicrobiaceae bacterium, assembly GCA_051010015.1. GTDB lineage: Bacteria > Pseudomonadota > Alphaproteobacteria > Rhizobiales > Hyphomicrobiaceae > CAJQQK01. The sequence goes on from JBPCVZ010000064.1 coordinate 6,043, forward strand.
GTCCTTGAGGCTCTCGGGCACGTCGCCGTGCACGATACGCAGTGCCAGGCCTTCCGCGATGGCGGTCTTGCCGACGCCGGGCTCACCGATCAGGACGGGATTGTTCTTGGTGCGCCGCGAAAGGACCTGGATGGCGCGGCGGATTTCCTCGTCGCGGCCGATGACCGGGTCGAGCTTGCCTTCGGCGGCTGCGGCCGTCAGATCCTGGGCGTAGCGTTTGAGCGCATCGTAGCCATCTTCGGCCGACGCCGTATCCGCCGTGCGCCCCTTGCGCAGTTCGTCGATCGCCTGGTTCAGGCGATCGGGCAGAACACCGCCGTCGCTCAGGAACTTGCTGGCTTCGCTGGTTTTTTCGAGTGTGATGGCCAGCAGCAGGCGCTCGGTCGTGATGAACTGGTCGCCGGCCTTTTCGGCAACTTTTTCAGCCTGCTCGAAGATGCGCGCCAGCTCCGGCGCGAGATAGACCTGGCCGGCACCGCCGCCAGAAACCTGCGGGCGCTTGGCCAGAACCTCTTCGGCCTGCTGTAGGATGCGCTTGGGATCGCCGCCGGTGCGCTGAATAAGGCCTGCCGCCAACCCTTCGGGATCGTCGAGCAGCACCTTGAGCAGATGCTCGGCAGAAACCTGTTGATGATTTTCGCGAAGCGCGAGGTTTTGTGCGGACTGCACGAAGCCTTTGGCGCGGTCCG
>JBPCVZ010000065.1:0-31058 GCA_051010015.1 Hyphomicrobiaceae bacterium
CGCGATTTGCCGCGACGCCGCTCGTCCGCCTGCCCAACGTACCGCGCTGCGAGACCGTCCTGCCAGAGCCGAGCCCGTACGCTTCGACGATGAAGAATACGATGACGTTTAGGCACACAACAAAGACGCTTGCGGCCCACTGCCACTTGATCACGTAGCGGCAAACAGCAAGGTCGCACGCCCACCCCCCAACTCCTCCGGTCTATACCCCGTGTCGCCGTTTGATCTTACCGCAGAGCCGGATGCTGACTGCAATCTTTGTCCGAGACTGGTTGCATTTCGTCAGGTTTGCGCGACATCGGATCCAAGCTGGTTCAACGGTGCAGTACGCTCGTTCGGAGATCCGCTGGCTGCCAGATTGATGATTGTGGGCCTCGCCCCCGGATTGCGCGGGGCGAACAGAACCGGCCGATCCTTCACCGGTGACCAGTCAGGCGCTCTGCTCTATTCGACCTTGCTCGAATTCGGCTTCGCGCAGGGGAGCTATGACGGGCATGCCGATGATGGACTGCACCTTGTCGACACGATCGTCACCAACGCCGTGCGCTGCGTGCCGCCCGGTAACAAGCCAAATTCAAGCGAACTCAACACTTGCCGAATGTTCCTGACCGGCTTGCTGCACGCAACGGTCCGGTTGCGCGTGATCGTCGCCCTTGGACGCGTGGCACATGATGCCACCCTGGGCGCGCTTGAGCGACGCAAAGCGTCTTACAAATTCGCCCACGGCGCTCGCCACGAACTCGGTGAAACTCTCGTGCTCTACGACAGCTATCACTGCTCCCGCTACAACACTAACACCGGTCGTCTGACACCTGAGATGTTTGACGACGTGTTTCGTCGTGTCCGCGCGGAAATCAGCACCAAACCCTCACCTCAAAAGAAACCGCTGAGGTAGTTGATGATTTTACCAATGAAGTCACCGAACACCAAAAGAACGAAGGCCCATAGAAATGCCGATGACCAGTTCGCCACCTGAAACAGCCACTGGTTCATACGCGACGCGCCTGCGATGATCGGCACAGAAGCTCGAAAGGGCCCGGAAAACCGGCCAAGCACGATGGCCCACACGCCGTATTTGTCGAAGAAGACCTGCCCTTTCGGCAGCAGATCAGGATAACGCGAGAGGGGCCACATCACCGCGATCCGATCCTTGAAATGGGCGCCCAGCCAATACGACACCCAATCCCCGAGAGCTGCACCAATACTGGCCGCAACCCAGATCAATAGGAACTCCCAGACCGAGCCGCCGAGCAGAGCACCAAGCGCCACCAGCATTCCCCAGAAAGGCAGCACGAGTGAAACAAATGCGATGCTTTCGCCGAATGCGAGGAGCAGGATAATGAGCGGCGCCCAGGCGCGATGCGCCTCGGCAAATTCAGTGATGGTTGCAACGAGATCTGCCACCGGTTCAGGCTTTGCATCTGCGTTTGCGGCGTTCGCGCGCAAGCTCGGTGCCAACTTCATCCCCGAGCATGGCCCCACGCGCGATCTGAGCCGGAGACAGACGGTCGGCTGCAGCCCGCAAGGTCGGGCGGGCCGCTTTGGCCTCTTGTTGACCGATCGCGAGTTCCGCGCAGCTCAACTCACGTTTGCGTTTTTTGAAAGCGAACAGACGCACGCCAGACGCATAGGCTGCCGCATCCGGTGGCCGGCGCACCCAGGCGCGACTGCGGTCCGCAAGCAGCGCATCGAGTGCGACACGGCGCTTGGTTCGGCATACCGGACTGTCGTCGACACAACCCAGTCCTGCCGCAACGGGCGTTTCGATGCGCGGTGCGTTACCCACACAGCCAGCGCCGAGGCTTGGCGCGGCGACCATCAGGCCACCCGCCATCGCTCGACCAATGTATCTCCAGGATATGGATCCGCCGCTCATAACGTTTTATCTGCACCCGCCTATTGCCCGTTTTTACCCCACCCAACACGGGGATATGGCCAACGCAAGGCCGCCATGCGGCACCTATCGAGCGCAAGACGGGAGAAAAAGGCGACTAAGTGCGCCTAAAGGTTTCTTTTGCGGAGCGCACTCAGACGGTTATGTTTGCCACAAGTCAACAGGTTGCCGGCTATTCACTGCCGTTCGACAACCCTGGGTGGCGCAACTGCAATCATGAGGAAAACGTCAAGATGGTCAAAGCAATCCGCATTCATGAGCACGGCGGGCCGGAAAAACTCGTCTGGGAAGATGTCGAAGTTGGCGCGCCGGGAGCCGGCGAGATTCGCGTCAAGCATCATGCAGTCGGCCTCAATTTCATCGATACCTATCAACGCAGCGGTCTCTATCCACTGGCCGAGCTACCGGCTGTCATGGGCATGGAGGGCGCCGGCGAGGTCGTCGCCGTCGGTAGCAACGTCAGCGATTTCAAGGAAGGCGATCGCATTGCCTACGCGAATCCGATGGGCAGTTATTCCGAAGAACGCAACATGCTGGCAGAACGCGCCGTCAAACTGACAGACGGTATCGCCTACGAGACCGCTGCCGCGATGATGCTGCAGGGCATGACCGTACGCTATCTGCTGCGCGAAACCTATAAGGTCGGACCCGAGACGACGCTGCTGTTTCACGCCGCAGCCGGTGGCGTCGGTCTGATTGCCTGCCAGTGGGCCAAACACCTGGGCGCAAACGTCATCGGCACGGCCGGTTCGGATGAGAAAATTGCCATGGCCAAGGAAGCCGGCGCCGCGCACGTGATTAACTACAAGTCGGAGAACTTTGTCGAGCGGGTCAAAGAGATTACCAACGGCACCGGCGTCGATGTGGTCTACGACTCGATCGGACAAGACACCTACCCGATGTCCCTCGACTGCCTCAAGCCGCTCGGCCTGTTCGTGACCTTCGGCAACGCGTCGGGCCCAATCAAGAACTTTGATGTCGGCCTCCTCGGCCCCAAGGGCTCGCTTTACGTCACGCGGCCGACCCTGTTCTCCTATACGGCGAAACGCGATGACCTGCTCGCCAATGCAGCGGATCTATTCGAGGTTGTCGAGAACGGCGCAGTTTCGATCAAAGTCAACCAGACCTATCCGCTTGCCGAGGCCGCCCAAGCGCACCGGGACCTGGAAAACCGGGCGACCACAGGCTCGACGATCTTCAAGCCTTAACAAGCAAAAGTTGCCCCGGCATGGTCATGCCGGGGCGGCACCTGAACAGCTGCCTGCAGTGAGTGTCAGGCAACGGCAATGGCGACAGCACCAATCGCCCTATCGGCTATTGACCGGTTCACGGTGAACTGAATTCTTGATGCGGGCCCGCCCGCTCATAACCCGTTCCATTGCGATTCCAATCAATATATCCGACGACAACGTTTTGGGCCGGATTACCGTCGCCTCAGGTTCAGGCAGAGAAGCCACGCGCATTGAGTTCGGCAACGAAGTTTTAAGTGGCTTGGGGCTGCATGCCGGGAGTAAAAGCACCACGATTGTGCCCATCAAGATACGCAGCACAACAATCATATAGTTTATTCCTGATACGTTTCCGCCCGGACATGAACTTATGATGTCGGACTTCCCCCGCTTGAGCGCTCTCATCCGACCGGTCTCGAAGATGTCCATGCCGATGGATAGATCTCTCTATAACCGAGCATTCTTGAACGTTAAAGTGGCCATTTTGCAAGGCATGAACGAGAATTTTTACCTGAAACCACGCTTTGGATTTACCGTAACGAAATCGTTTCGCTCCACGGCATCAAAACCGTTTCATTGCGGGATTGGAATTATTGGATGATTATTTTCTCGCCAATATTCAGAACAGCATGAATGAAAAATGACGAAGGCATTTGCCGTATTAACTATCCATAATGAATTCCGCGGGCATGCTCATCGTCAAGACATGTTGCAGCGAAGATCGCTCAACCAACTTATCCTGACGCCATGATATTAGGAGAGAGTAGTGGCCCGCCTGGATTTCGGTTCTCTTGAACACATTGAGCTATCTGCGCAGAACGGTGCCGCCGATGCGCTCTATCAACTCGGCCTGATGTACAGTGCTGGTCGGGATGTCGAACTTGATCTGATCGCTGCCCACAAGTGGTTCAATCTCGCTGCTCTGCGCGGCAATCAAGACGCCAAGGTCCTGCGCCAGGAAATCGCCGGCGAGATGAGCCGGTCGGAGATCGCCAAGGCCCAACGGGCCGCCCGTCGGTGGCTTTCGACCAACTGACTTCAAGTGCAGCCCCAATCTAGGGAATTTCTCTAGCACTTTTGGAAAAGCGTCGACACGCAGCGCCAGGTCGAGCGTGCAGCTTTCGATACACTGCGCGCCGATTTGTCGATCTGTTTCTGTGTATTTCTGGCGGTTTGTTTCGCCAATTCGACCACGGTTCTCGGCTCGCGAGAACTTTTCACCTTTGCCGTCTCCGCCGGCACCGCTCTACCAGCCTGATCCGTGGCTGCGCCCGATCGCACGGCTGCTGCTCTCGAAATCATATGCACAATGCCATTGCATGCCCCGAGCTGATTGCGCTTCACGCTGCAACTGGCGTGCTGATAAGTGCGTGCGACATCCTGGATGCAGGCGAACTGCAGCGCGCGCTTTCCTTGGTCAGGCCGCGCGCCAGTGGCATTCGGCCCATAAGAGCACGAGTAAACCGTCGGCGGGCCATCGCAGGAGACGCACACGGAGTTTGCGAACGCTCCGTGCCATCCAAGGCAGGCGAAAACCGCGAACCACGCAACCCGTCCCGCTATGTGTCGATCGGAAAATCTCATGATGGTCAGGTCCAACTGAATTGTGCCGATTATGCGGCACAGACCGCTGAAGCCAGCGCAATCTGTCGCTGATCGCGATGGCGCTGTGGAAATGTGGCCGATTCGGAACAGCCACCGGTCTCACATCGCAGCCCGATCGAAGAACCGAACGCTTCGCCGATCATCCATGATGCGTGATGGCTGGGCAATCATCCACGGCTGGATTGTCGCCAGCGTCGGCTTTTGGCAAGGTTCGACCATTGACACCGCTAAGGAGCCGCCTGAGCGCTCCGCCCAACACGCCAAGGAACTGATATGATCCACGTTGTTGCCATGATCACGACGAAACCCGGCAAGCGCGAAGAAGTCCTGACAGCCTTCCGCGCCAATATGCCCGCGGTCCACGCTGAAAAAGGATGTGTCGAATATGCCCCGGCGATCGACGCCTCGGACATGGGTCCAATCCAGACAGCGCTTGGTCCCGACAGTTTCGTCGTGATCGAGAAGTGGGAAACCAAGGACGATCTCAAGGCGCACGCTGCTGCACCGCACATGGCCGCCTATGCCGCCAAGGTCAAAGATCTGCTCGCCAGTCGCGTCATCCATGTGCTGACCGACGCCTGAGGCCTGCTGCATCAGCCGTGACCGAGTCAGTTGAAGATGCGCCCTGAGTCAATGATAACCGTTTGGCCGGTCATGGTGTCCGTTCGGCACATCGTGACGACCTGGTCGGCAATATCGTCCTTGTCGGCGGGCTTTTGGAGCAATGCCGTCTTGTTTGCCCGTTCGATCATCTCCGGTCGCAAACGCGATGTCAGCTGAGTACCCTCGATCAGGCCGGGCGCAACGCCGTTGACCAATACCTCCGGCGCCAGCGCCACGGCCATGCATTTGGTCAGATGATTGAGCCCGGCCTTCGATACGGCGTAAGCGATCGATGACCCGGACGGCGCGAAGCCAGCAACCGACGTGATGTTGACAATACGGCCTGCACCCTGCTCCTTCATGATCGCTGCAACCGCTTTGCAGGTGAGCAGCGGTGCCGTGAGATTGACCGTCAGGATCCTGTTCCAGGTCTCGAGATCGAGTGAAACGAGATCTTGAAACGGAATGGCCTTGTTCAGCGCCGCATCGTTGATCAAGATATCAATTCGACCGAAGCGCTTGGCCACGTCCGCCACCGTCTGATCAATGCGCTTGGGCAATTCCAGGTTACAGGCGAACGCCTCACTGTCGATGCCATACCCGCGCAACTCCTCAGCAACATCTCGCGCGGCATTAATGTTCGCGCCGCATACAACCGCAACGTGCACGCCGGCCCGTGCAAGAGCATGACATATCCGTTGACCGAGACCACCGTTCCCGCCGGTTACGAGTGCGACTTTGTCTTGCAGGTCCATGCATCCGCCTATCTGGTTAGCTTGGGTCGCGCCGGCTTGCCCGGCATGCGACGAGAAATTGCACGAGATTTGCGTTTCGCGCCATGTTGGCCACACTTGGCGCAAGAGGAGTCTTGTGGTCGTCCGCAGCGGGCCCTAATTGGCCCCGTCCACTTTCCCTCACGCACGCAGCTCGCTATATAATGACCGCGATATCGCAAATTCCGTAGTGAGTTGAGAGGCGCCGCGTCCGTATGAAGTGGAATGTATTCGGGTGGTTGCTGGGCCTGCCGATACTCGCCCTCGTCTGGGGGTTGGCTATCAAGGGCGAGCGCGCGCCGATTATCATTGATTTGGAAAGCCGTGCCAAGTCGACTCTGGCGCGCGCCGATATCGATTGGGCAAAGGCGGACTTCGACGGGACGGAAGGCCGACTCAGCGGCGCCGCTTATTCGGAAAGCGAACGCCAGTTGGCGCTCAAACTGATGCGCCAGACGTGGGGCGTTTGGGATATCAAAGACGAGACCGTTCTCATTGACGAGGCGCCGAACTACGTTTGGGGTGCTGCCGTTAAAGACGACGATCTGCATTTGACCGGCTATTTCCCAAACGAGAAAACACGCCGCCAGATCCTTCAATTCGCAAGGAAACAATTTCCGGCACACGCGGTGCACGACAACATGCAGCCGGCGCGTGGCGTTCCCGGTGAAGAGATCTGGATCGACGGCATCAGCTTCGGCCTGCGCCAGCTGATGCAGCTCAAACAAGGCGGCCGCGTCGACCTGCAGGGTACTCGGCTCGGGATCACCGGCGAGGCCGAGAGCGTGACCGCCTATCGGACAATCAGGGGCGACGTGCTCCGTCGGCTGCCAAGTGGCATCATGCTGGCAAAGGACGAGGTCGTACCGCCACGCGTTTCTCCGTTCACCTGGCATGCGAAATACAAGGCCAATCAAGTTGAGATGGATGGTCACGTGCCCGGTGGCAAGGCGCGCGACAAGGTCATCGAAATTGCCAAGGAGGCGTTCCCGAAAGCCGCGATCGTCGACAAAATGACTGCCGCGGATGGTGCACCGGAAGGCTGGCAGAAAGCGATCACCACTGCGTTGCGCCAAATGACGAAGCTTGAATTTGCCGAAGCCTCCATGACCGATCAGCGTTTTTCATTTTCGGGTCAAGCGCGCAAAGAGGTGACGTCTGAGCGCGTCGCCTCGGCTCTCAAAGTTGGTATGCCGGATACATTCAAGCTGAAACACAAGATCACCTTTCGCGAGCCGACGCTGCCAACCGTGACACCGTTTACGACCACGATTGCCTCGGACGGTGAAAAGGTCAGCCTGTCCGGGTACGCGCCGGATGATCGCGGCCGCCAACGCCTCGTTGCCTCGGCGAAGCAGCGCTTTCCAAAACGCGAAATCGTCGACGCACTGACCTTTGCCAATGGAGCGCCACCCGGCTGGCTGACCTGTGCAGATGCCGGCGTACTCGGGCTCGCAGCGCTCGACAAAGGACGCGCTGAACTGGCTGGTCCGGCGCTGCGCCTGACCGGCGAAACCCGCGACGAGAAAGTAGCAACCGATCTGCCGGCCAAAGTGCGCGCGGCGGCCAACCGGGCATGCAAGGATACGGTTGCCATCGATGTCAAAACTCCGCCTGAACCGAACTTGAAATGGCAGGCGGTGAGTATCGAGAACCGACTTGAACTGAGCGGTGAGGTCATCAACTCGGATGTCAAGGCGGCCTTACTCGGCGATGCCAAAAAACTGTTCGCTAAGCGCGAGATCGTGGACAATATGCGGATCACGCCTGGCAGCAGCGCGAAATGGATCAAAGTCGTCAAACTCGGCCTTGCGCAACTGGCCAAGCTGCGTTCAGGTCTCGTCCGCCTCGACGGCCTGGTTCTAACGCTTGATGGTGTCGCCCCAGACACAGCCGTGTCGACACAGGTCAAATCACGGATAGGGCGCGGAATCCCAGTCGGCTACACTGGCCAGGCCATCATCGAGGTCAAATCCGACGCCATGATCTGGTCCGAACAGGAGGCCAAACGAAAGAGTGCGGCGGCAGCCGCCGAAGCGCTGCGAAAAAAGGCCGAGGAAGAAAAGCGCGCCGCCTCTTTGCGAGAAGTGCAGCGCCGCGCAGCCGAAGCCGCCGCCAAGGCGCGCGCAGAGGCCGAGGAACGTCAGCGTCGCAAAGCCGCCGCTCTGCGCAAGGCGGCCGAGAAGGCGGCGGCAGAAGCCCGCGCACGGGCCACTGAAGAAGAACGCCGAAGAGCGGCCAAAGCTGAGGCCAAGGCCCGCGAAGCCGCGGCCGCCTGCAAGAAACGACTCAATGAAACCGTCGGTCGCGGCGACATCCAATTCGAAGTCGGCAGCAACCGTTTGACGGAGAGCAGCACCGGGACGCTCGACCGACTGATCGAGAATTATCGCAAATGCCCGGGGCTGCAGCTTGAAATCGCCGGGCATACAGACTCAACCGGCAACGCGTCTGATAATCTCGACTTGTCGAAACGCCGCGCGGAAGCCGTTCGCGACTATTTCATCTCCAAGGGATTGCCGGGTGACAAGTTCGTGGCACGCGGGTACGGCGAGACCCGCCCGCGCGTTTCCAACAACAGCGCCGCTAATCGGGCACGAAACCGACGAATCGAATTCGATGTGATGACGAATTAAAGGGGCATTCAATGGACTTTAGCCCGAAGTGACATGGGGCAACGCTTCGTGGCTGACATCCTGTCGCAGCGTACCGTTGCGATACGAGGGAGACGACCATGGACTATGTGTTTCTAAAGTTGATCTGGTACATCGCCGCCGCGTTTGTTCTCGGTCTCACCGTTGGATGGTTTTCCTGCGGCCGGACCAAGAACTGATTTCGTTGTTCGACCGGGGTGCTCCGGTTGGACCTAACAGGCGTTGCGGAGGTGATTCTCATGTTGTCCGGCGTATCAGCATTTCTTTGGCAGGCAGCGCTATTGCTCTTGGGCGCTTATTTTCTCGGCGCCTTCATAGGCTGCTGGCTGCGTCGACGTTACAGCCCGCCACCGAAGGTCGCAATGGAGTCTGGTCGCGCTGCGAAAATTGCCGGCGTCGCGAGCGCCGCGGTCGGCACCTCCGGCGCAGTGCCATCGGACCGGTTCGGGCGCGCCCTTGAGGGGCATGAAAACGCCGATAGGCCACCACTTGCGGAACCACCGCCCCCGGTTGCACCGCGAACCGCTGCAGCGACGGCCGGGGCTTTGGGCGACGCCGCAGCGCGCACCGTGTCACCGACGCCGCCCGTGCCGGCATCACAACCAGAGCCGCCCGCCGCGGCAGTGATGTCTGCCCCGCAGGCGCCTGCACCCTTTCACCCTGCATCCAGTTCCCTTGCGCCAGAAGCGCCGCCCGAACCGACGCCAACCTCTGCGCCGGAGGCACCGCCGCTTCCGCCTGAACCGGAAGTGGCCATTACGCCTGCCGCCACTCGGCCTGCCGTTGCCGCTGAGACCGAGCCGCCGGCAACGCAGATCGCACCGGACAAGCCACAAGAACCGCCAAGTCAATTGTCACAGCCGATGTCGGCCGCCGCCGCAGCAGCAGCGGCACTCGCAGCGCGACAAGCGGCGGCCACACAACAAAGGCCGTCTGCTGACGAGCGAGCTGCGGTGATGTCCGAAGCGGCATCGGCGCCGCCGTCGATCAAGGATCAAATGGAGGACGCGACACCACCCAAGCTGGCAACTGAACTGCCGGCATCAACCGGTTCTTCCGGTCAGGCGACCGTAGCGGCACAGATTGAACCAGCGCCGGAGGCAGCCGCAGGCACCGCTGCCGATGACCTCTCGCAAATCGCAGGCATCACGTCGGACGACGCGGATATTCTGCACGATGCTGGCGTTACGACCTTCGCGGCGATAGCGAGTTGGACGGCCGATGATGTCCGCCAGATCAAGGCCAGGATTGCCGGTGATCGCCGCATCGCGCGGGAGAACTGGATTGAACAGGCCAAGTTACTCACATTGACCGGCAGCACGGCTTATACGCGCCGCGTGCAGGCCGCCCTGGCGGCGGCGCCGGCAACGGTCGTGCCAGCCAATCCTGCGCTGGCGCCCGCAGCGGCTGTGACAGCGCCTCCGTCCGTCGATGTGCCCGTTACCACCACAACGGCGGAAACACCAGCGAAGGCGGCACCTGTCTCGGTTATGTCGGAAGTGATCACGCCGGAACCGTCAACGACCAATGTCGAGCCCGCAACGTCAGCGACGGCAAGCGACGCTATCCCACCGGTGACTGCTGAAGCAGCGGCGGCGGCGGCCGCTATCGCAAGCCATCCCGGCGCGGCAGGGCCCACGTCAGAGTCAACGCCTGCACCAACTGCACCGCCACCGATGCCCGCTTCGACACCAGACGTCGCGCAACGGGCAGCGTTTGCCCGTGAACCTAGCCGCTACGCTGATAACCTGCAGGAAATCGACGGTGTCAACGCGGAAGTTGAAAAGCTACTCCACGAACAAGGCGTCACACGCATCGCACAAATAGCCGACTGGACCGTTGACGAGCAGCAGCGGATCGATCGCCTGCTCGGTGGCATGAACCGTGTCCATCGCGAGAATTGGGTCGGTCAGGCCCGCCGCATCTGCGGCTTGGCCGACGTGCCCTCGGAAGGCGAGGTTCCCGGCCTAAGGCTCGACATGCCGGCCGACGAGATCCAGCTCGGCGACAGCATCACCGGCGAAGGTCCGGTCGTCGCTGCCGAAGCGGCATCCGTCGCGCCCGTGATACCGAACCAGCAACCTCCCGCTGACGTTGAGGCAAGGCCCAATTCGGGCGCAGACAGGGCCACATCGCAGCCGGAAAGCAAGGTTGCATCAATCACAAACCAGGCAGCTGGTTCAGGTACCAACGTGCGCAATCTGCGCTCCGTTCGTTCGGAAGCACTCGTCGGTACCAACGCCGCTGGCAGCTCCGGCACCGTCGATGATCTCAAACGCATTCGCGGCATCGGTGTGCTGATCGAAAAGCGGCTGCGTGCCATGGGCTATGGCAGCTACGAGCAAATCGGATCATGGACCCAATCGGATGTCCACCGGGTCAATCAGCAGCTCGACTTCCGTGGGCGCATCGAGCGCGAAAACTGGATCGAGCAGGCGCGTATTCTTGCCGCCGGTGGCCAGACCGAATTCTCGCGCCGCCACGAAACTGACGAATGACAATGGCGCTGCATTTGCAGCAATGATGGTCAGTGCGCCGCGAGGCCGTCCTGGGTTTTAAGAAAATCGCTGATCACTGCCTGCGTCGGTGTGTCGGCGAGCAACGGTGCATGGCCTTGGCGCGGCACCGTGTGGGCAGAGCAGTCGGGATGGCGCTCGGTCATCGCTGTGACGGTTTCCGCGCTTAACAGATCGCTCAATTCACCACGCAGCACCAGACAAGGTACGTGGTTCAGCGCGTTGAACTGCTTCCACAACGGCGGTGGCGGGCCATTGCTGACCGTGCCGAGCGTGCGGCTGATTTCCGGATCGTAGGCGGGCGCCGGCTTGCCGTTCACTTCATTGAGCCGCTGTCGTGCTATTTCCTGCCATGCATCAGCCTCGATATCGGGAAAGAACTCTCGCTCGCCAGCGGCAATCCGTTGCCCCGCCTGCTCCCAGGTCAACGGCGGTTCCTGCTTTCCGACGTACCCCGATATGCGTAGCAGGCCAACATGCTCAATGGTCGGTCCAATATCGTTGAGGATCACCGTGCCGATCAGCGACGGCTGTGCCGCCGCCAGCACCATCGCGATCAAACCACCACGGGATGTGCCGAGGATCGCCACCTTGTGCAGGTGCTGTGCGGCCATGAAATCCTGTACGTCGAGCATTTCTCCGGGCACCGTGTAGCCGCGCCAGTCCTTGGCATAGTCCGATTGGCCACGGCCGCGGGTGTCGATCGTGTAGACCGGTCGTGCCCCCTCTGCGTCGCCCGAGAGGGCCATAGCAAGATCATGAAAGTCGCGTGAATTGCGTGTCAGTCCAGCGAGGCAGAGCAACGGCCGCCGCTTCGAGCCCGGTGCAGGATAATGTCGCCCGTAGATTTGCGCCCCGTCATAGACCCGTATGCAAATATCCTCGAACCTCGCGCCACCATTGCCGTCCATCTGCCTGCCTCTAACTGCTGTGCGTGGTTGAACGACCGCACCAATGGCTCATTTCCGGCCACGTCGCAAATCTTGATCGAGGCGCAGGGGTTGGCGCTCACCGAGCCGAGCCCGGTAAATCTGCACGTTTGACAGAACCTTGCGCACATAAAGCCGCGTTTCCTGAAATGGAATCCGGTAGATCCAGTCGAGCGGTTCGATCTTCGGGCTACGCGGATCCCCCATCCGGCGCAGCCACTGGCGCGTCCGCCCCGGCCCGGCATTGAACCCCGTCAGTGTCAAAATATAACTGCCGCCGAACTCATCGCGACGGTCCGCGATATACGCACTCGCGATCCGCGTATTATACGATGGCACGTCGAGCAGATCGCGCAGTTTGCACTTGATACGATACTGGCGGCAGATGTGCTTTGCAGTAATCGGCATCACCTGCAGGACGCCGCGCGCGCCAGCCCGGGAAACGATCCTGGTGTTGAACTCGCTCTCCTGGCGTCCGATCGCGAGCAGCATCGCCGGCTCCACTGGCGCACGCAGCGGCTTGTAATCCGGGATCATGTGTACCGGATAGGCGAATTCGTAGAGGTTGAACCCGCGCGCGACGCCAGATTTGCCGGTACGCACCTCACCCTGGCCGTCCCCGACAGCGCTCGCCAGTTGCGCCAGTAGGGCCAATTCGCCTTCGCTTGCAAGTTGTCGACCGAAAGTCTTGTAGAACGCCAGAATATCCCGTCTCGGCAACCCGACCTGATAGGCAACGAGTAGGCCTTTGACAACACCGTTGCCAAGGAAGCGCCGCACCTGACCTGGTGTTGGTAACTGCGCCGGTGGCAATGTTATCGCTCGAACCTTCGGCCATGCCGCACGCCGCGACAAAAGCCCGTGAAACGTGTCACGAACTTCGGCGCTCGCCTTGTAGTGCGCCAACGCCTGCTTCTTATTGCCAAGCTTGCTGTAGGCGCGTGCCAGCCAAAACTCCGACATTGACTTGCTGAGCGGTCCGTCAGCATTCGATACCATGCGCTTGAAATGATCGCGCGCGTCGCCCGGTCGATTGAGCCGCATCAGCGCCAACCAACCGGCCAGGAACGCCTGTTCCTTGGCTGGGTTGGCGCTTTCCGGGCGCACACTTTCGATAAGCGCGTAAGCGCGGTTGACATTGCCCTTGCCGAGCCAATAGCGGGCATGACGTTGACGTTCCACCCACCATTCGTCGCGATTGACATGGCGCGGATGGTCCCCCGGCACTGCCTTCAGGATCTTGTAGGCATGCGCGTAATCTTTTTGCTTGCGCGAGCGCGTCGCGCGCTGGAACGCCAAGCCCCAATCGCCTTTGACCAATTCAGGTTTCTTGACGATGGCGCGCAATTCCTTGAGGCCCCGACCATACCCGAAAGCTTTGATGCGTGCCTTGGCCTTTTGCCGCTCCGCTGGGGCCAAGTAAGGCAGCAGGCGGGTTGCGGCACTGACCCGGCTGCGTCGAATCGATCGACTACGCGGATTGGCGATCAGCAGTCGGTCGAGACGGCAGCGATGATCGGCGGGCTTTAGGATCTCTCCGAACCGTGCCAGAAAATCAGCTTCGATCTGCCTTGGAATACGCTCGCGACACCAAGCTTGCGCCGCCAGTTTGGACGCCGCTTGCTTGCGCCCGAGCGCTGCCTCGGCGGAAGCGAATGCGGCCAGACCTGCCCCTGACACTGGCGGGTTGGCGGTAAAAAAGGTGCGCATTTTCTTGGCGCTGCCACCTTCCTTTAGCAGCGCGACTTCATAGAGCTGTTGCAGCAGGCGCCGCCGCGGCCACTTCGGGTTTTCGCGCAGGAACTTGGCGTAGTCTTCAGCCCCGACGGCACCGCGGCGCAGCAGCCGTTTCCATTCGACGAGTTTGACAGCCGTCGGCTCCGTTAACTTTTGCGCCACTGAACGCGCTTCATCGAGTTCGTTCTTGGCGACACGTTTCAGGGCGTCGCGGAGGGCTGCGAGCTGTGCCGAATCAAGCTTGAAGTCCAGCAACGGGCTCAAATGATCATTTAAAGCCGCACGCAGCTTCGTCTCTGCCGGAGTTGCATAGGCAGGCTTCAGCGCCTGCCGATCCGCAGCAACCGACGTTTTCAGGACGGCCGCTTTCGTCTCACGCTGCGCATCTGCGCGCCCGGCAAGAACGAGCCAAAGTATAACGGATAGGGCAACGCAGGAGCAAAGCCGCATGGCGCGCACAACGTTGAGTTGACGAGGCATTCTGCAGGCGCTCCATTGTTTCGATGGACCAACCGATACTCAGTGCGGTCAGGCCGGGGTGGCTGATGTCGGGTCACGGAGTGCAACGTCGCGATCGAGGTCGGCGCCGTTTACCATCTGCAGTCGGGAATGAAAATGCACGCGTGTTGAACATTTTGAGATCCGCACAAAGCCTGTGGCCTGCGTGTAGTGACCGCTAGCCAATTGCGTCATGTTGTTGCGGGCAAGGCGCAAAGTGCGTAAACTTTCGCAAATCAATCGGCGGGTCTCACCGCGCCACTTCGGGAGATGGAAATGTTCAAGGGCTCAATCCCAGCGCTGATTACACCGTTTAAGGACGGTGCGCTGGATGAAGCGACCTTCGAGAGGTTTGTCGAGTGGCAGATCGCAGAGGGTTCCCACGGTCTGGTACCGGTCGGTACCACTGGCGAATCGCCCACCGTGAGCCATGACGAGCACAAACGCGTGGTCGAAATCTGCGTTGAGACGGCCAACAAGCGCGTGCCCGTCATTGCCGGCGCGGGCTCGAACTCGACATCGGAAGCAATCGAACTGGCGCAACACGCCAAGTCGGTCGGCGCGGACGCGGTGCTGGTCGTGATGCCTTACTACAACAAGCCCACCCAGGAAGGCCTCTACCAGCATTTCAAGGCGATCAACGACGCTGTCGACGTACCGATCGTCATGTACAACGTACCCGGTCGTACGGTGTCTGACATGCAGGTCGACACCATGGCCCGCTGCTTCCAGCTCAAGAATGTCGTCGGTGTCAAGGACGCCACCGCCGATCTGTCGCGCGCTTCGTTGCAGCGCGGCGCCTGCGGTGAAGACTTCGTGATGCTTTCCGGTGAGGACGCCACTGCACTCGGTTTCAACGCCCACGGCGGCATCGGTTGTATATCGGTGACGGCGAACGTGGCACCGGCGCTGTGTGCGCAAATGCAGGAAGCCTGCCTCAAGGGTGACTTCGCCACGGCCTTGAAAGTCCAGGACCGGCTGATGCCGCTGCACGACGCGCTGTTTGTCGAAACCAGCCCGGGTCCGATCAAATACGCCTGTTCGCGCATCGGTTTCGGCGATGGCTTTGCGCGGCTGCCGATGGTGCCGATCGCTGATGCGACACGGAAGTTGGTCGACGATGCGATGGCGCATGCCGGTCTGCTCGCAGCCAAGGCCGCAGAATAGGCCATCCGGCCTTATCAAGACCGTCTGCGGTCCCTATATTTGATTTCCTGGAGGCGCGTTCCACATGGCACGCGCCTTCATTGATTGAACGCCCACTTTGGATCAACCGCCATGGCCGCGAAAAAGAAAAAGAAGGAGAAGAACGGCCTCATCGCTGAGAATCGCCGTGCGCGCTACGAGTTCTCGCTCGAAGACACCTATGAGGCGGGCATTCAGCTGACCGGAACCGAGGTCAAGTCACTGCGCGAAGGCCAGGCCAACATCGCCGAGAGCTACGTTTCGCCGGAGAACGGCGAGATCATGCTGATCAATGCCAATATCCCCGAGTACCAGCAGGCCGGCCCCTTCTACCAGCACGCACCGCGCCGGCCCCGTCGGCTGTTGCTGCATAAGAAGGAGATCGCGAAGATCGCGCAGGCAGTCGACCGCCAAGGCATGACGACCGTACCGCTCCGCCTCTATTTCAACGACCGCGGTCTCGTCAAACTCCAGATCGCCATCGCTCAGGGCAAGAAGTTGCATGACAAACGCGATACCGAGCGCAAGCGCGATTGGAACCGTCAAAAGCAACGCATCATGCGCGATCGGGGTTAGCCGTCACGACGCCGTAACGCGCATAGTCCCGATAAAGCGATTCAAAGCGCAAGTTGGCGGCAACCGCCTCTGCGGCTGCCCTCATCTCGACTTCTAGATCGTCTCGCGGATGGACGGAAAATTTCCTGAGCCACGCGAACATGAGCTTCTCGAACCATTTCGGCCAACCCGACTGCTGACCGAAATCGACGACGTGCAGTTCACCTTCCGGCGCCAGCGCCTTGATGGCCTCGCGCAACGCCGCCTGCCAGGGTGGAATCATCGAGAGGGAATACGAAATAAAGACGCGGTCCGCCGTTGGCAGGCCGAACAGTTTGAGCATCGTGAAATCGGTTGCGTCACCTTCGGCGACCGTGATCCGATCCGATAGTCCGGCCCGCGCGATCGATGCGCGCGCCGTGACGAGCATCTCTTTCGAAATATCGAAGCCATAGAGCTTCGCGTGCGGATAGCGGCGTGCGGCAAGAATCAGATTGCGTCCGGTGCCGCAGCCAACCTCGAGGATTGTGCCACCCTCGGGCGGGCGCAGGCCATCGAGCATACGGTCGCGGCCGAGAAGATAGTATTTGCGCGTCGCATCGTAGATGTAACGCTGGTAGCGATAGATGCCATCCATATGCGCGCCGTGTTCGGCGGCTGATTGGTCATCCCTTTGACCTTCACCAACGCGCACGATCAGGCCGCCTTATAAATGTACTGGTGGAAGCCGCCATAGATCGACGAACGGTCACGTTTCGTCCATGCGCGGCACTTTTTGGCGTCATAGCTGAATTGCGACAGGATCTCATCCGGGACACGACCCGGCAGAATGCTCTCTTCGCCCGCCGTGCGGAAGATCACGCGCGCGCCTGGTCGCGAGGTCCGCGCTATGCCTTGCCAAAGTCCGATCAGGATATCATCGGTCATCCAGTCCTGCGCATCGAGCAATACGTACGCATCAATCGAGTCATCCGGGGCCGCCTCGAGGTATTCCGTGAACGAGCGGTGCTGAATCTCAAGCCCGCCGATGCGTTCCTTGAGGTTCTCGTAGTTCTCACGCTGCAGATAGGGCGGCAAGGGGCCCGAGCCACCGCTCGAATAGCGCCGCCCGAAAGCCTGCCAGGCGAAATAGTTGTCGGCCAGGTCAAAGTCACAGGCAAGACGCTCGAGACGCTCGCGCAGAACCTTGGACATGTACTGCTCGTCACCTTTCAAAGCCTCGAACTGTGAGGGTGGTATGCCCAAGCCGAACAGCGCCGAGGGCTTGTTGAGCAGCCACCGGATGTGACGCTTTTCGAACAATGGCGCCAATTCACGATCGAAGATCTCGCGTTGCTCTTGCATCGAACGCGCAGAGAGCAGCTTGCGCGGATTGCGACCGTGCATGCGCGCGAGCAGATGGCTGGCGCCGATGAATGTGCCCAGCAGGCCGTGACGATAGAGGTTTGATCCGAAGTAACCGATCCGGCGGCGCCCGATCAGATTTCGCGAGTCCCAGTATTTGCGCGACGTTTCATCCAGATGCGGTCGAATGTAGGTCTCGTAGGCCCGCACATTGTCGCGAGCGTCGGCTTCCGCGAAGAATTTGTGAAACGTCTGATAGTCCGGAAAATGGCGCAGCGCCGTATATTTCAGGTTGTTGAGTGCAACATGTGCGGGATTGAGATCGACCGCCGTAATCTTCACTGGTGCCGCCGACAAGTAGCTCATCACGTTGCACCCACCGGATGCGATCGCAATAAGGTGCTCGTCGGCCTTCAGCTCCAACGCCTCAAGGTCGATGAGCGGGTCTTCCCAGATCTGCGGGTACACCAGCCCGGAGAACACCAAGGTGAACAGCCGCTCCTGAATACCGCTCTTCGAGATCGGCTTGTGACGGTGCACAGCATTGCGCAAGCGTTCGTTCTTACTTCCGGAAATCGCTCCACTGGTGGCGTTGCCGCTCACCTGATCCTGGATGCCTGTCATGGTCGGCATTGGCCCCTATCAATCGTCTAATCTTCAATCCAAACGCGCAAACGCGTTTGTTCGGTCGCTGGACACTGATGTTACGGCCGGGCAGAGCCACCACGCTCTCGCCCGATTGTCCGGCGCGCATCTGAGGAACCGGTTCTAGCACACCAAACCCACGTCCGTGCAACCATGGTAAATGCGGTCAAGCCTGCCATCCCGCCGCGCTTTGCCGACCGGGATAACGCACCACGCAGCGAAGCGTCATGGTCCCGGGCGGCGCCATTTCGCCTAGCGAGCCTCGAAAAGCGCATGAGATCATACGGTTGAGGCACCCAAAGCTGGCAATGGCTCACTCGGGCTGCCGTTTCGGCCGACACAGCGCCCGCGACGCGGAGAACTATCCCGGCTAGTGATCAATTGAGTGTTGCTTGGCACGACGTCAACCCGGTGCTGCACATTTATCTCTTCGGCCAGAGGAATTGCATCTTCTCGGTCGGCTCCACAACTTCTGGCAGCCCCAGGTAAGATGCGCGGACGAACCGGACGGGTTGCCATTTTGTCCGACCTGGCCTATCGATCGCGGTCAATTTGAATCACGTCGTAAGCCATTCCCGGCTGTCGCGACACCCACCTTACGATCGAAGGATATACCGACCATGACCGCTCGTTCCGCGCGCAACGTCGAGACGCAGAAGAAGAAAGCCCGCCGCAAGGCGGACCGCCCCAAAGTTACCCGTCCGACGGGCAATACCGCCGGCGTTCGACGTCAGCTCAAAAAACTCGCCGGCCAACGCAATGGCCGGGCCAAGGAAGCGGTTGCCGCTAGCGAATAAGGCAACGGCTCACCATATCTTTCTTGTCACGGAGGAACTCATCCATGTCCGTACAAGAAATCCCGGCTGGCGCACCGCTCTATCCACCGGCCGTAACGCCACCGGACACGCCGCAAAAGCCAATAGAGTTTATACGCACGTTCGTGCGCAACCCGCTCTTGACGTTGCCGAGGGCCGCGTACCAGCAGCCGATGCTGGTCCACCGCCCGACATCGCGCATTAAAGTCGCTTGGATTTGCGATCCGGCCGTCATCGAAGAAGTGCTCATCGACAAGCAGGGCCGTTTCAAGAAGAACCTCGTCGAGGAGCGGGTGCTGGGCCCGATCCTCGGAGGCGGTGTCCTGATCGACGAAGGTGCCGCGTGGCGCTGGCAGCGGCATGCCATTGCCCCATTGCTGCGTGCGAGTGATATTGGCTCTTATGTGCCGATCATGCGCCAGGCCGCACTCGAGCAGCTCGATCGCTGGCGCGCGCAGCCCGTCGGCAAGACGCTGCGCATTGAAAAAGCGATGGTCGACCTGACATTCGCCATCATCGCGCGCACGATGCTCACAGGCGGCGAACCGGCCGAAGCCGAGCTGATCAAGCGCGAAGGCGATAGATTCATCAGCCACACCTCGTGGGAACTCGCCTATACCCTTCTTCGCCTGCCGCGCTGGCTGCCGCATCCTGACAAATGGCGCACCCGCCGTGCAGCAAAACGGGTCCGACAAGCCGTTTTCGCCATCGTGCGACGACGCCGGAGCGTTTCGGAGAAGACCGACGATTTGCTTGGCCGCTTGCTGCGCGCCGAAGATCCGGAAACCGGCCAAAAGATGAACGACGAGCAGGTCGTCAACAATCTCGTCACGCTGCTTGCTGCCGGCCACGAAACGACTGCCAAGGCGCTGACCTGGACGCTCTATCTGCTGGCCCGCGCACCCGAATGGCAGCATAGCGCCCGCAACGAGGTCCTCGACGTCGCTGGTGATGCGCCCGTCGAGGCCCATCATGTCGACCGTCTCGACGTCATCGATCGGATTTTGAAGGAGTCGATGCGCCTCTATCCGCCCGTCATTGTCATCGCCCGCACGCCGAGCGAACCGCTTGAGCTGGCTGACGAATTCTTCAATCCGGGCGACCAGTTGACGATCCCGATCTGGTGCGTGCATCGACACGAAATGCTATGGGACGATCCCGACCGGTTTGACCCGGATCGCTTCCTGCCCGAACGCGAAAAGGGGCGGTCGCGTACGCAGTACATGCCGTTCGGCGCCGGCCCGCGCGTCTGCGTTGGCATGTCGTTTGCCCAGGTCGAAGCCAAAGTGATTCTGGCAACCCTGCTCCAGCACGCGTCATTCGGTTGGGATGGCATGTATGTTCCGGAACCGGTCAGCCGCGTCACTCTGCGACCTCGTGAAGGCATGCCGCTCAATGTGGAGATGCTGGATTAGGCGAATGCGCTGACCGACATGAGCGCCAATCAGCAACGGCTCCTGGCAAATTTCCTGAGACCACGGCATTTGACGTCGCCGATTTCGCCAATGATCTTGAAGCGACCGCCATCGCCAACGTCGGCCAAGACGAGCGTCGAGGTCCCGATACCCGCGCTCACTTTGTCGCGCTGAGGACTATACGCCAGGAACCGATAGGCGAACTTGACCTTGCAGGCATCCCCCGCCTCCGTGCGGCGGAATTCAATGATCGAAATAAATTTGTAGATGCGCTCCGGCCAGCGCCGCTCCCAGGCCTTCATCGAGCGCAACACGTCCTGGCGCGAGATATCCCGCTTGTCGTAGTAGCGCACCAGCTGAGCCGCGTAGAGGTTGATTTTCTCGTCCGCCGACAGCTCGAAGGCGCGTTCCTCGAGGAACTGTTCGAGCGGCTCGGCCCGGCATTGCGCCAGTGCCGCGCTTGACGCTGCGATGAGGATCAGGCCTAGAAATGCAGTAAGTGCGATCGCATATCGAAGCATGTCGGCGCTCCAGCGTGCTTGTTTCGTAATAGGTCGCAGCATTGCACTGCATCCCGGCCACAGCAATAGTGGCCGGTCTCGCCGGCTTCGCGCGGAGATACTCAGCAGACCCTAGTCCAACCCCAGTTTCTCCTTGACCAGCGCCTGCACCGCCTGCGGATTGGCCTTGCCGCCAGTCGCCTTCATGACCTGGCCGACGAACCAGCCGGCGAGCTTGGGATTGCCGACCGCTTTCTCAACCTGGCTCGGATTGGCCGCGATCACCTCGTCGACCGCAGCTTCGATGGCACCGGTGTCGGTCACCTGCCGCATGCCGCGTTCTTCGACAACCGCCGCCGGGCTGCCGCCATCTGTCCACACGATCTCGAACACATCCTTGGCGATCTTGCCGGAAATCGCATCGCTCGTGATCAGGTCGATCAGTTCGCCAAGCTGTGCCGCGCTGAGCGGCGACTGCTCAACCTCCAGCCCCTCCTTGTTGAGCCGCCCGAAAAGTTCATTGATCACCCAGTTGGCTGCCATCTTGCCATCGCGGCCTTCGGCGACGGCTTCGAAGAAATCGGCGTTCTCCTTGTCGGCCACCAGCACGCTGGCGTCGTAGGCAGAAAGCCCAAGGTCCTTCATGAACCGCGCGCGCTTCTCGTCCGGCAGCTCCGGCAGTCCCGACTTCATCTCGTCGACATAGGCCTGCTCGACTTCCAACGGCAGCAAATCGGGGTCCGGAAAATAGCGATAGTCGTGCGCCTCTTCCTTGGAGCGCATCGAGCGCGTTTCGCCGGCGCGCGGATCGAACAGCCGTGTTTCCTGCTCGATTTCGCCGCCATCCTCGATGATGTCGATCTGGCGGCGCGCTTCGGTCTCGATCGCCTGACCGATAAATCGGATCGAGTTGACGTTCTTGATCTCGCACCGCGTGCCCAGCGCATCGCCCGGCTTGCGCACGGAGACGTTGACGTCGGCGCGCATGTTGCCTTTTTCCATGTCGCCGTCGCAGGTATCGAGGTAGCGCACGATCGTGCGCAGCTTGGTCACATAGGCCTGCGCCTCCTTGGCCGAGCGCATGTCTGGCTTCGAGACGATCTCCATCAGCGCCACGCCGGACCGGTTGAGGTCAACGTAGGAATAGTCCGGGTGCATGTCGTGGATCGACTTGCCGGCATCCTGTTCGAGATGCAGGCGTTCAATACCAACCGACTTGGTTTCGCCATCGACATCGATCTCGACCTCGCCCTCACCGACGATCGGGTGGTAGAGCTGCGAGATCTGGTAGCCCTGCGGCAGGTCCGGGTAAAAATAGTTCTTGCGATCAAAAGCCGAGCGCAGGTTGATCTTGGCGTTGAGGCCAAGGCCAGTACGGATCGCCTGCGCGACACACTCGCGATTGACCACCGGCAGCATTCCTGGCATCGCGGCGTCGACCAGCGACACGTGACTGTTCGGCGGGCCGCCAAACTCCGTCGATGCACCGGAGAACAGTTTGGCCTTGGAATTGACCTGGGCGTGTACTTCCAGCCCGATCACGATTTCCCAATCGCCCGTTGCCCCCGCAATCAAATTGCTCGCTTGTGTCGCCATACCGGTCGGCTCTCTCACTCTTGGCAGGATGGTCTACGCTTTTCGATACCAGAGCGCCGGCATACGGGCAATGTGGTCGGTACGGACCCATCCCGGATTGGCGACATCCGCAATTCATGCAAAAACACGCGTCAATCAGGTCATCACTCAAGGACATCCCGCCGTGCGCCAAGCCGACTGGTACTTCGACTTCATTTCACCTTATGCCTATCTCCAGTTCCACCAGATGCAACGGCTGCCCGAAGACGTAACGGTCACCTACCGCCCGATTCTGTTCGCCGGCCTGCTCAACCATTGGGGCCAGCTCGGCCCGGCGGAAATTCCGGCCAAGAAAAGTCATACGTTCCTGTTGACGCAGTGGCGCGCGCAACAACTCGGCCTGCCCTTCAAGGCGCCGCCGCGGCATCCGTTCAATCCGTTGACCGTCCTGCGCCTCGCCATCGCCAAGGGTGCCGACCGCGAAACGATCGGCACGATCTTCGATCATATCTGGGGTACGGGCAACGACGGCCAGGCGCCGGACAGTTTGGTGGCGCTCGCCGCCAAACTCGGCGTCGACGATCTCGTTGCGGCAACCGGCGTGCAGGCGGTCAAAGATGCACTGCGCGCCAACACCGAGGCAGCCATTGCCGCCGGCGCCTATGGCGTGCCGAGCTTCATGATCGACGGCACGTTGTTCTGGGGCGACGACATGTTCGACATGATGCTCGCCTGGCTCGCCGATCCGGCCGTGCTCGACAACCCGGAGGCGCAACGCATCATGGCGCTGGAGCCGGCGGCGGAGCGGAAGCGGGTGTAGATCGCAGACCCCGCGAACACCAGCCGACCAAGAATTTCAAGATTGCCTACACTTCCGGATCATCCACTTCGACCTGCTCGAAATGATCGCTGAGATGAATGTCGGTCGTCTCCAGGCGGCCCGGACCAAGGTTCTTGAATTTGTGCGGCACACCGGCCGGGCCCATCAGGATGTCACCTTCCGATGCCTCGATCTTCTCGTCGCCGACCGTGAACAGCGCCCGTCCTTCGCGCACGATGAAGACCTCGTCATAGGGGTGCACGTGCAGCACCGGTCCGGCGCCGACCTTGTCGGATGAAAAGAACAACACCGTCACATCGGCCCCGATGTCCTTGCCCTCGAAGCGCCCCCGCCAGATCTCGGCATCACGTGCCCACGCGCTGCGCTCCAGTCGAACAGCCTTACGGCTCATCAAAGCCTCCACAATCTTTCCAATTTTCTCTGAACCGAATTGTGCCGACGATCTCGGCCGACACCGCGTACCACGCGCATCACGGCTTGCTTGATCCCTGCCCCGTCCATTGCCGCACCGGCAGGCCTTTCTTGAGCCATCCGGCGCCAAAACGGCTGCCCATCATACCCTCTGTGACGTTGTACAGTTTCTTGAACCCCGCCTTTCGCAAGCGGGCCTGCAGCCAGGTTGTCCGTCCACCGGTCGCACAGATCAGGGCCAATGGCTGAGCCTTATCTCCGCCGGCGGCTGCGAGCAGCTGGGACAGGAAGCGCCTGCCGTCCTGGTGCATGGTTATGGCATGACCGCTCGCCGGCACGCCCGATGCCTTCCACTCGGATGGCCGGCGTACATCGACCAACACAATCTCGCCGGACTTGGCCTTGCTATGGGCTTGCCGCACTTCCATGAAATTGCCTTCGCTGCCCGACACCGCGTAGCGCGTCTGCCACGCCCATAGCCCGCCGGCGACCACCACCAGCAACGCGGCGCCAAGCACCCCAATTCTTTTGACATTCGCGCCCGGCATTCCACCTCCCCGGCCTTGCAACGACCGGATAATAGCAGCACTCGTGCGTTACAAACTTCAATTTTTAGTGGACTTCAGGTTACCGGCGCTTCCGGCCACCGATCCCGCATCACACCGGGAACGTTTCACGGAACGCCGTCTCACCGGCCTTCGTGAAGCGCACCACGCGCGAGCCCTCTTCGCGCTTGGCCCAGCGCTTTTGATAGAATGTATCAAGCAGGACCCGGCCGAGGCTACCAGCCAAATGGCTGCGCCGGGCGCTCCAGTCGAGGCAGGATTTGCACAACGGCCGTCGCGGATTTTCAACAGCCGTGACGTCAATACCGAGATTCGTCATGAATGCACGTCCCGGTGCGGTCAGCTCCAGGACATCGGCGTCCCCAAGAAGAAATCCGCGTGCTCGGCAGCTGTCGAACATCTGCACCGCCAGCTCTCCGGCAAGATGGTTGTAGCACACCCGCGCCTTGCGCAGCGCCGGGTCCTTCGGCCCGGTGCGCACACGCAGATGACCCTTCTGCGCCGCCAGCCCCATCATGCTTTCCAGCAGCGCGCCGACCTCGTCATCGGCCAGCGCAAAATAGCGATGTCGGCCCTGCTTGCGCTGTGCGATCAAACCGCCTGCTTCCAGCTTGGCAAGATGCGCACTGGTCGTCGGCAACGTCACGCCGGCGACGGTGGCGAGTTCGCTCGGCGTCAACGCCTGTCCCGCCATCATCGCGGTCAACATGTTGGCGCGCGCGGGATCGCCGATCAGGGCGCCGAGGCGGGCGATATCCGGTCCTTCTCTCATACTTCGATCGTAATCGAAGCTTCTATGTCTGGCAATCGACTATGATCGCCGACAAAGAGGGTTGCTCATGTCGGACATTTCGATCAGTCGCTGGCGCGAGTTCGCGCTGCTGGGATGCCTGGCGCTGCTGTGGGGCTCATCGTACCTGTTCATCGGCATAGCTGTCGCGGAGATTCCACCGGTCACGCTGATCGCGATCCGCGTCACCGTTGCCGTGATCATTCTGCTTGCCATCGTTCAATGGCAAGGCGCCAAGCTGCCCCGTGATGCCGGCACCTGGGGTTTCCTCTTCGTTCAATCGGTACTCAATAGTATCGGCGCCTGGCTGCTGCTCGCGTGGGGCCAGCAGCATATCGACAGCGGCCTCGCCAGCGTCCTCAACTCGACGTCGCCGTTGTTCGTCTTTCTGTTCACCGTGCTGGTCACGCGCCACGAGGCAACCAGTCCCGTACGCCTGCTCGGCGCCGTTCTCGGCTTCCTCGGCGTCGTGCTGATCGTCGGACCGGATGTGCTGGGCGGCCTCGGCCAACAAGTTGCAGGGCAGTGCGCCGCCCTCGCCGGCGCCATGATGTATGCCTACGCTGCAATCTTCGGCAAACGCTTCGCGCACCTGCCCGCGACGGTCACCGCGACGTGCACCATGCTTTGGGCCGCCATCTGCCTGGTGCCGGCTTGCCTCGTCCTCGACCAGCCGTGGCGGCTTGCCCCCTCGCCGCGCGCGCTCACCGCCGCCCTGTTGCTCGGTGTTTTCTGCACGGCCATCGCGATGATGCTGTACTTTCGACTACTGCGTACGCTCGGCTCTCTCAATGTCGCCAGTCAGGCGTATCTGCGCGCCGGCGTCGGCGTCCTGCTCGGGGTCATCGTGCTCGGTGAGCAGATCAGTCCCATCGTCGGCATCGGTCTGATCGCCGCCTTGGTCGGCGTCGCCCTCATCAACCTACCGCCCCGCACAACGCCGGCTACGACGTCAGTCGTCAAATGAACCGCTGCGCCCGGCCCCCTCGGCAAACCGCGCCGCGCCCGAGCGCCCTTCCGCATCCGCAGCTGCAATGCCATGCGCGAACTCGGCTTTCATCGCATGCTCAAATGGCAAGTCCCACTGGCGCTGCACCGACGCCCGATCGACGTTCATGCACATCTGCGGAAATTTGGTCAGGTCGTGCGCCAATGCCTCGGCTGCCGGCCGCGCCTCGCCGTTCGCCACCACGCGATTCGCCAACCCCATGCGCAACGCTTCCTCGGCCTCGACCGGGCGCCCGGTGAGGATCATGTCCAGCGCGTGGCTTTGCCCGATCAGGCGCGGCAGTCGCACCGTGCCGCCATCGATCAGGGGTACGCCCCAGCGTCGGCAGTAGACTCCGAATACGGCGGTCTCCTCCGCGACGCGCATATCGCACCAGATCGCCAGTTCCAGCCCGCCGGCAACCGCATGTCCCGCCACCGCCGCGATCACCGGCTTTGACAGGCGCATCCGCGACGGCCCCATCGGCCCATCGCCGTCGAGCTTCCAGCGTGCGCGCCGCTCGCCGGTCGCGACCTGCTTGAGGTCGGCGCCGGCACAAAAGCCGCCGCCTGTGCCCCATAGCACGGCGACCCGCTGTTCCTCGTCTGCATCGAACGCGGCAAACGCCGCCACCAATCCATCCGCAGTTTCATTGTCGACCGCGTTGCGCACCTCGGGCCGGTTGATGATCACCGTCGTCACTGGACCGTTGCGCTCAACGACAACTTTTCCGCTGGCCATGTCAATCAATCTCCTTATTCCGGCGATGGCAGGGGTTCATTGGCCGAAGCTATCATCCCCACCAGTCCGGTGCGCCGCACGTCACGGTCGCCGCGCACTCCGGACTGTGACGCAGCATCCGATAGACTTTTAAACTTTATACTTGTCAAATTTGCTGTTATCGGCAGCGGTCACGTTAATACGGCAAGTTCTGTGCCCTCGCCAAAGCAAAGCAGCCGGTCGTCTACGTCTCTGACCACGAATTCCGTATAACCCCACGGCATGTCTGCGATATCGCGAAACAACACGACATCACGGCTCAAGAACTCACTGTGCAACTTTCTGACATCCTCAACGCGGATGTAGGCATCGAGCAATTCGCTTTTGAATTTGTTCGGCGGCACCTGAGGTGGCTGATCGAGGTGGCGAAAGAAAATTGACAACCCGTCGCGAATTGCGCCTGCGTAAAACGGAGGCTCGCCATATTCGAACTGCGTTTCGAAGCCGAGGTTCTGATGGTAAAACATCAGGGTCCTTGTGAGATCGGCGGAAAAAACTGCGGGACAATGGCTGCGATCACATTGCTTGCTCCTCTGCTATCGACCAACGTCGGCTCACCAACTTGACGTCCCTGCCAGCCCGGTGCCTGTCGACAAAGGCTTTGAACGGCCATCCCGCAGGACATGGCCTACCCGCCGTCCAGGACATTCCGAGCGATAATCAGTCGTTGAATTTCACTTGTTCCATCAAAAATTCGGAACGCTCTTGAATGGCGGAAGAGACGTTCCACCGACGTGCCGCTAACCACGCCCAGACCGCCAAAAATCTGGACGGCGTCATCGATTATTTTGAAGGATGTTTCCGTTGAATAGAGTTTAGCGATTGCGGCTTCGCGGGATATGCTCTGATCTCCGGTGTCATGCAACCACGCTGCGCGATAGACCAAAAGTGCAGCTGCATCGATACCGACCGCCATGTCAGCAAGCTTTGCTTGGATGAGTTGGTGCTGCGATATTGGCTTCTTAAATGCGGTGCGCGTTGTGCTTCGCTCAACGGCTTCGGACATCGCCCGTCGCGCAAACCCAAGCGTGGCGGCACCAACGGTTGGGCGAAAAACTTCGAGAGCATGCATAGCAATTCTGTAGCCTTGGCCCGGAGCGCCGACTCGACACTCGACGGGGACGCGACACTCGTTCAAAGACCAGGTTCCAACCGTGTGTGGCGGCATCACCGACAGGCGCTCCTCTAACACTATGCCAGCTGTGCTCCCATCAACTGCAAATGCAGAAATCCCACCGAGACTTTGATCTCCTTCGGTCTTGGCAAAGACGATGTAAAGATCTGCCAAGCCGCAGTTCGATGTCCATGTTTTCTGGCCATTGATTACATAGTGGTCACCATCAAGTCTGGCGGTTGTTTCGATTGCGGCCGCATCTGATCCAGCACCCGGTTCAGATAGTGCGAAAGCTGGCAGCAATTCTCCAGACAGATACTTCGGAAGATAGTGCTCCCGCTGTGCTTGTGAGGCATGCAGTATGATCGGCAGGGCTCCCAGCCAAGGCTCCGACACGGCGACATCAGCGATTGCCGACGAATACGCACTCAGCTCGCGGAGGAGACAAACTTTGCGCAAATCTAAATGCGATCGTCCAACAGTCGGGTCACTGTTTGCCAATGTGTCCGCGAGCCAGCCTGAGCAGCCATGAGTTCGAAGATTCGCCGGGCAGCGCGGCCGTCTCCACCCTCATCCTGCTCGAATTCGGTGAGATGAGTAGAGGCCCACTGATCGAATTCGGCAGCAATTTGATGATGGGCTGCCTCGAAGAAGGGCCAGGATAGGTGTGCGAGTTCCATGCCCGGAACCTTCTGACCTCTGCCGCCAAACGTCAATCCGAGACCCGAAACTGAAGTCGGATCCGGGTCTTTCACATCCCTGGCCAACAGTCCGATGTCTGGCCGAGGCGGACACCCTGCCCGCCGGATACGTGTTCGCCGTAATGACAGAACATAGGCTATCTTTTTAGCGCAGCTCGGATTGCCCACTGGGCCAGACGTCCGACATCGACCAAGGCACACGCTACAGCCATACACTGTTATTCCACCATGGTGCCATAAACACCCTTGCCGTGCCGTACACTTCAGCCTATACCCCGGCTTTTAATGACCGAATTTTTATCAGACTCGGAATTCGCGTTCGCGCGTCATCATCTCCTCACGTGTGAGAAGCTGACGGCACCGGAAATCAATTCCCTGCTCGATGCCGCCGACAAGGCCGCCGAAATCAGCCGTGCCGGCGATCGCCACCCGCCGTCACTGGCTGGCAAGACCGTCATCAATCTGTTTTTCGAAGCCTCGACGCGCACGCAATCATCGTTCGAACTCGCCGCCAAACGGCTCGGCGCCGATGTGCTCAACATGAACGTATCAACGTCGTCGGTGCAAAAAGGCGAGACGCTGATTGACACGGCAATGACGCTCAACGCGATGCGGCCCGACATCATCGTCGTGCGCCATCACGCCGCCGGCGCCGTCCAACTGCTCTCGGAAAAGGTCGACTGCTCCGTCGTCAATGCCGGCGACGGCGCCCATCAGCACCCGACCCAGGCGCTGCTCGACGCGCTCACCATCCGGCGTGAAAAGGGCCGGGTCGGCGGCCTCACCATCGCCATCTGCGGCGACATCAAGCACTCGCGCGTCGCGCGCTCCAACATGGACGTCCTCAATGCGCTTGGTGCCAACGTGCGCATCATCGCGCCGTCGACGTTGATGCCATCGGCGCCGGACCGCCTTGGCGTCGAGGCCTTTACGAACATGTGGGAGGGCGTCAAGCAGGCCGATGTCGTCATGATGCTGCGCCTGCAGCGTGAACGAATGGGCGGTGCCTTCGTGCCGACAGAGCGTGAGTACTTCCACTTTTTCGGGCTCGACCAGGAAAAACTCAGTCACGCCAAGCCGGACGCGCTGATCATGCATCCCGGCCCTATGAACCGCGGTGTCGAGATCGCGTCGACGGTGGCCGACCACTCGCGCAGCGTCATCCAGGACCAGGTCGAGATGGGCGTTGCGATCCGCATGGCCGTCCTCGCCGCCGTCGCACGGGCGCCGCGCGAGGACCCGGGCAACAAACCAATGACCGTTTCCGAGGGTGGGCGACGCTGATGCCCCAGTTTGCCAAACCCGGCGACCTTAACGCGCCACATGAACCGACGGTCCTGATCAACGCCCGCGTCATCGACCCGGCATCGGGGCGCGACGAACCCGGCGGCGTGCTGATCGAAGATGGTCTGATCACCGAGGTCGGCACCAAGCTGCGCCGCAATGCGCCGGACGGCTACCAGGTGATCGACTGTCAGGGCCACATTCTCGCACCGGGGCTCGTCGACATGCAGGTCTTTACTGGCGAGCCGGGCACCGAGCACCGCGAAACGCTGCGCACCGCCAGCCGCGCGGCAGCGGCCGGCGGTGTCACGACCGTGATCGTCATGCCGGATACCGATCCGGTCATCGACCAGGTCGCTCTCGTCGATTTCATCCAGCGCCGCGCGCGTGACAACGCGATCGTCCACGTCCACCCGATGGCCGCAATGACGATGGGCCTCGAGGGCAGTGACCTCACCGAAATCGGGCTCTTGAAGCGCGCCGGCGCCATCGCGTTTTCGAACGGCAAGCAGTCGGTCATGAACACCCGGGTCATGCACCAGGTGCTGCAGTACTCGCGCGACTTCGATGCGCTGATCGCTCACTTCGCCGAAGACCAGAATCTCGCCGGCAACGCCAGCATGAACGCGGGCGAACTTGCCACGCGGCTCGGCCTTTCCGGCGCCAACAAGGTTGCCGAGACCATCGTGCTCGATCGTGACCTGCGCCTCGTCGAGTTGACCGGCGCGCGCTACCACGCACCGACGATCTCATGCCCCGAAAGCGTCGCGGCAATCCGCCAGGCGCGCGGCAAAGGCCTCAAGGTCACCTGCGGCGTATCAATCAATCACCTCGCCCTCAATGAAAACGACGTTGTGCCGTATCGCACTTTCTACAAAGTGCGCCCGCCGTTGCGCACCGAAGATGATCGCGTCGGCATGGTGCGGGCCCTCGACGGCGGTGACATCGACGTCATCGTCTCGAGCCATGACCCGCAGGACGCCGACACCAAACGCCGCCCCTTCGCCGAAGCCGCCGACGGCGCCGTCGGCCTCGAAACGATGCTTGCCACCGCATTGCGCCTGCATCACAGCGACGGTGTCGACCTCAAAACGCTGCTACGCGCGATGAC
>JBPCVZ010000066.1:0-3253 GCA_051010015.1 Hyphomicrobiaceae bacterium
CCGCGGGCGTGGCAGTCGCCAACGAGCCGGTAGCGCGCTTCCTGCCAGACCAGCAGCACGGCGAGCAGGCCTGTCATGAACACGGCAAGCGTGACCTGGATGATGGTTTTCCGGGAGGGTTTCACGGTCGGTGGTCGTTATCGCGGGAAGATTTCGCCATAGGGTGGTGGCCCATTATAGCGCGGACCCGGACGGGTTGCCTCAAAAATGCCGCGGGCAATGGCGCGGGCGACGCAGTCGGCGGCGAGGCCACCGAGTTCAATCTGTGCGGAAGGGTCGTCCGGCAAGGGTTTTCGGCCGGTGCTGACAGCAAACAGCATGTCGCCGTCGAACAGTGCATGGGTAAGCCGCAAAGCGCGGGCAAAGCCGTCGTGTCCGGCGATGGCGAGGCGTTCGGATTGCGCTTTGGTCAGCGTCGCATCGGTGGCAATGACGCCGATGGTGGTGGCATGCGGCGGCGCGGCGCCGGTGGGGCCGCCTTTCCATGTGAGCGCGCGATCTTCGCGTGAGATGGAGGTGGCGGGGCCGTGGCCGCCGAATTCGGCGTCTTCTTCCAGGGCGCCGGCCCAGAAATGGGGTCCGTTGCCGACGGTGGCGGAGCCGAGTGCATTGACCAGCATCAGAGCTGCGACGCTGGCGCCGGACGAGGTGCGCGTGCTGGCCGAGCCGATGCCGCCCTTGAAGTTGACGGTGGTGGCACCGATGCCGCCGCCGACGCTGCCGAGTTCCGTGTTGGTCGGAGCGGCGGCTTGCGCGGCGTCATAGCCGAGTTCGCGGTAGGGCGGAAAGCGGCCCCAGTCCTTGTCGCCGCCGTTCAATAAATCGAAACAGATCGCCTGCGGCACGATCGGCACGCGCGCGCCACCGACGGCGAGGCCGCGGCCCTGTTCGCGCAGCCAGGCCTGGACGCCGGTGGCGGCATCGAGGCCGAAGCCGGAGCCGCCCGACAAAACGATCGCGTCGACCTGCTCGACGAGGCGATTGGCGGCGAGGCATTCGG
This sequence comes from Hyphomicrobiaceae bacterium, assembly GCA_051010015.1. GTDB lineage: Bacteria > Pseudomonadota > Alphaproteobacteria > Rhizobiales > Hyphomicrobiaceae > CAJQQK01. The sequence continues at coordinate 1,001 of JBPCVZ010000066.1, forward strand.
TGTCTCGACCGGCGGGAGCACCACCGAGGACGGCGACGGCGCCAAGCGCCGGCTGCTCGAACAGCAGCGCCGTAACGCCCGAGACCAGGGTTTCGCAACCGGCGTGGCCGACGGTGATACCCGGAACGTCGGTGATGTGGTTGTTCATGGGGGCAAAGCCCGATCGCATGGCGTCAAGCGTAGATTGACGGCGTCAAAGCATATTGTGCGAGCCGTCGCAGAACGGGCTTTCGTCGGTATCCTTGCAGCCGCATAGATTGAATGTGCCGGTGCTTTCGGCCTTGAAGCGGATCGGCTCGATGCCGGTGTCCTTGTGCTTGCCATCGCAGAACGGCTGGCGCTCGGACTTGCCGCACGCGCACCAAGCATACATCCGGCCTTCTTCGAGTTCGACCTGGTAGGGGCCCAACTGGGCGGGAACGGGGGCGTCGGCCATCTATGTCTCTCCGGCAAAACTTCGCTGAACCATGATCCTAAAAGGAGTTCGAGCGAAATGGAACCGTTGAGGTGGCGATCGGACGGCACAGCGTTCGCGATGCCGTGGACCGTCCATCGCGACCGAAGGTGAAGGTGTCATTGCGTGCTACTTGCTGGCGGCGCGATTGCGGAAGGCAGCGACCGGGTCGGCCTGCGCCGCCGCTGGCTTGCGGGCAGCCGGGCGGCGCTGCCTGAACTGCTGGCGTTGGCCGGATTGCGGCGCACGCGCCGGCGGCCGCCGGACCGGCGCTTCCGCGCGCTTGATGCCGGCCTGAACCTTGTTGGCGATCTGCATGAGCGGCTGCAGGTGTGAGCGGGAACCGGCGCAAAGGACGACATCGGCGTCGAGATCGTGATCCCGACGTCGGTCAAGTCCGCGCAGAAACAGGCCGACACCGGCGCGCTCGTCCAACTCGACAAGGGCATCATCGCCGAACGTCCCGGTTGCCGGCATCACCTTGCAGCCTTCGATTGCACCCCACGGATAACTGGTTTCTGACAAGAAGCGATGCACGGTAAGGCTGTCCTCGCCGAGCGTCAGTTTGCCGCCGAGGAGCACCTGCAGCGCCGTCCAGCTGAGCATCACGCAGCAGCCGCAGACCAAAACAAGCAGGATCATGAGAGGAATCGGCGTGTTCTCGACCGCGAGCGCCAGAGCGATCATGATGATTATCATGACCGGCAGGAAGCCAAGCAGCGCCAGCACGGGGTTCATGTTGCCCGGCAGCTCGATTTCATTCTTGTTTGGCAATGGCATAGCGCGTTTGTTCATCAGTTTGGCCCGTGTCAAAAAGCGTTGGTTACCGAGTTTTGACTGGACGTTACCGGCAAATGGCAAACAATCGGTTCAGATCAGTCCCATTTCTGAAATAAAGCCGTGTGTAGCAATCATTTTGCAATTGAATAGCTGTTATTCCGGGCTTCATGTGGGGAGGAGAGCCGCCCCGTGCGAAAAACATGATGCTACAACTCGAAATCTGAGCGCAGTGAACTATCGGTATAAGTGAGCAAGAGCGAATATGGGCACGTTACTCTATCTGGGGCTGAGCCTGGCTGGCGCATTCGTCCTCGCCATCAAACGCGCGCCGCTATGGCTGTGGGCGACTGCAGCCGCGATCGCCACCTATCTCGGCATACAAAGTCCGTTGTCGTCGGACCCGGCGGCGCTATCGGTGCTGCCGCTTTTGATCGGCTTGTTTGCGGTGGTTTGCGCCGCGCTGAGCATTCCGGCGCTGCGCCAAATGATCCTGACCCGGCCGGCGTTCAACGGCATTCGCGCCGTGCTGCCGCGTGTTTCCGATACCGAGCAGCAGGCGCTGGACGCAGGAACGATCGGTTTCGATGCGGAACTGTTTTCGGGGCGCCCGGACTGGGAGAAGTTGCGTTCGGTGCCAGGCATTGTGCTGACCGACGAGGAAAAGGCATTTCTCGACGGGCCGACCGAAGAGCTCTGCGCGATGCTCGACGACTGGCAGATCCGTCACCACGAAAACGAAATCCCGGAGCGCGTGTGGGACTATGCCAAGAACAACGGCTTCCTTGGCATGCTGATCTCGAAGGAGCATGGCGGGCTTGGTTTTTCGGCGCAGGCGCAGTCGCTGATCCTCGGCAAGATCGCGTCGCGCTCGCCGGATGCGGTGACGATCGTCATGGTGCCGAATTCGCTCGGGCCGGGTGAACTGCTCGAGAAGTACGGTACGGACGCGCAGAAGGAGCAGTATCTCGACGGGCTCGCCAAGGGCCGTGAGGTGCCGTGCTTCTCGCTGACCGGGCCGA
>JBPCVZ010000067.1:0-4575 GCA_051010015.1 Hyphomicrobiaceae bacterium
CGGGGTGCGGGGCTGGCCCCGTTCGCGCCAATAGGCGCGACAATAGCCTTCGCGACATGTCCCTAACCTTTCGGTTGATCCTTGAGGAACAAAACGAGATCATAGACTCTAGCGCGCGGCACGCCAAGGTTCTGTGAGATGGTTTTTGCCGCCGCCGCCGGGCGCATGTCGGGCAGCGCGGCGCGGATCGCGTCGAGGATCATCTCGTCGCTGACGTCGGTGGTGTCAGGCGCTGATGGCGGTGCGACGACGATCGCGATTTCGCCGCGCGGCGGCGTCGCGGCCGACCGTTCGGCAAGGTCAGCGAGGGGGCCGCGCCATACTTCCTCGTATTTCTTGGTCAGTTCGCGCGCGACGGCGGCCGGGCGGGGGCCGAGGCCGGCGGCGAGGTCGTGCAGCGCGGCGCTGACCCGGTGCGGTGATTCATAGAAGATCAGGGTCGCCGGAATGGCCCCGAGCGCGGCGATGCGGGCTTGCCGCGCCGCCGATTTCTGCGGCAGGAAGCCGGCAAAAAAGAAACTGTCTGTCGGCAGTCCGGACGCGGTCAGCGCCGTGGTCAGCGCGGTCGGGCCGGGAATGACGAAAACATCCGCGCCGGCCGCGATCACGGCGCGCGCGAGCTTGAAGCCCGGGTCGGAAATGGCCGGCATGCCGGCATCCGACATCAATGCAACGGAACGACCACTGTCGATTTGCGCCAGGATCTCGCGCCGGGCCGCCTCGGCGTTGTGCTCATGATAGCTCGCAAGCGGCCGGTTGATCGCGAACCGGGCGAGCATGGGACGCGACACGCGGGTGTCTTCGCAGTAGACGCGATCGGCCTGCGCCAGCGTCACCAGGGCACGCGGCGTGATGTCGCCGAGGTGGCCGATCGGCGTGGCGACGAGATGTAGGCCAGGCGCCAGCGGGCGCGCGAACAGGTCGCGGACACTGGCGCCGAGCGCCGCAATGATGCCGCCGGCGTCACCACCCCTATCGCCGCGCCGCAGCGCTTCCGACGCACGGTCAGAATCGCGCATCGCCGGTTCCGCCGGTCTCTCGTCGTCGCCCACGTTTGTGCCTTTCCGCCGATTCTCGCCTAACCGACTGAACAGTATTGCCTTCCGGGCAAGATTCATCGCCCGTTCGGTCCCAGTATCGCCGCTTTGATCGGGTTTTCCAAAGAGAGTGGGTGGCGTGCCTAGAAAATATCGTATTGTGTCGAAGCGAATCAGTTGGGGGCGCGGATTTTGGCCTGAACAATCGCGATGCGAAGAACGTCGCGCGGGCTGAACGGGTGAGCATTGAACGGATGCGACTGGGGGATGATCGACGGTGACGCAGAAGATTGGCGTGATCGAGTACAGGACACGGCGTCCGGGCCTGCGCCTTGGCGCGGTCTTGGCACGCCTTGGCGCCGGCGGCGCCGCGCTGTTGCTGGCGGCGTGTTCGCTCGGCAGCGGGCTCGGTAGCGGCTCGTCCGCGCTGGCACCGCAGGGCCCTGGCCTGACGCCGCCGCGCACGGCGAGCGGTAGCCCGCTCAAGGCCAAGGTCGCAGTGCTGCTGCCGCTCTCCGGCTCGGCGCAATCGGCCGCCGTTGCCAAAGGCATGAAACAGGCCGCCGAGATGGCGCTGTTTGAACTCAACAATCCCGGTTTCCAGCTGGTCGTCAAAGACACCAAGGGGACCCCCGAAGGCGCCGCCGCCGCCGCGACGCTGGCCGTGTCGGAAGGCGTCGAGCTGATCATCGGGCCGCTCTATGCGCGCTCGGTGCCGGCCGTCGGGCAGGTCGCGCGCCAAGCCAAGCTGCCGGTGATCGCGTTTTCGAATGATCGCAAGGTCGCCGGCAACGGCGTCTATCTGCTCAGTTTCCTGGCCGAAGAGGAAGTCGAGCGGATCGTCGGATTTGCCGCGCGTCAGTCGAAGCGCACGTTCGCGGCGCTGGTACCGGAGAACGCCTACGGCCAACTCATGACGGCCTCTTTCCAGGCCGCGGTTGCACGCAACGGCGGGCGGGTCGTCGCGATCGAGAAATATCCGAACAATTCCAACGGCATGCTTGAGCCGTCGCAGCGCCTGTTCAAACTCGTCAAGGAATCGGCTGAGGTCGGCATGCCAGTCGATGCGATCTTCCTGCCGGGTGGCCCCAATACCCTGCCCAACCTGGCGCCGCTGATCGAATACGCCAATCTCGGCACGGCGCCGGTCAAATTCCTCGGCAGTGGCGGCTGGGATTATCCCAACCTCGGGCGCAACAAGAACTTCATCGGCAGCTGGTACCCGGCGCCCGACCCGCGCGGCTGGCGGGCGTTCTCGGAAAAATTCGCGCGCACGTTCGGATCAGCACCGCCGTGCATCGCGACGCTGTCCTATGATGCCGTGACGATCGCGATCCGTCTGGCGACGGCCAATCCCGCCGGTTCGCGCTACACGGCACAGAACCTGACGCGTCCGAACGGCTTTGTCGGCGTCGACGGCGCCTTCCGGTTTGCGGCAGGCGGCACCGCACAGCACAGCCTCGCCATTCTCGAAGTGCAGCAGTTCAGCCCGCGGGTCGTCGACCCGGCCGCCGCCGGTTTCGCGCCGGGCGGACGCGTCGCGACGGGAGCGCTGCAGAACTGAGGCCAACGCGACGGTGGCCGCGCCGGCCTGGCGGGCCACGCGAGCGAAGCGTCAGAGACCGTCGCTCAAGCTAGTTCGTCTTCTTTGCCGCTTTCTTGGCGACGGCCTTCTTGGTTGCAGGCTTTTTCCGGGCGATGCCGGCGACCTTGCGGCAGTAGGCGGTGAGCTTGCGCCCGTCGGTCGACACCTTCTTCTTGGGCTTGATCCAGCCACAGACCTTGTTGGCGGTGCAGGCACGCTGCTTGAGGCCGACACACGGCGAGGTTGATTTTCGCGCGGTCGACTTTTTCGCAGCGGTCTTTTTCGGCGCCGCTTTCTTAGCTGCCGTTTTCGGCTTGGATTTGGCTGCCGCTTTCTTTTTCGTCTTCTTTGCGCCCGGCTTTTTGTCGGCTGCCTTGGCCTTGGTCTTTTTCTTCGGAGCGGGCTTCTTGGCGGTGGCCTTCTTGGCCGGCGCCTTGGTCGTCTTCTTGGCGGTGGTGGCCTTTTGCGCCGATGCCGGCGCCGTCGCCAGTACACCGGCGATCACGGCAATCCATGCCAGCGTGGCAATGCGAACAATATTCATCCTTGCGGTCTCCCATTTGTGGGCTGCGTTGATGGACAACTATCTGATTTCAAAAGATTTAAAAATAGCCATGGGGAATAATGATTTATGCTGAATTGTTCAACTGGGTGGGCGCCTGGTTGGCGCAAAAATTAGGGCGGTCGAGAGCTAGGAAATGTTGGGTTACGCGGGCGATGTTGGTTTATTCCGCCAGAGCGGTGGACCGCTAACCCAACCTACGGCTCGTTATATTCCGATAACGCTTTGAAAATACTATGAATTTGTAGGTTGGGCTAGAGCGGCCGACTTGGCCGACGTAATGCGACGGCGTCGATCCGTTCGTAACCCAACGATCGGCGTCGCCGGCCTCTCGACCGGCGCCCGCCGCTTGCAGCCTTACGCCGCCTTCTTCTGCATCAGGCCCTGGTTGACGATCAGCTCGGCGATCTGGACCGTGTTGAGCGCGGCGCCCTTGAGCAGGTTGTCGGAAACCACCCACATGTTGAGGCCGTTCTCGATCGTCGCATCATCGCGAATGCGGCTGACATAGGTGGCATACTCACCGGCGGCATCGACCGGCGTGACGTAGCCGCCGTCCTCGCGCTTGTCGACGACGAGGACGCCCGGCGCCTCGCGCAGGATGGAGCGCGCCTCGGCAACCGACATGTGACGCTCGAACTCGATATTGACCGCCTCGGAATGGCCGACGAACACCGGCACGCGCACGCACGTCGCCGTGAGCTTGATCTTCGGGTCGAGAATCTTCTTGGTCTCGGCCAGCATCTTCCATTCCTCTTTGGTGTAGCCGTCCTCCATGAAGACGTCGATATGAGGAATGACGTTGAACGCGATCTGCTTGGTGAATTTCTCCGGATCGACTTCCTGGCCCGGCACGTACTTGCCCTTGGTCTGATGCCAAAGCTCGTCCATGCCGTCCTTGCCGCCGCCGGAAACCGACTGGTAGGTCGACACCACGACGCGCTTGATCGGGTTTTCGTCGTGCAGCGGTTTGAGCGCGACGACGAGTTGCGCCGTCGAACAGTTCGGGTTGGCGATGATGTTCTTGCGTTTGTTCTTGGCCATGTACTCGGGCAGCACGTCACCGTTGGCCTCGGGCACGATCAGCGGCACATCGATGTCGTAGCGGAACGCCGACGAGTTGTCGATGACGAGGCAGCCGGTGGCGCCGATCTTCGGCGACCACTCCTTCGAAACGCTGCCGCCGGCGCTCATCAGCGCGAAGTCGCATTTCGAGAAATCAAAATTCTCGAGGTCATGGCATTTGAGCGTTTTGTCGCCGAAGCTGACTTCCGTGCCGAGCGAACGGCGTGAAGCAACTGCGAAAACCTCATCGAGCGGGAACTCCCGTTCGGCGAGGACGTTCAGCATTTCCCGGCCCACGGCTCCCGTGGCACCGACAACGGCGATTG
>JBPCVZ010000068.1:0-6824 GCA_051010015.1 Hyphomicrobiaceae bacterium
CCAGAAGGCGCGCACGGAACGCGCCTGGGAGCGTGAGCCGATCTCGATGCCGCGTGTCATGGCCGAAGTGCGCGATGCCCTGCCTGACGACGCGATCGTGGTCGATGAGACCATCACCGCAAGCCTCGACCTCGCGCGCACGATCGATTTCGCGGATGCCGGCGACTACTACGGCGCACGCGGCGGCGGCATCGGCCAGGGCATCGCCGGCGCGCTCGGCATCGCCGTCGCCGAGCCACAGCGCCCTGTCGTGTGCCTCTCGGGTGACGGCTCGGCGATGTATGCGATCCAGGCCTTGTGGTCGGCCGCCCATGTCGACCTGCCGATCGTGTTTGTCATCCTCGCCAACCGCGAATACCGGGTGCTGAAACACAATATCGACGTCTACCGGCAACGCTTCGAGATCACCAGCCAGGAGCCCTATGCGCATATGGACCTTGGCGAACCGCGGCTTGGCTTCGTCGACATGGCGCGCGGCATGGGTGTAGCCGGCACGCATGTGACCAAGGGCGCGGAGATCGGCCCGGCCATGCAAGCGGCGCTGCGGTCGGGCAAGCCGCACCTGATCGAAATCGACATCGAAGCCAAGCGATAGACCCTGAAAGGAAATCCCGTGGCGCGCATCCCGATCATCGACGAAAACGACCCCGCAACCGATCCGGCCGCCCGCCAGGCCTTGCTCGACGCCGGCGCCGCCCGTGGCCGCTTGCTCAACGTGTTCCGCGCGCTCGCCAACCGCCCTGCGGCACTCACCGCGTTCTATGACCTCATTCAAACGGTCTATCGGCGCGATTCCACGCTTGAACCACAACACGGCGAACTGGCCTATTTGACCGCGACGTCGGTCAACGACTGTTTCTACTGAATCCCCACCCATATCGCCCTCGGTCGGGGGCTTGGACTGACGGATCAACAGATGCAGCACCTTACCGATAATCCGCTGCCCGACGGCGTCTACGGTGCGCCCGAAGCCGCGATCATCCGCTATGCGCAGAAATCGACGCGGCTGGAGCCGATCGACGATGCGACCTACGGCGACCTGGCCGCACATTTCACGCAGCAGCAGATCATCGACATCTGCCTGACGGTCGGGCTCAGCAACATGGTCAACCGCTTTCACGCGACGTTCCAGACCGACGTCGATGAAAGTACATTGGCCGAGGTGGAAGCCGGCAACACGGGCAGCTGCCCAATTCCTCTGCCGCAGCATCCAGCCGGCGCCAGGTAACCGAATACGAGATCATGCAATCACAGATCCCGACCTTCCTGGACGGGCTGGTCGACGTTGCTTAGGCCTACTCGGCGTAACGCCGCCAGATGGCGCTCAGGATATCGGCGTAGTTGTCCGACCACGCCGCGGTCTTGCGCGGATTGACCGCGCGCGCGCCCGGCAGCGCCATGGCCCGCTCGATCGTGGCACGATCGCGCGACAGGTAGATGACGTGGCTCGGATGCTTGTCGATGCTGCGCTTGGCATCCTTTTGCAGGACGGCGGCCATGTGCACGCCCGGGATCTTGGCAACGGTCGCCGCGACGACGCTTTCCAGTTCCATGTGGCGGTTCGAGATATGGAAGGCAATCAGACCGTCGTGCGTGATGCGCGACAGATAGAGTTCCATCGCCTCCTGGGTCAACAGGTGGACCGGCACTGCATCCGACGAGAACGCATCGACAACGAAATAGTCGAAGGTGCCGGCGGGCTGCTTTGCGAGTGTCAGGCGGGCGTCGCCGAGAATCGTCTTGGTGTGCGGCGCACAACCCGAGAGGAACTCGAAGTGCTTCGGGTCCTTGGCGATCGAAACGACGACCGGGTCGATCTCGAAGTAGGTCAGTTGCTCGCCGGGTTTCACGAAGCAGGCGAGCGCGCCGGCACCAAGACCGATGACGCCGGTGTTGAGCTTGACGCCCGGTTTGCCGCTGCGCGCCAGCTCGAAGCCACGCACCATCGGACCAGCGGCATGGTAGTACATGATCGGCTGTGGACGGGCGATCTTGGCGCCTTTGGCGTCACGCAGTCTCTGGCCGCCGTGGATCGTTGAGCCGTGAATCAGCAAACGGTAGCGACCGTCGGGGCTGTCCATGACGCGCGAGACGCCGAAGAAGCTGCGCTCGCTGTAGCCGTCACCGCTCGACGATGCCGCGACCAACGTCATGGCGACGGCGGCGATGCCGCAGAGTGCCAGGATCGCGGCGCGCTCGGCATAGACGGTAATCGCCACGGCGAGGCCGAGCGAGACGACGAGGACAAACGACGTCGTTGCACCGCTCGGCAGCAGGCCGGCCACGTGCAGTGCGACACCACCGCCGACGACGCCGACGACCACGCCCCACAGGTAGGGTGTCATCGTCTCGACCGCGGTTTTGCGCAACGCGGCAAAGACACCCGGACGGGTGAACAGACCGAGGATGATAAGCAGCGGGTATTCGACGACGGAATTGAACAGCTGCGGTGCGATCAACGCCGCGAACATGCCGCCAAGCACACCGCCAAGCGACATGTAGAGGTAGAACTCGGTGAGCTTGGCCGCTTCGGGCCGCGCCTCGTAGAGCGCGCGATGGCTGACCAGCGTGGTAACGACGAAGGTGGCAAAGCCGAGGACCGCCTGCAGGACCGTGCCGCCGGCGTGCGGCATGACGACGAACACGATGGCGCTCGCGACCAGGATCGGATGGGCACGCAGAACCGGTTGATGCGGGATCATCGACTGGTCACGGAACACGATGACGAATGTGCCAAGGAATGTCGCGAGCGGGATGACCCAGAGGAATGGCGCCGATGCGATGTCCGTCGTGATGTGCGTCGTGAAGGCGACAAGCAGCGCGGATGGGATGAAGGCAAGACCGATCCAGACCAGGCGGTCGCGCAGGGTGATCGCTTTGGCGGCCGTGTCGACCACCGTGGCAGCCCCGCGCGCCGCAAAATTCTTCTGGCTCGAGAGCATCAGGACGGCGCAACCGCCAAGCATCAGCATCAGCATGCCGAAGCCGGTCGCCCAGATGGCGCGCTGCGTATCGAGGCCGAACATCGGCTCGATCAGGAACGGATAGGACAGCAGCGACACGAGCGAACCGAGGTTCGAGGCGCCGTAGAGGAAATACGGGTCGGACGCGTGCGGGTGGCCGGATCGCGAGAACCAGGCCTGCAACAATGGCGCGTTGGCGGACGTTGCGAAGAACGGCAGCCCGACGCCGACGGCCAGCACGGAAACGAGCCACAGGTAGGTGTTGCCGCTCGACGGTTCACTGGCCCACTCGGGCAGCGCGAAGGGCAGCATCAGTGCCGCGGCGGCGCACACGACGAGGTGGACGATCGGGGCAAGCCAGGCCGGCGCGAAGCGGTTGAGCGCGTGCGCGTAGCAGTAGCCGGCGAGCAATGCCGCCTGGAAAAAGCACATCGCCACGGCCCACACCGACGGCGATCCGCCGAGGTGCGGCAGAACCATCTTCGCAAACAGCGGCTGCACGGAAAACAGCAGCGAGGCCGAAGTCAGCAACGCCACGGCAAACATGATCAGGCCGGCGCGCCCGGCCGCGAGGGCCGCGATCCGACCGGCCAACTGTTTGTGATCGAAAGAGGTTGTTGTACTCGTTGACACGCCCGACATCCCACCCTGCACACACTGAGGTGGCGCCACGTTACGCGCGAGGCTTTTACGGTTAATGAACCCGCCGGCCTTTTACCGGCCATGGTTAGTGAGCCGTTAGCGGGCGCCCCGGAACGATTGGTCCAGCAAGGATTTCGTAACGCATCTGGTGCCCGGATGCCGCAAGCCACAAGGCTGCCCAGGAAAATTCTGCGCTGCGGTCTGCGACGCGTCTTCGTCACCCACTCCGTCATTCCCGCGTCGGCGGAAACCCAAGCAAACCGGCGCAAATTGAGCGCTTTTGGCGACTCGCTTGGGTCCTCACCGACGTGGGGATGACAACACAGAGTGAAGCAACCGCCCGTCAAGAGGTCACGTTCCGACCAGCCAAAACCGGAGCAACTCCGGTGCAGTCGGCGGCTTTCGCAGGATTTGCCTCAATTCTTCCGGGCAGCAGTGCGCAAGTCGGGGAAATTTGCCGTGCGATCAGCGTGTGGATTGGCTCTGTCCGCAACCCGCGCTACTGCTTTCGGGGCGTGCAGACGAGGAGATGCCGATGGCGGCGAATATTGCCAAACTGGTCTATTTCGAGCGGTGGATGAACGGTCACGCCGTCGACATTCTGAACCAGAGCGATGCCATCGATCTCATCCACCTGCATCACGCCTCCGGCCCCGAGGCCAACGAGGATGTCCTCCGGACCATGCACGGCTACCAGATCATGCCGCGCACGGAACTCGACCCGATCTACCTCGCCGATCGCGGTTTCGTCGAACGCATGCCGAACCTGCTGGCGGTGTGCTCGACGGGCGCCGGCTACGACATGATCGACGTCGACGCATGTAGCGACGCCGGCATCATCGTGTGCAACCAGTCAGGCACCAACAAGGAGGCGGTCGCCGAGCACGCCTTCGGCCTGATCCTCGGGCTGTCGAAGAGAATTACCGCCGCCGACCGCGGCATGCGCTCGATCGACCGCATGGGCCGGCACGGCTTCGTTGGCAACGACATCCTCGGCAAGACGCTCGGCATTATCGGCATTGGCCAGATCGGCACGCGCAGCGCCGAGATCGCCAAGGCGTTCCGCATGCGCGTCATGGCCTACGACCCATATGTCTCGGCCGAGCAGGTCGCCGAGCGCGGCGCCGAAAAGGTCGATTGGGAGACCCTGTTCGCGCAGAGCGACTATATTTCGGTGCACTGCCCGCGCACCGAAGAGACACTCGGCATGATCGATGCGGCTGCATTTGCACGCATGAAGCCGACGGCTTATTTTGTCACCACGGCGCGCGGCGGCATCCACAACGAGGACGATCTCGCGGCGGCGCTGACGGCGGAGCAACTGGCCGGTGCCGGGCTCGATGTGTGGTGGGAGGAACCGACGCCGATCGCGCATCCGCTGCTTAAGATGGAAAACGTGATTGCCACGCCGCACAGCGCCGGTGTCACGTACGAGGCGATGGAGAACATGGGGGTCTGGGCGGCGGACCAGTGGATCGAGATTTTTAGGGGTAAGGTGCCGCCACGACTGATCAACCCGCAGGCGTGGGATCGCTATCGCGAGCGATTCGAGGCGCAGTTTGGCCGCTTGCCGGATGCGATGAAGGGATAATGGCGCGCCGCCCGACGCGGGCAGGTGCCGAATCAACCAAGGTGGAGCAACATGCAGGACACGGAAATGCAGAGCGGCGCCAACAAGGGCGATTATGATGTACTGGTGGTCGGCGCCGGGGTCGGCGGCCTCTACGCGCTGCACAAGCTGCGCGGCGAAGGCTACCGCGTGCACGTTCTCGAAGCCGCCGATGATGTCGGCGGGACCTGGTACTGGAACCGCTATCCGGGCTGCCGCTGCGATGTCGACAGCCTCGAGTATTCCTACGCGTTCTCCGATGACCTGCAGCAGGAGTGGAACTGGCCCGAGCGCTACGGCACGCAGCCCGAGATCTTGAAATACGTCCAGCACGTCGCCGATCGTTTTGACTTGCGCCGCGACGTCCAGTTCAACACGCGGGTCAAGACGGCCCATTTCGACAGTGGCAGCGCACTGTGGACCTTGAAGACGGAGCAGGGCGAAACGCTGACGGCGCCCTACTGCATCATGGCGACCGGCAACCTGTCGACGCCGCGCACGCCGGACTATCCGGGCATCGATACGTTCAAGGGCAAGTGGTACCACACCGGCCTGTGGCCGCACGAGGGTGTCGATTTCACCGGCCAGCGCGTCGGCATCATCGGCACCGGCTCGTCGGGCGTCCAATCGATCCCGCACATCGCCGCCGTCGCCAAGCACCTGCACGTGTTCCAGCGCACCGCCAACTTCAGCCTGCCGGCGCGCAACGGGCCGATGGACCCGGAAATCGAGCGCACCCACAAGTCCGAATATCCCGAGCGCCGACGCGCTGCCTATGACACGCCGTTCGGCATCGCCGGTTATCCGCCGCCCGAGCATTCCGCACTGGAGGTGAGCGAGGAAGAACGCAATCGCATCTACGAAGAAAAGTGGGCGGCCGGCGGCAGCATCAGCTACCTCTACGCGTTCACCGACCTGCTGACCAACAAGGAAGCCAACGACACCGCATCCGAGTTCGTGCGCAACAAGATCCGCCAGACCGTCAAGGACCCGAAGACGGCGGAGCTGCTCTGCCCCAACAACCACCCGATCGGCACCAAGCGCCTGATCCTCGATACCAACTACTACGAGGTTTACAACCGCGACAACGTCACCCTGGTCGACGTGCGCACGTACCCGATCGAGCGCATCACCGAAACCGGGCTGCGCACCGCCGAAGGCGACTTCGAACTCGATGCGATCGTTTTCGCGACCGGCTTTGATGCGATGACGGGGGCGATGAAGGAGATCGACATACGCGCCGATGATGGCCCGCCAATCGCCGACAAGTGGCAGGACGGCCCGCGCACCTATCTCGGCATCATGGTCGCAGGCTTCCCGAACATGTTCATGATCACCGGGCCGCAGAGCCCAGGAGTGAAAAGCCAGATGATCCTGTCGTGCGAGATGCATGTCGACTGGATCACGGATTGCCTCAACCACATGCGCAACACCGGCCGCCACCGCATCGAGGCCGAAAAGGCGGCCGAAGACTACTGGGTCGAGCATAACAACGAGGTCGCCAACAGCACGCTCTATCCGTTGGCCAATTCCTGGTACATGGGCGCCAACATCCCCGGCAAGCCGCTTGTCTTCATGCCCTATGTCGGCGGTGTGACAAAGTACAAGGA
>JBPCVZ010000069.1:0-3618 GCA_051010015.1 Hyphomicrobiaceae bacterium
TCATCTCGTAGGTCATGTAGACCTTCAATGAGGTATAACCCTCGGCAATCAGGGCCGGGATTTCCTGCCCCAGAACCTGTGGCGAAGGATCGGCAACAATCAGGTGCAGGGCATAATCGATGACGGCTTTGCCTTCTGGCCGTTTGCGATAGGCATTGACGGCTTCGCGCAGCGACTGGCCTTTGATCTGGCGGACAAACGGCATTAGCGTAGTCGTCCCACCACAGGCTGCGGATCGAGTTGCCGCCAGGAAGTCGGTGCCTGATTTGGCGCCGGTCACTGGCGAGTCTTGCTCGATGTGGACATGGGAATCGACGCCGCCGGGCAGAATCAGCTTCCCATGCGCATCGATGTCGCGCGTGGCATCCGGTAGATCGTGACCGATCAATACGACTTTGCCATCGCGGATGCCGATATCTGTTCTGGTCGTATCGGCGGCGGTTACAAGCGTGCCACCTCGGATCGCAAGGTCCAGGGTCATGATCGGCCTCTACGTTCATGACCGTCTTGATAATTTAGCACGGCCAGGGAGTGCGTCCGGAAATCTTACCGCACCTTCGGAGCCGGGCAAGCGTCAAAGCGCGCGTAACGGACACGGCGCCCAACACCTAAGCCGGCGGAGCCCGCAGACGTCCTTGGAGATTTCCCAAGATCTGCAACGGTTCAGAGAATTCAATCTGTAACTGTGGCGACTGCTTTGCCGGCACAATTGACACACTCAATCGCTCATGCATTGGTTCAGGACGAAGACATAAGATCGTCGATGGTTGACGATTCTGTTGGTTAACGGACTGGAGATCTTCACCGTGACAAGACAAGCAAACGAGCCTAGCACGAAACCCAGACTGAACAGAAAGCTTGGACTTGTAGCTGGTGCACTTCTCGCCGGGCTTACCAGCAACGGACATTCGGCAAGCGCTCAAAGCGATACGGACTACGCCCGCATGTTCTTTAATGCGGGTTACGGTTATTGCGATGCGCGCAAGTTGTCGAAGGTTCTACGGGTATCAGTCTATCGCGCAAAAGTTTTGGCCGGGCGAAAAATTGCTTCAGGCAACACGGGTCTTCTTCAACAGCAATGGCAGCGCGGTGTACGTTTTTTTCAAAGATATGGTTTCAGCTGCAGATCGGGCAATCTCCAAGACGATTCGTCTAGATACGCCTACAGCGACAGCCAGAAGATCGCCGATATTTGGAAAGGCTGAAACAGCTTAGGCTAGGGCAGCCCATAGATGACGAGCGATCAGTGGCCGCTAGTTGGGTTTGAATTTGAGCTCTTGGCACCACCTGGTCGCTCTCGTCGCAGCTTGGCCGATGCAATTGCTGATAACTTCGGCGCCAGGGTGGAGCGGGTGTTTCACCCGCAATCAGAGTTCGTTCGCCTTGAAGAGGCGCCAATATTCGAGAATTTGACACTGGGCTTTGCAGTTGTCGGGGCGGACGGCTTGCGAATTGCATCCTGCGTCGATGATCTCACGCTCACTGCCGATGTTGATCGGAGCGCCAAACCCGAGGCCGGCTGGTACCGGGTCCTGAGCGATGATAAACGGCTGCTCAACCTCTGCATGGCCCAATGCGATCCGGAAAACAGCGTCGAATCGGTTCTGCTGCCGCTAGCGGACGTGTTTGGGACTTCGCTCGAGACGGTGGTCAAAGATGGGTCAGCCTATCGCGTCACCGACTTGAACGGTTCGTCGATTGCTCTGGCGGTGCCGCTTCCGGGGGAACGTCACCGGCCATGTGAAGTGGTCACAGCGCCGCTAGGTCGAAATCGCGATGCTGTTGTTCGACGAATTCTCGGCTTGGCAAGCGACATGGACTTCACAATACCGGCTGAGGCTGCCACTCACATTCACTTTGACGGCGCGAACTTGCAGTCGGCGAAAGCAATAAAAGCCCTAATCGACGTTTTCGGGCGCTACCGGAAAGATCTGCGCAAAATCGTTGGGACAAACAGGCAGTGTGTCCGTCTCGGGGATTGGCCGAGAGATGTATACCGGACGGTTGCGGATGCCGACTTCACTGAGCTGCAGTGGACCGATGCGCGTGAAAGACTGCGCAATGCGGGGGCGCAGAAATACTGCGACTTCAATTTCACGAATCTGTTGTCGGACAGGCCAACCAAGCAAACCTTTGAGGTGAGAATTTTACCGGGGATGCGCGACGCCATTGCGGCTCTACGCGCGCTCCGGTTGTTTGAAGCATTCCTTTTCGTTTGTTTGAACCGGGATGATTTGGTCAGCCAACCTTTGCCCATGACTGAGTTGCTCCCGCAGTTAGAGCTGCCAGCCGACGATCTGACTTACTGGCGCGACCGAAATGGGCAGTCGCCCAGGCTCTCCCGGTTTCTGTTTCAACAATTCGACAGAGAATGACTTGGCGGTTAACTCCAGGCCAGATGGGTGAATCTACCCCGGTCAGCGATAGAGGCCCACTTGGGTTCAGGTGTGCAAGAGACACGCGGTTCGCATCAAAGTGTCTGACGGATGCTGACGGCGAACATGCTACACTCTGTCCGCAGGACAATCTCTTCACTTCGCGCAGGACATAACAGGATGTTTACGGTCTTTCCTACCGGCACCACGATCTACAAGCCGGAGAAATGCTTCAACGGCTACACGCTCTATCCATCCATGAAAAACGGTATCGGCGCCGTTTTGATCGATATGAACGGTAACGCTGTCAGAACCTGGCCGAAATTCGAAAGCTTCATGATCAATCTTTTGCCCGGGGGGACGCTTCTCGGCGGGCAGGTCGGACGCGTTTCCCAGGCTTATGATCACAACTGGGGCGCCGATGATGTCGTGCAGGAGGACTGGGACGGCAATGTCCAGTGGCGTTTTGAGAAGGCGGATCAGATCGATCTAGGAGCAGGACCGGCCTGGTCAGCGCGTCAGAATCACGACCTCGTGAGGGAGGGTTGTCCGGTCGGCTACTTCGTGCCCGGCATGACACCGCACGCCGAGGATGGACGAACGCTGATGTTGAGCTACCGGAGCGGAACTTGGCCCGAAGTATCACGCGATCACCTGCCGCGCGCCACCCGGATGGTCGAGGTGACATGGAACGGCGACATCGCGTGGGAGTGGATGCCCGCGGAAAACTTCGAGCAGTTCGGGCACAGCGAAGCCGCCAAGAACGCCATTATGCGCCGTTGCCGGAACCAGCATGCGGTATTCCAGAATACGTGCTCTTACGTTGGGCCGAACCGATGGTTCGATGGCGGCGATGAGCGCTTCGATCCCGAGAACATCATCACCGATGACCGCGGCACAATGGTGTACATCGTCTCCAAGAAGACAGGCGAGATCGTCTGGAAGGTCGGGCCCGATTACTCAGCGGACCCGAAGCTGCGCGCGATCGGGTGCATCATCGGTCCACACCACGCCCATGTGATACCGAAGGGTCTGCCGGGTGAAGGCAATGTGCTTGTATTTGACAATGGCGGTGCAGCAGGCTTTGGAGCGCCCAACCCCGGCGCGCCCGATGGGACATGGAATGCACTGCGTGACTGTTCCAGGGTTCTCGAATTCAATCCGGTGACGCTGGAAGTCGAGTGGGAATTCAATGCGCTGACGAACGGTTATCCGTGTAGCGGCGAGGACATGAGCCGCTTCT
>JBPCVZ010000070.1:0-2654 GCA_051010015.1 Hyphomicrobiaceae bacterium
GCATTGGGCCGTGGTTCAATGGTGTGGTCGATCGCTTGCTAATGCAAATTCCGATCGTCGGTAGTTTTTATCAGGTCTCCAAGCGGTTCGTTTCTGTCGTCGATACCCAGGACGATGCCGGCATCAAGAACATGACGCCTGTTTGGTGCTTTTTCGGCGGCGACGGGGGTGCCGCCGTCCTTGCGTTGCTGCCGTCTGCCTCGGCGATCAATCTGGGTAGTACGGAGTATGTCGGGATCTTGGTGCCAAGCGCACCGGTACCCGTCGGAGGTGCACTCATCTATGTCCCGCAGGACTGGATCAAGCCAGCCGAAGGGGGCATTGATCAACTGATCAGCGTTTACGTTTCGATGGGGATGACGCCGCCGGCTTCGCTGACCGCGACGGCGCGTGATACGGCAGAAATTGCAAAGTGAAAATGGAGTGGGCGGCCTGGCGCTGACCGCTGACCAAGTCAGTCAGTGCGCAGCCGATAAGCCGAGGGCCTCCAGCCGGTGCAGCAACTGGCCGTGCTTGGCGTTGGAGATGCGCACTTCAAGTTCGCTTGCGCCGGTGTCGTCATCGCATAACTTAGCGCCGAGCACTGTCGCATTTTCGTGCAACCAGTGACGCAGCTTGCCGGCATCGGCAGGTAACACGATGCGTACCGTGACATCGCCGCGGCCGATGATCTCGTCGATATGCTGGCACAGTTCGTCGAGCCCCTGCCCTGTGACCGCAGACGTCAGCACCGGCGGCGCACCAAGGTTGACCGCCTGCTGACGCGCCGCGCTGATCGTCTCCAGATCGTCGGCATCGACCAGGTCGATCTTGTTCCAAACCTCCACGATCGGTGCCGCGTCCTGAGTGCCATCGCCAAGTAGGTCCGCCAGCACGGTCTCGACATCCTGGCGCTGTGCTTCGGTTTCCGGATGCGAAATGTCGCGGACGTGCAGAATGATATCGGCTGCAACCACCTCTTCCAATGTGGCCCGGAAGGCTGCAACCAGCATCGTTGGCAGATCGGAAATGAAACCGACCGTGTCGGATAGGATGATACGACGGCCGCTGCTAAGTTGTAGCTCCCGCATGGTCGGGTCGAGCGTGGCAAAGACCTGATCCTGCGACAGGACACCGGCACCGGTCAGTTGATTGAACAGTGTCGATTTGCCGGCGTTGGTGTAGCCGACGATTGCGACAACCGGGTACGGAACTTTGGCTCGGCCGGAGCGGTGCAGCGTGCGCGTGCGCGTTACCTTTGCAAGTTCTGAGCGAATTTTTTCGATGCGATCGCGCAGCAGTCGGCGGTCGGTTTCAATCTGTGTTTCACCAGGGCCACCGAGAAAGCCGAAGCCGCCGCGTTGGCGCTCGAGATGGGTCCAGCTGCGCACGAGCCGGCTGCGCTGGAACATCAGGTGCGCGAGTTCGACTTGCAAGCTGCCCTCGCGCGTGCGGGCCCGCCGCCCGAAGATCTCTAAGATCAGCCCTGTGCGATCGAGTACTTTGGCGTGCCAATCGCGCTCCAGGTTGCGCTGTTGAATGGGCGTCAGGGCATGATCAACTATTACCAGGCCGGTATCAAGTTCTTCAATACGGCCGGCCAGCTCCTCGATTTTGCCGGTGCCGAATAAGGTTGCCGGGCGGGGATTGGCAAGGCGCACAACTTCAGCGCCGGCAACCGTCAGTTCGATCGCCTGGGTCAGTCCCACGGCTTCTTCGAGGCGGTCGGCGGTGCTGTGGCGAACGCTCTCTCGTTTGGCGTCATTGGCGTTTTGTCCGCTGTCGCACGCCGTTAGTTCCGGCACAAGCACGAGCGCACGGATCGTCGGGCGATCGATCTCCTGCTCTTGAAATGCCGCGGCCACGCCGCCTTGCGGCCCCGTGATGCCTTGTTGCGGAGGTTCATCGACCTGATTGCGCTGCGGACGTTCGTCCGCGGGTTTGCGCAGCGCACGTTCGTCCGCGGGGCGACCTTGGATCGATTTCTCGTCAGAACGGTCTATGCGGTCTTACTCCTCGCCCTCTTCATCATCCATAAGGTTAACCGGTTGGCCAGGCATGATGGTTGAGATGGCATGTTTATAGACCAATTGGGAATGGCCGTCGCGTCTCAGCAAGACGCAAAAGTTGTCGAACCAAGTCACGATGCCTTGGAGTTTGACGCCGTTCATCAAAAAGATGGTCAGCGGTACTTTGTCTTTGCGGACTTTGTTGAGGAATCGGTCCTGCAGCCCTTGCTGGCGCTCAGTTGGCATTTGGGGGGAATCCGTTTGTTCTCGTTCGCTCTTTTTTGCAATCGGCGTTTTAGTTGTCGGCACGGACGTTCATGCGGCGGCTACACTTTGGCACAATTCGCAGCCTATCCGTCAATCATAATGCTCATAGCACAAATGAGGACGGATGTTCATTGTTGAAGGTCGAGCAATCATTGGGCAATTGCCCCCAATAAGGCCCCTGCGGCTAGACAGTTGAAGTAGATTTTGTGTGTCGCATTTGTGCCACTTCGTGGAATGACTCGCGCAACCGCAGACTGGTTGAGCCGGGATGGCCGTTGCCAACCGGTCGGCCATCAATCTCGACGACCGGCATAACGAGATTGGTCGCCGACGTGATGAACGCTTCGCGCGCCGCCTGAGCTTCTTCAATCGTAAACCCGCGTTCGACCAGTTTGAGGC
>JBPCVZ010000071.1:0-25491 GCA_051010015.1 Hyphomicrobiaceae bacterium
TCGCACAGACGCTGGCCCGCATCCTCGACGTGCCCTTCACCATGGCGGACGCGACGACGCTCACCGAAGCCGGTTATGTCGGCGAAGACGTCGAGAACATCATTCTGAAGCTGCTGCAGGCGGCCGACTACAACGTCGACCGGGCCCAGCGCGGCATCGTCTATATCGATGAGGTCGACAAGATCTCGCGCAAATCTGATAACCCGTCGATCACACGCGATGTGTCCGGCGAAGGCGTCCAGCAGGCACTGCTCAAGATCATGGAAGGCACCGTCGCGAGCGTGCCGCCACAGGGCGGGCGCAAGCATCCCCAGCAGGAGTTTCTGCAGGTTGATACGACGAACATCCTGTTCATCTGCGGCGGTGCGTTTGCCGGCCTCGACAAGATCATATCGGCGCGCGGCAAGGGCTCTTCGATCGGCTTCGGCGCAGTCGTCGTCGATCCCGACGAGCGGCGGACCGGTGAGCTGCTCCGCAAAGTCGAGCCGGAAGACCTGCTGCGCTTCGGTCTGATCCCCGAATTCATCGGCCGCTTGCCGGTGCTCGCGTCGCTTGAGGACCTTGATGAAGATGCCTTGGTCGAAATCCTCAACGAGCCGAAGAACGCACTGGTCAAGCAGTATCAGCGCTTGTTCGAGATGGAAGACATCAAGCTGACCATCACGCTCGATGCGTTGAAGGCGATTGCCAAGAAGGCGATCGAGCGGCGCACGGGTGCGCGTGGCCTGCGCTCGATCATGGAAGGCATATTGCTCGATACGATGTATGAGTTGCCGGGGCTTAAAGGTGTCGAAGAGGTCGTTATCGGACCTGAAGTGGTCGACGGCGGCGCCAAGCCTTTGAAAATTTATACGGAACGCGCTGAAGAAAAAGAAACGTCGGCTTGACCTGACGACGCCGTCGGCGCGTAATGTGATCAGCGGGACGGTGCAGGCGGTTCGGGCCGGTCATCGGGCAAAAGTGCGCCTTTGGGCGACATGGGGCGTCTGTTGGACATGGGCATGCCGGCGCCAGCGTTGATTGCGAGTACGAGCGGGTTGTCGCCGCGATTGTAACGTTGTGGACGGGTTGCAATCGAACACAGCGTTGCCGGAATTGCACGGCAGATCATGCGTTCTTGTTTTTGAGTGTTATGTGCACAACATTAAGATGGAACGCGACGCATTTCGGATCGGGCCAGGCCCCTGGATGAGCCGATCCGTCGATGTCCGAAACGCCTTCAGGACATGGCCACGCCGTGTCCTAATCGGAAAAATAGAGAGATGCCATGAGCGACAAAACCAATAAGACAGCTGCCGCCGAACAGGAGCTTTATCCGGTTTTACCGCTGCGCGACATCGTTGTGTTTCCCTACATGATCGTGCCGCTTTTCGTTGGTCGAGAAAAGTCGATCAACGCGCTCGAAGAGGTGATGCGGGCCGACAAGCACATCCTGCTTGCCGCGCAAAAGAACGCCGCCGATGACGAACCCAACCCCGATGCGATCTATGAAGTGGGTACGCTGGCGACGGTACTGCAGCTGCTCAAGCTGCCGGACGGCACGGTGAAGGTCCTGGTCGAGGGCACGTCGCGTGCGCGCATTACCGGCTTCACGGAGAATGACGATTTCTTCGAGGCGACCGCCGCAGCCCTCGAGGAAGAGATCGGCAGCGACGACGAGGTCGAAGCGCTGGCCCGCTCGACGGTGTCGCAGTTCGAGAGCTACGTGAAACTCAACAAGAAGATCTCGCCGGAGGTGCTTGGCACGATCGGACAGATCGAAGACTATTCCAAGCTGGCCGATACCATTGCCTCGCATCTTGCGATCAAGATCTCGGACAAGCAGGAGATTCTCGAGGTGACCTCGATCTCCGACCGGCTCGAGCGCGTCTTCGGCCTCATGGAAAGTGAGATCTCCGTCCTGCAGGTCGAAAAGAAGATCCGCTCGCGCGTCAAGCGCCAGATGGAGAAGACGCAGCGCGAGTACTATCTGAACGAGCAGATGAAGGCCATTCAGAAGGAACTCGGCGACGGCGACGAGCGCGATGACATTCAGGAGTTCGAAGATAAGATCGAGAACACCAAGCTCTCGAAGGAGGCCCGCGACAAGGCGCTTGCCGAACTCAAGAAGCTCAAGCAGATGAGCCCGATGTCGGCCGAGGCCACAGTGGTGCGCAACTATCTCGATTGGATCCTGTCGATTCCATGGGGCACGCGCGGCAAGGTCAAGAAGGACCTGGGTGAAGCCGAGACCGTGCTCGATGCGGAGCACTACGGCCTCGAGAAGGTCAAGGAACGGATCGTCGAATATCTCGCCGTGCAGAACCGGACGAACAAGCTCAAGGGGCCGATCCTGTGCCTCGTTGGCCCGCCCGGTGTCGGTAAAACATCACTTGGCAAGTCGATCGCCAACGCGACCGGTCGCGAGTTCGTGCGCATGTCGCTTGGCGGCGTGCGCGACGAAGCCGAGATCCGCGGTCACCGGCGCACCTACATCGGCTCGATGCCGGGCAAGGTGATCCAGTCGATGCGCAAGGCCAAGAAGGTCAACCCGCTGTTCCTGCTCGACGAGATCGACAAGATGGGCTCCGATTTCCGCGGCGATCCGTCGTCAGCGCTGCTCGAGGTGCTCGACCCTGAACAGAACTCGACGTTTGCGGACCATTATCTCGAAGTCGACTACGACCTCTCGAACGTGATGTTCGTGACCACGGCCAACACGCTCAACATTCCGCCGGCGTTGCTCGACCGCATGGAGATCATCCGGCTTGCCGGCTACACGGAAGTCGAGAAGATCGAGATCGCAAAGCGTCACTTGATCAACGCGCAACGCGAAGCGCATGGCCTCAACGAGGGCGAATGGGAGATCGAGGACGAGGCACTGCAGCATGTCATTCGCAGGTACACGCGCGAAGCCGGCGTGCGCAGCCTCGAGCGCGAAATCGCCAAGCTCGCGCGCAAGGCCGTGAAGGACATCATGGCTGGCGACAAGGAAACCGTGACGGTGACGCTGGACAACATCGAGGATTATCTCGGTGTGCCGAAATTCCGTTATGGCGAAGCTGAGCTCGAAGACCAGATCGGTGTTGTCACCGGCTTGGCGTGGACCGAGGTCGGCGGCGAGATCCTGACGATCGAAGGCGTCATGATGCCTGGCAAGGGCAAGGTCACGGTGACCGGCAACCTGCGCGATGTCATGAAGGAATCGATTCAGGCAGCCACCGCCTATGTGCGATCGCGTTCGATCGATTTCGGCATCGAGCCGCCGCTGTTCGAAAAGCGTGACATCCACGTGCACGTGCCGGAAGGTGCAACGCCGAAGGACGGCCCGTCAGCTGGTGTCGCGATGGTCACCGCCATCGTCTCCGTGCTGACCGGCATCTCGGTGCGCAAGGATGTCGCCATGACCGGCGAGATTACGTTGCGCGGTCGCGTGTTGCCGATCGGCGGCCTCAAGGAAAAGATGCTCGCGGCCCTCAGGGCCGGTATCAAGACGGTCATCATTCCGGAAGAGAATGCCAAGGACCTCGCCGAGATTTCCGACGACGTCAAAGGCGCCCTCGACATCATTCCGGTCTCACGCATGGACGAGGTGCTGACTCACGCTTTGACGCGCGCGCCGGAAGCCATCGAATGGGATGAGGAAGCCGCCGCCCAGGCCGCGCTCAAGGCGGCTGAAGCGGCCGGGGGGCCGGGCATTACGGCGCATTAGGCAAAGGATTTTAGCCGGGAAGCGTCGCTTCGACACCCGATCATGCTGACATCAGCAAGCCCCGCGGATACCGTTCGCGGGGCTTTTTTGTATCAAAAGTGTTGAGAAGCTCTAACAATCCAGTGTTTTCGGGGCTTTTTGTCCGATTGGGCTTGACGCAGACGCTCTCTGGGCTTTGTCTGCCGGTCGCTGTCGAAATGCAGCCGCCGGACGGGGTCATTCGGGAAAAACGCTTTTTGCCACGCCGGTAGAACAGGAATTAAGGAGAGTCCAATGAGCAAGAAAGAAATTATCGACGCAATGGCTGATGCCGCTGAAATCACCAAGGACAAAGCGGGTGCGGCACTGGATGCGCTGACGGGTTACATCGAAGGCACGCTCAAGAGCGGTGAAGAAGTGAATTTCGCGCCACTTGGCAAGTTCAAGGTCACCGATCGTGCGGCCCGGGAAGGCCGTAACCCGATGTCGGGCGAAAAGATCAAGATCCCGGCTTCGAAGGTGCCGAAATTCACGGCGTCCAAGCAGTTGAAGGATGGTCTGAACCCGAAGAAAAAGAAGTAATTCACGCTCACCTGCGGCGGACCGATGGTGGTCCGTCGCGGTGGCGGGCGTTGCCGGACGGGCTTGGCCATGGCGGCCCGTGGCAAAAGGTTTCCAGGGCGCGCACCGCCAGGTGGGCGCCTTGTTTCGTTCTGGTCTTTACAACGGCGTCGCGGCTGCTTAGATCATGCACTGCCTGATGCTCGTGCAGCCGATCGCCGAGCAGACCGGACAGCAGGGTGATTAGCTCAGTGGTAGAGCGCCTCGTTTACACCGAGGATGTCGGGAGTTCGACCCTCTCATCACCCACCACTTTTTTTGCAGCCTGAATTCACTTGATCTCAGCGTCTGACGTTGCGCGGTCGGCCGCGTGAGCGCGGGTATAGCGCAACCGGCCTGGGTCGGTCCTGGGCCGATTGCGCTCGTTTGTTGTGTCATGCGATTGCCTCAGAACACCGCCAGGGCATTGCCGGGCGAGCCTGTGCCGCCTTGCACGGCGAGGGGATTGAAGATGTAGGCGAACTCATACGCCTTCGCCGCCGCGAGCAGCTCCGTTGCGGCATTCTCGTGAATGAAGACGCCGTTGCGTGTCAGCAGGATCTGGTGCACGGGGAACGCCTGCTTCGGATCGGGGTTCGGTACGACTTCGACCGGCCATGTATCCGAGCCGACGATCACGACGCCTTTCGCGGCGAGCCACCTGCCTGCTTCGATGCCGATGCCGGGAACCGCACCGTTGTAGGTCTTGTTGTCCTTGATCCAATGGCGCACCCAGCCGGTATGGAACATGACGACGTCGCCCTCGCCAATGCTGTCGGCACTGAGGCCCTGTTTCTTGAGCGCGCCCGTGATATCGGCGACGGAAATTTCCTGACCGCCATCCATCGGTGCGCCCTTGAACAACACCATGTCGACGAGCACGCCCTTGGTGAAGAACGGCTTGACGTGCTCCATGCCGAGTTTCTTCAGGCCGGTCGGCCCGAACATGTCCTTGGCCGGCGTGCCGTTGTAGAACTTGTCGCCGATGCCGATGTGGCCGAGGCCGTCGAACTGCGTGCCGACCTGGCCGATTTCAGTTGCGAGGAAGTCGTCCATCCACACCACTTTGTTTGCCGCGAGCGGCCCGCCGGACAGCCCGTTGGTACCGCGCGTTGCCCATTTGCGATGACCGAACAGCGGCATCTTGTCGGAGTAGGTGCGGGCAAGGGAGATCGTCTTGCCCTGCTTGATGTAGCCCATCGCCTTCTTGACGCGATCCGGCGTCATCAGGTTGGACTGGCCGGCCTGGTCGTCCTTGCCGTACTTGGAGGGGAACCAATCGTCTTTGGCGAATGCGCTACCGGAGATCAGCAGCGCGGCACCGGCTGTTGCGATCATGAGTTTATTCAACATGACTTTTCCTCTGTTTGTGCCATCCGAAGGTGGCTTGACCCGGGCCGTTGTCCTGCGCGTCCCGCCGGTGCCTATGTCGCGCCGGAGAACAGATCGGGGAGAACAGAGTGCCTGCATTGCCGCACGCCTTCAACTGAGTGTCCGTCGGATTGTTCGAATTTTGCTTGACTGTGATCGTTTGCACTTGAGTACGTGCATTTGGATTTGCCGCCATCGCGCTGGCGAGCCGCCGTCACGCACCCGGCGGCGCGTGTTTGCGGCAAAATCCATAGCCTGTTAGACGGGCGCCGGCAGGGCAGTACCGATGACGACCCGGGCGACTGTGCGGCGCAGCGCTTGCATGAGGCCGGTCAAGGTCACCCGACCTATTTGGCCATGCGTTCACGAGCGCCCCGCAAGGACCCCCGCGGCCTTTGCGATCGTGCGCTGGTAGACGGTGGCGCGGTTCCATTGTTTGAGGACGGCGAAATTCGCCGATCCGGGTTGCCAGCCCTGGCCGCGCCGCCAGCCGTGCCGTTTGAGAAAGTTCGCCGTCGATGCGAGCACGTCCGGCACCGAACGGATCAGGTCGCGCCGGCCGTTGCCATCGAAGTCGACCGCATACTTGACATAGGAGGACGCCAGAAACTGCGCCTGGCCGATCTCACCGGCCCAGCCACCGCGCATCTGTTTCGGCGTCATGTCACCGCGCTGGATGATTTTCAGCGCCGCCATCAGTTCGTTCGTGAAGAACGCCGAGCGTCGGCAGTCGTAGGCCAGCGTTGCGAGCGAGCGCACGATGCTCATCTTGCCGCCACCGTTGCCGAAATTGCTCTCCATGCCCCATATCGTGACGATCACCGCCGGCGGCACGCCATAACGCTTTTCGACGCGGGCGAGGAGACGGCGATGCCGCTTCATTTTCCCGC
Organism: Hyphomicrobiaceae bacterium; assembly: GCA_051010015.1. Classification (GTDB taxonomy): domain Bacteria; phylum Pseudomonadota; class Alphaproteobacteria; order Rhizobiales; family Hyphomicrobiaceae; genus CAJQQK01. The sequence continues at coordinate 6,532 of JBPCVZ010000071.1, forward strand.
GCGCCTTGTTGAGCAGCCATGGTGATGCGCGCCGCGCGTAGAACTTGGCAAAGCTCTGTTTGAAGGAGCGCTGGCCGCGGTCGAGCCGGATGACGCGCCGGTTATACGAGACGCCCTTGAAGGCCCGTGAGATTGTCCGTGCGGAAATGCCCTTGCGGCGGGCCTCACCCTTGAAGTCGGCAAGCCAGGTGTTGAAGCCGCCGGGACCGTTGCCGCATGGTGCCGCGATTGCGGTGGAATTTGCCGCGGGCAGGCACAACAGGACGGCCGCGACGGTTGCTGAAAGACCCAAGTGACGCAAAACGGGCATGAACTGGTCCTCGCTGACATCGAGCGTTACCCCATATCGCGAACTGAGGTGAGGGACAATGCGGTGCATTCCTCAGTGCTCGAGATATGGTAAACGGCGCAACGACACGCGCTTGCCATCCTGTTAGGATCGGTGCGCTGGCAAAGCGGACGGCTCACCGTCCTGGAGCAATGGAGAAACGCGTCATGGCAGGTGGATTGGACCATCTCGTAATCGTTGCGCATGACCTCGATCAGCAGGCAGCGCTGTATCGACGGCTGGGCTTTCAGGTCGGCGCACAAAACCGGCACGACTGGGGCACGCTCAACCACATCGTCCAGTTCGACGGCTGCTTCCTCGAGCTGCTCAGCCCCGAAGACGGTTTTCAGCGTCCCGCACGCGGCACGCCGGTAGCACAATTCGTCGACACCATTGTCGATTACCTCGCCCAGCGCGAGGGCCTCGCCATGATGGTGCTCGAAGGGCTCGACACCGATGCTGACCACAAGGCATTCCGCGCCGCCGGCATCGGCTTTCCGGATACGTTCTACTTTGCGCGCCAGGCCCGCAAGCCCGATGGCGACGCCGTCGAAGTGGCCTTCTCGCTGGCGTTCGCAAAGAACACCGCGACCCGCGATGCTGGATTTTTTGTGTGCCAGCAGCACGCGCCGGAGATGTTCTGGAACCCGGCATTCCAGGTGCATGCCAACGGCACCACCGGTATCGCACGGATTGTTTTCGCGTCCGAAGACCCGGCACAGCATGCCGCCTTCTTCGATGCCTACACCGGCGGAGACGGTGCGCCGATGGCGGGCGGTGGCCTGCGTTACGATCTCGCCCGCAGCGCCGTTGAAATCATGACACCTGCTGCCTGCGCCGAGCTGTTTGGTGCGGATGCGTTGCCCGGTCCACTCGACACGCCGCGGTTCGTCGCCATCGAATTCTCTGTTGATGACCCCCGCCATGCCGTCGCATCGCTGATCGAAGGTGATATCGCGTTCGAACGGCGCGGCGCGCGAGTCGTCGTGCCGGCCAGCGCCGCGATGGGGGTGACGCTGTCGTTCGCCAGCTGAGACGAGATGGGAAGGACAAGCCATGACCGAGTCCGCCAAACCGAACGCGCATGTCACCGTCGGCAATGTCACGTTCGGCAACGATCTGCCGATCGCCGTCTTCGCCGGCCCGTGCGCGATGGAGAGCCGCGCGCACGCTATCGAGATGGCGACGGCGCTGAAAGACATCTGCGCGCGCCTCGGCGTCGGCCTCGTCTACAAATCCTCTTTCGACAAGGCCAATCGTACCAGCCTCACCGGCCAGCGCGGCCTTGGCCTTGACAAGGCGCTGGCGGTGTTCGCCGAGATCAAGCAGTCGCTCGGCCTGCCGATTGTCACCGATGTGCACGACCCGGCGCAGTGCGCCACGGTCGCCGAGGTCGTCGATGTCCTCCAGATCCCGGCGTTCCTGTGCCGCCAGACCGACCTGCTCGTTGCGGCGGCGCAAACCGGCCGCGTCGTCAAGATCAAGAAGGGTCAGTTCCTCGCGCCATGGGACATGAAGAACGTCGTTGCCAAGGTCATCGGCAGCGGCAACGCGAACGTGCTGCTCACCGAGCGCGGCGCGTCGTTCGGCTACAACACGCTGGTCTCGGACATGCGCGCGCTGCCGATCATGGCGGAAACCGGTGCGCCGGTGATTTTCGATGCGACGCACTCGGTGCAGCAACCGGGCGGGCAGGGCGCTTCGTCCGGTGGCGATCGCCGTTTTGTGCCCGTCCTCGCCCGCGCTGCCGTCGCCGTCGGTGTCGCGGGGCTCTTCATCGAGACCCACCAGGATCCGGACAGTGCGCCGTCGGATGGGCCCAACATGGTGCCGCTCGATCAGTTCGAAGCGTTGCTGCGCCAGTTGCAGGCTTTTGATAATATTGCAAAAGTGCCATAACGGCGGCGCTGAATTGTTCACGATCGTCGCACGATCTCCACGATTCACGACGATATCGTGATTGGCGTAAGGGAGTTAGCTGCTGAGCGCTGCATCTGAGATGGTTGGAAAAGTCATGGGAGCGACGCCGTGAGCGGGCCGATTGTTTGTGTCGGGCACGCGGCGCTGGACCGTGTCTACCGCGTCGATGCGTTGCCCAAGGCACCTGGTAAAATCCGCGCGCTCGAGCATGTCGAGAGTGGCGGCGGCATGGCCGCCAACGCGGCGACCACGATTGCCAAGCTCGGCGGCAAGGTCGAACTGTGGAGCCGCGTCGGTGACGATGATGCCGGCCATCGGGTCAAATCCAGTTTGAAGACGGTCGGCGTCGATGTCCGCTATGTCGAGACCTTCGAAGAAGGGCGGACGTCGAACGCCGTTGTGATCGTCGGTGCGGATGGTGAGCGCCTGGTCGTCGGCGCGCGCGATATCAATATGCCGAACGGCACCAGTTGGTTGCCGCTCGAGCGCCTGGAGAAGGCCAATCTGGTGCTCGCTGATTTGCGCTGGGTCGAGGCCGTCCGTGTCGTCTTTGCGCGGGCGCGCGAACTCGGCTTGCCGACGGTGCTTGATGCCGATCTCGGTGGGCGCGAGAGCCTCACGGAAATCCTGACGCTGACTGATTACGCGATCTTCTCGCATGGTGCGCTCGATGAATTCCTGCCTGACATGGACCGCCGCCAGCAGCTCGACCGGATCATGCTGATGGGCCCGCGTCACGCTGGCGTCACGCTTGGCCCGGACGGCTACATGTGGCGCGATACATTTGGTGGCGGTAGCAGCAATGGGGTCACGGTTCCGATCGCCGATACGACGGGGGCGGGCGACGCCTTCCATGGCGCCTTCGCCCTGATGCTCAGCGAGCAGCGCTCGATCGCGGAGTGCTCGGACGTGGCCAACACGGTTGCGGCGATGAAATGCCGGCGACTGGGTGCGCGTTCGGGCTTGCCGACCCGGGATGAGCTCGAGTCGTTTCTTGGCAGGACACTTTGAGCGACCTGCGAAACGGTGAAAGTCCGTGTCGAGTAGGTCGCATGATGCGTATCTGCAACTCCTTGGTGTGTCCTGTGACGGATTTCGTTCAGCAGCGCTTGCCAAAAGCCGGGATATCCAGGGTTTATCCGGTTTACGTGCCCGTGCTGGGCGGCTAAACGGTCTCCAAGACTTATCATCCGATGCTGTCGCGGGCGCCTATGGGCTCTCTGGCTGCGACCACAGGAGCTGTGCATGGCTGACAACGACAATCGCGCCGGTTCGGGAACAGTCGACTTCGCGGACATGGCCAATGCCATACGCGCGCTGTCGATGGACGCCGTGCAACAGGCGAATTCCGGCCATCCGGGCATGCCTATGGGCATGGCCGACACGGCCACGGTGCTGTTCACGGAGTTCCTGAAATTTGACCCGGCGCACCCGGACTGGCCGACGCGTGACCGCTTCGTGCTTTCCGCCGGACATGGCTCGATGCTGCTCTATTCGCTGCTCTATCTGACCGGCTATCCCGGCGCCGACATCGAGCAGCTGCGCAACTTCCGCCAACTCGGCTATCACACCGCCGGTCACCCCGAGTACGGGCATCTGCCGGGCATCGAGACGACCACCGGACCGCTCGGACAGGGCATCGCCAATGCCGTCGGCATGGCGCTCGCCGAGCGCATGTGGAACGCGCGCGTCGGCAATGCGATCGAAAACTGCACCTACTGCATCGCCGGTGATGGCTGCCTCATGGAAGGCATCAGTCACGAGGCGATTTCGATGGCCGGCCATCTCGGCCTCGGTCGACTGATCGTGCTGTTCGATGACAACAGCATTTCGATCGACGGGCCGACGTCGCTGGCGGTCTCCGATGATCAGGCCAAGCGTTTCGAGGCCTCCGGCTGGCACACGCTCAGCGCCGATGGTCATGATCCGGCGTCGGTGCGCGCGGCGATCAAGGCCGCGCAGGCGGAAACCGGTCGCCCGACGATGATCGCGGTCAAGACGGTGATTGGCTACGGTGCGCCCAAGAAGGCGGGCACGGCCGGTGCGCATGGTGCGCCGCTTGGGCCTGACGAAATCGCGGCGGCACGCGAGCAGCTTGGCTGGCCGCATGCGCCGTTCGAGGTGCCCGAGGACGTGCTCACGGCCTGGCGAGCCGCTGGCGCCCGTGGCGGCGCGGCCTACGCGGCCTGGCAGGGCGACTGGGCCAAGGTCGATGCCGCCCAGCGTGCCGCCTTCGAAAACCCTATGAATGATGATATTCGCGCAGCCGTCGCCAAGGCGATCAGCGACCACAAGCAGGCGGTTGTCGACGGCGGCGAAACCAAGGCGACGCGCGTCTGGTCACAACTCGCGATCGAGGCGCTGCTGCCCGTCGTGCCGGGCCTGGCCGGCGGTTCGGCGGATCTTACCGGATCGAACAACACGCTCGGCAAGGGTCAGCCGCTGGTCAAGCCCGGCGAGTTCGCCGGCAGCTACATCCATTTCGGTGTCCGCGAGCACGGCATGGCGGCGGCGATGAACGGCATGGCGCTCTACGGTGGCTTCATTCCGTACGGCGGCACCTTCCTGGTCTTCACCGATTATTGCCGCCCCTCGATCCGCCTCGCGGCGCTGATGGGGCTACGTAACGTCTTCGTCATGACGCACGACTCGATCGGCCTTGGCGAAGACGGCCCGACGCACCAGCCCGTCGAGCATGTTGCGAGCCTGCGTGCCATGCCCAACCTCAATGTTTTCCGCCCGGCCTGCGGTGTCGAGACGGCCGAATGCTGGGAACTGGCGGTGACGTCGCAAAAGACGCCGTCGGTGCTGGCGCTCACCCGCCAGGGCGTCGTCAATGGTCGCGGTGCCGGCGACGAGAACCTGAGCGCGCGCGGTGGCTACGTTCTCTCCGGCGCGGCGGCCGACCGCGACGTGACACTGATAGCGACCGGCTCCGAGGTCGGTCTCGCGCTCAAGGCCGCCGATGCTCTCGCCGAAAAGGGCGTCAAGGCTGCCGTCGTGTCGATGCCGTGCATGGAACTGTTCAGAGATCAGGAAGCTGATTATCGCCAGCAGGTGCTTGGCGACAAGCCCCGGATCGTCGTTGAAGCGGGGGTGCGGACAGGTTGGGACGAATGGATGCAAGCGGGCGATGCCTTCGTTGGCATGTCGAGCTTCGGCGTCTCGGCGCCGGCCGGTGATGCCTTTGCGCATTTCGGCATCACGGCCGAGGCCGTCGTCGCGCGGGCGTTGACCCTAACCGGCAAATGATCGGCCGTTCAGGGGCTGGATGGTTAAAGTCAACAGTCGGCCATCCCTGGCCAGCGGACGAAACCGATACGGGCATGGAAGCTGACGGATGCAACTGAGCAACCTCAAGACAACCGATGAAATTGACATTGAGGGCAAGATCCTGCTCGTGCGGGCGGACCTCAATGTGCCGCTGCGCGATGGCGCGGTCAGTGACGCGACGCGCCTCGAGCGTATCGTCCCCGGCATCAAGGCGTGGTGTGCGCATGGCGCCAAAGTCGTTCTCCTGTCGCACTTCGGTCGTCCGAAAGGTGAGCGCAACGAAGCGATGTCATTGCGCCCGGTCGCGGCGACACTCAGCGAGCTGATTGGAAAACCGGTTGCCTTCGGCGACGATTGCATCGGGCCGACGGCGCGCCGCGTCGTCGATGACATGGCCGATGGCGACATCTGCGTTCTCGAGAACCTGCGCTTTCATGGCGAGGAGGAGGCCAATGACAGCGCCTTTGCCAAGGACCTCGCTACTCTCGGTGATTTCTACGTGAACGATGCGTTTTCCGCCGCGCACCGCGCGCACGCCTCGACGGATGGTCTCGCGTTTCAATTGCCCGCGTTTGCCGGTCCGTTGATGATGGAAGAGATCGACGCGTTGCAGCGTGCGCTCGAAGCGCCGAAACGCCCGACAGCCGCCGTCGTCGGCGGCGCCAAGGTGTCATCGAAGATCCCGGTGCTCTCGAACCTGATGAGCAAAGTCGACAAGCTGATCATCGGCGGCGGCATGGCTAACACGTTTCTGCTCGCGAATGGCGTCTCCGTCGGCGCGTCGCTGGCAGAACCCGACCTCGTTGAAGAGGCACGCCGCATTGCCCAGGTCGCGACATCGCACGACTGCGAGGTCTTGCTGCCCAGCGACGTTGTCGTCGCCAAGCAGTTCAAGGCCGGTGCCGAAGCCCGCATCTCGGCCCTCGATGGCGTCGCTGGCGATGACATGATCCTCGACGTCGGGCCCGAGACGGTTGCGCGACTCTCTCGCATGCTGGCTGGCTGTCAGACCTTGTTGTGGAATGGGCCGCTCGGCGCCTTCGAGATCGAACCGTTCGGTAAAGGCACCTTTGCGCTTGCCAATGAGGCGGCGCGGCTGACCAAGGCCGGCAAGCTGGTCTCCGTCGCCGGCGGCGGCGACACGGTTGCGGCACTCAATGCCGCCGGAGTGGCTGACGACTACACCTACGTATCATCGGCCGGCGGCGCCTTCCTGGAGTGGCTCGAGGGCAAGGAATTGCCCGGTGTGGCGGCTCTGGCGCGCAGTTCCGTGTAGTTTGCACACCTTACAGCACGCGGCTGTGACCGGAGTTGAGTGGCCTTGAAACGGCCGGAACGGTACGGTCTGGTCGATACGGATGGAATCATCGAAGGGCACGTCGCGCGCATGCTGGAAGCTCATATCTATTTCGGTGTCGGGCTGGCGGGACTCATCAGTTTTCTGAGCCCGTGCGTGCTGCCGCTGGTGCCGCCCTATCTTGGCTATCTTGGCGGCACGACGATTTCGCAGGTCTCCGGCGGTGGCGAGCAGATGGACGACGCCGTCTGGCGCCGCGTCGTGCTCGGTTCGATCTTCTTCGTGCTCGGCTTTACGACCGTTTTTGTCGGCCTCGGTGCCGGCGCGTCGGCGTTCGGGCAGCTCATCCAGTCCTACCAGGAACCGCTCTCGAAGATCGCCGGCGCCGTGATCATCCTGTTCGGGCTGCATTTTCTCGGCGTCTTCCGCATTGCGTTCCTCTATCGCGAGGCCCGCTACGAGGCCAACGTACAAAGCGCCAGTTTCGCCGGCGCCTATCTGATCGGCTTGGCGTTCGCGTTTGGCTGGACCCCGTGCATCGGCCCGGTTCTGGCAACCGTCCTGGCGGTCGCAGCCAGCGAGGACAGTGTTGCGCGCGGTGTGCAGCTGTTGTTCGTCTATTCGCTCGGCCTTGGTATACCTTTCGTCCTGGCGGCTGTCGCGATCCGCCCGTTCATGTCGTTCCTGCAGCGCATCAAGCGCCACCTGACCACCGTTGAGCGGATGATGGGCGTCATGCTGATCGTCACCGGTGTCATGTTTCTGACCGGCACGATGACCTGGGTCGGGCAGTGGATGCTTGAAACTTTCCCGGTATTGGTTGAACTTGAAGGCGCGTTCATGTCCAAGGACCTGCAGCGCGATATCATTGGGCATAGGGAATAGAGCGCCGGGCGCTCTGGCCTGCGTCAACCAGGGTGAGTTGCGATGACCAGACGGCCGCAGGCATTGACGATTGCCGGCTCCGACAGTTCAGGCGGGGCGGGTATCCAGGCCGATCTCAAGACGTTCAGTGCACTCGGCGTTTATGGCGCATCGGCGCTCACTGCGATTACGGCGCAGAACACGACCGGTGTGCAGGGCGTCGAGATGCTGCCCGCGGCTTTCGTCGACCAGCAGATCGGGTCCGTGTTCGACGATCTCGAGATCGGTGCCGTCAAGACCGGCATGCTCGGCACGGCCGCGATTATCGAGGTCGTAGCGGCGCGGCTCGCCAAGGCCGGTGTCCCGAGCGTCATCGACCCGGTCATGGTCGCAACCAGCGGTGATCTGCTGATCGAGCCCGATGCGGTGGCTGCGATCAAGGCGCGCCTCTTCAGCGTTGCAACGCTGCTCACCCCGAACATGGACGAAGCTGCGCAGCTGCTCGGGACGACGCGTGCTGCAACCCGCGACGACCTGATCGCCCAGGGCGAGGCATTGCGCGCCGCGGGCTGCCATGCCGTCCTGATGAAGGGCGGGCATTTCGACGGGGAGCGCGCGGATGATGTGCTCGTCACGCCGGAAGGCCCGGTCGTCATCGAAGGGCGCCGCATTGCCACCACCAACACGCATGGCACGGGATGCACGCTCGGCTCGGCCATTGCGGCCCACCTTGCCGCCGGCTTCCCGCTCGAGGGCGCCGTGCGCGAATCGAAGACCTATTTGACGCGGGCGCTGGCAGCCGCGGACGCACTCGACGTCGGCAAAGGTAATGGTCCGGTTGAGCATTTGTTCGCCATCGACCCGATTGTTTTCACGTCTCAGTGAACAACGTTGCTCTGAGGCCTCTTGCCCCCACAATATGGCCCTTATTGTGGAATGTCTCATCTACCATCGATCTGTTGAATTGGTGTAGGGTGCGCTGCTGGACAGCGGCATCGCGTAATTTTCTGAGTGTCTTTGCGGGCGGGACGTGATCATGACCAATCGACGTTATAACAAGTTTGCGAGCCGGCTGGCCGCCTTGGCGTTCGCCTGTGCGTTCACGGGCAACGCTGTCGCCGGTCCGATCGAGTTGTTGCCGGGTCGTTGGACGGGCTGGGGACAGATGACGATGGATGGCGGTGAAACCGAAAAGGTGAAGTGCATTGCCACGTACTTCAGCGAGGCCGGCGGCCGCGCCCTGCGCCACAACCTGCGCTGCGCGAGCAACAATTATCGCATCGACGCGATCGCCCGCCTCAACGTGCGCAGCGGCCGCGTCAGCGGCAAATGGGAAGAGCGCACCTATTCCGCCGGTGGTGCCGTGTCGGGCCAGGTGGTCGGTGACGGCATCGCCGTCAACGTCGTTGGCAATGACTTCCAGGCCAACCTCAAGGTCGAGACGTCGAAGTGCAAGCAGACCATGAACATCGAACCGAAGGGCATGGGCGTCGCCCGTATTGCAGTCGACCTGACCAAATGCTAGCGAAACCTGGCGTAATTCTACACAAACAATTGTAGTAATCGGCAGTTGCAATAACAGTAACCGGTCCTTAGTGACCGGTTTTTTTACGAACGAACTCTGGAGCAGAAGATGAGTGGGCAGACGCTTCAACTGAGCGACATCGAAGCGGCGGCTGCGCGGATTGCCGGCCTTGCGGTGCGTACCCCCTTGATAGAACACCCGATTTTGAATGCGCGGGTGGGCGGCCGCGTGCTGCTCAAGGCGGAAAACCTGCAACGCGTCGGCGCCTTCAAGTTCCGCGGCGCCTACAACGCCATCTCCTTGATTGACAGAGAAAAAAATCCTGGCGGCGTTGTTGCCAGCTCGTCCGGAAACCACGCCCAGGGCGTCGCCGCCGCGGCTGCCTTGTGCGGTATCCCGGCGGCCATTGTCATGCCTTCCGATGCGCCGGCGCTCAAGTTGGCACGCACCAAGGCATCGGGTGCCGAGATCGTTCTCTACGACCGAGCCACCGAAGATCGCTACCAGATTGCCCGCGACCTTGCCGCTGAACGTCGTGCCGATCTCGTCCACCCGTTCGACGATTTGCGCGTCATGGCTGGCCAGGGTACGGCGGGTCTCGAATTGATGCAGCAAGCCCTTGAAATCGGTGCGGAAATGGATGCCGTTCTGGTCTGCACGGCGGGCGGTGGTTTGCTTTCGGGCATTGCCACCGCGGTCAAGGCGGCGCGGCCGGAAACGACCGTACATTCCGTCGAACCGGCGGGCTTCGACGACTTCGCACGTTCGCTGGCCGCCGGCGAACGTCTACAGAATGCGGCGCGCTCCGGTTCGATCTGTGATGCGCTGCTGGTGGATCAGCCCGGAGAGCAGACCTTCGCCGTTGCGCAAAAGCTCTGCGGACCGGGCCTTGTCGTCACCGACGAGGAGGCCGCCGATGCCGTGAGGTTCGCATTCTTTGAGCTGAAACTGGTCCTGGAGCCCGGCGGTGCGGTCGCATTGGCGGCCTTGTTGACGGGCAAATTCGATGCCACGAACAAAACTGTCACCGCGCTTTTGTCGGGTGGTAATATTGATCCTGTGCTGTTCGCCAAGATCATTACGGAAGGTGCCTGATGCGCGTGGATGATGCTTTGATTTCGGAAAAAGCGACGACGAGCGTCGCGCGTGACATGCAGGCTCCGATCATTGACGTGCGTGGCCTGACCAAGACTTACGATAACGGTTTTCAGGCGCTCAAAAACGTTGATCTGGAAATTCGTCGCGGCGAAATTTTTGCGCTGCTTGGCCCCAATGGTGCCGGCAAGACGACGTTGATCAGTATCGTTTGCGGCATCGTCAACGCGACGTCCGGCACCGTGCTGGTCGACGGCCATGATAATGTTTCGGATTTCCGCGCCGCCCGGTCGCTGATCGGTCTTGTGCCGCAGGAGCTCACGACCGATGCCTTCGAAACGGTGTGGGCAACGGTTTCGCACAGCCGCGGATTGTTTGGTAAATCGGCAAATCCCGCGCATATCGAAAAGGTCCTGAAGGATTTGTCCTTGTGGGACAAGAAGGACAATATGATCATGTCGCTGTCCGGCGGCATGAAACGTCGCGTTTTGATCGCGAAGGCCCTCAGCCATGAGCCGGCGGTGCTGTTTCTCGACGAGCCGTCTGCCGGGGTCGATGTCGAGTTGCGCCGCGCCATGTGGGACGTTGTGCTGGACTTGCAACGCACTGGTGTCACGATCATTCTGACGACGCACTACATTGGCGAGGCAGAAGAGCTGGCCGATCGCGTAGGCGTCATCAACCACGGCGAAATTGTTGTGGTCGAAGAAAAGAAGCAGCTGATGCAGCGCTTTGCGCAAAAGCGCCTGACCCTGCGCCTCAATGATCGGCTCGAAGCGCTGCCGCCGGCGCTCGATGATTTCGAACTGGAGCTCGGTGAGGACGGTTGTACGCTGCGTTATGCTTTCGATGCCAAGGGCGATCGCACCGGTGTCACGAAGCTGCTCACTGCCCTGCAGTCGCAAGGTGTTACCTTCCGCGACCTCGATACGCAGCAAAACTCCCTCGAAGACATTTTCGTCGACCTGGTCAGGAACGACTCATGACGAGTCGGCAGACATTCAACTGGCGGGCCGTCTGGGCGCTCTTCAAGTTTGAAATGGCGCGAACACGGCGCACGTTGATGCAGAGCATCATCTCGCCGGTCGTTTCGACTTGCCTGTATTTCGTCGTGTTCGGCTCGGCGATCGGCTCGCGCATCACAGAGATCGACGGCGTCAGCTACGGCGCTTTCATCGTGCCGGGATTGGTGATGCTCTCGCTGCTCACGCAAAGCGTATCGAACGCGTCGTTTGCGATCTATTTCCCCAAATTCATCGGTACGATCTATGAAATCCTGTCAGCGCCAATCTCCTATGTAGAGATTGTCGTCGGCTACGTCGGCGCGGCGGCGCTCAAATCAATCATTCTCGGGTTGATCATTCTGGCGACTGCGTCACTGATTGTGCCGCTTCGCATCGAGCACCCGCTCTGGATGCTGTTGTTCCTGGTGTTGACCGGGGTAACGTTCGCGTTGCTCGGATTCATTATCGGAATCTGGGCGAAGAACTTTGAGCAACTCCAAGTCATTCCGCTGCTTGTGATCACGCCACTGACGTTCCTTGGTGGGACGTTCTACTCGCTCGATATGCTGCCGCCATTCTGGCAGAAGGTCAGCCTGTTCAACCCGGTCGTCTATCTGATCAGTGGGTTTCGGTGGAGCTTTACGGGCAACGGAGATGTCAGCGTCACGCTCAGTCTTGCCATGGCGCTGATCTTCTTGGGTATTGGTCTGACCACCGTTTGGTGGATTTTCAAGACCGGTTACAGGCTCAAGCAGTAATCTAATCTTTTGACTGAAATTCTGTTTAAGAATTAATAAGGTAGAAGCGTCCAGATGTACGCCGCATAGCACGCCACAAGCAGCGTCCCCTCAAGCCGCGTGATGCGGAAACCCGTGCGCGCAAATAGCAGAAGCAGCAGGCAGGCGGCCACCAAAACGAGGTTGTCGTACTGTACGATCTGGGCTGGCACAACCGTCGGTGAGAGGATCGCCGTGATCCCTCCCACGCCGAGAATATTGTAGATGTTGGAACCCAGGATATTGCCGACGGCGACCGAGGGCTGGCCGCGCAGTGCAGCCACGACGGAGGTTACAAATTCGGGCATCGAGGTGCCAACAGCGACGATCGTCAGACCTATGACCGTCTCCGAAATGCCAAGATCCTGGGCGATGGCAACGGCGCCAACGACCAGCAAGCGGCCACCCAAAATGATGCCAACAAGACCCACGAATGCAAGGATCAGCGGACCGATGATGAGTGCGCTGCGCTGGATTTTGGCAGACATCCAGCCACGCCCGCGCTCATCGCGCATCTGGCTGAAGCCCTCCGCCATTTCGTAGGCACTCGTATGCCCTTCGCTGGTGGCGACGCGCTCTTGGCGCCATGCGTAGACGAGGTAGGTCGCGAGAAGCGCCATGAAGCACCAGCCCACGTAGCCATTGTAGGGTAGTAGAAAACTGATGGCGGCGAACAGGACCGCGGTGATCAGGACAAAGGTGCCGTCGCGGCTGAGGGCCGCTGACGATACCGCAATTGGGGCTAGGATTGCGGCCGCACCGAGGATCAGCAGTATATTGGAGATACTGGAGCCGACGAAATTGCCAATCGCGATGCCTGGAGAGCCATCCAGCGCGGCCTGCACGGAGATCGCCATCTCCGGCGCTGACGTACCGAAACCGACCAATGTCAGGCCAATGATTAACGGCGATACACCGAGGCGCTCTGCTGTGCGAACGGCACCGCGCACCAGCATTTCGCCGCCGATAATGAGCAGGATGAAGCCGCCGACGAGGCTGACGATTGCGGGCATGTTGGTTCCGGTTTCCTAGGTGCCAGTTGGACGGACAGTTATCAGACGAAGTCCGTTCGATGGTAGCCCTGTAGATACAGTAGCGCTGTGAGATCGCTGTGGTTGACGGCCGCCTTGGCTTCCGCGGCAACGACGGGCTTGGCGTGGTAGGCAACACCGAGGCCTGCTGCTTTGATCATGGCAAGGTCGTTGGCGCCATCACCAACTGCCAGGGTTGCATCCAGCAGGAGGTTTCGGCTCATGGAGATCTCATGTAGCGCATCCAGTTTCGCCTGGCGCCCCAAGATTGGAGGGATTGGACGGCCGGTTAGCTTGTCGCCTTCAACTTCAAGGGAGTTGGCGCGGTTTTCGTGAAAACCGACACGGTGCGCGATGCGGCTCGTAAAGAACGTGAACCCGCCGGAGACCAAGGCGCAATAGGCGCCGTTGGCGGCCATGGTCGCCACGAGCGTTTCCGCACCGGGTGTTATCGTAAGCCGCTCAGTAACGACGCGCTGCAATGTTGCCGTGTCGAGCCCCTTCAGCAGCCCGACACGCACCGTCAAGGCCTCTTCGAAATCCAGTTCGCCACGCATGGCTCGTTCTGTGATGGCCGAGACTTCGGCGCCGCACCCTGCAAAATCAGCGATCTCGTCGATGCATTCCTGTTCGATGATCGTCGAATCCATATCGGCGATCAACAGGCGTTTGCGTCGGTTTTCGTCGTTGCTGACGATGTTCACGTCGACGGGAGTATCAGCAAGTGCGGCGCGTGCCGTGTCCAATAGGTCGGAAGCCTGGTGCGCCGGGATATCTAGTGCCCACTCGCAGGCCGCAGCTGGTGACAGTGTTACTGGCGAGAGGGCCTTCAGCAGCGGAGAGACGGCCTGAACAGCGGCTATATGGGCACCGGTGAGCTGTGGTGCGGTCAGGACGAGAGCGACGTATGGCATGTTGGGCTCGGGCGGCTGGTGGCCTATGTTGGGCGGGTTAAGTGTCCACGGGCCCTAGGGACCGTGATCTACCTGCGGTACGCCATTCCCGAGCAGCGCACAACTAGAAGGGTATGCCTCATTGAGCCAACGTCAGGCCATTTTGATTGCAGGGCCAACAGCGAGCGGTAAGTCTGCGCTGGCTGTCGATCTTGCCAAGGCGGTTGATGGCGTTGTGATCAATGCCGACAGCATGCAGGTCTATCGTGATTTGAGTGTGCTCACGGCGCGTCCGCAAGCTGACGAAATGCAGGGAGTGGCGCACGAGCTTTATGGCTTTATTGGCGCCGGTGACGCCTATTCGGTCGGACGCTATCTGGCTGACGCGAAGCTTCATATCGAAGCAGTGCGCGCGCGCGGCGGGGTCCCGATTTTTGTCGGTGGCACCGGACTTTACTTTCGAGGGTTGCTGGAAGGCTTATCGCCGGTACCATCGATCGATCCGCACATTCGACAGCATTGGCGCAAAGTGGCCCAGGCGGATGGAGCTGCGGCTCTGCACGCCGCGCTTCGGGTGCGTGATGCCGAGATGGCGCGGCGTTTAATGCCACGAGATACGCAGCGCCTCGTCCGTGCACTGGAAGTGATCGAAAGCACCGGACGATCGCTCAGCTACTGGCAAGCTGTGCCTGGGAACCCTCTGCTGGAGGCTGAGAATTGCATTAAAGTCGTCGTCACACTGGATCGTGATACACTCTATAAGCGCTGCGACCTGCGGCTCGTGCAAATGGTTGACGGCGGCGCGCTGTTCGAGGTGGCACGTTTGCAGGCTATGCAACTTAAGTCGGATTTTCCGATCATGCGTGCACTCGGCGTTGCGCCACTCCTTAGTTATCTAGACGGTGAATGCAGCCTTGGAGAAGCAACCGAGCGTGCGCAGATTGAAACCCGGCAGTACGCGAAGCGACAACTGACTTGGTTGCGACGCAATATGATGTCATGGAACCATATTAATTTGTTAGATATGAAAAGAAATGATGTGTTGAATGTTATTTTAGGTTGAATTCTCTTGAGTGGATCATTTGTTCACCCTACACCGGCGATCTGAATTTGCGTCGTGAGTGCGATCCGGCACGTGTGCGGAACAATCGATAGGGAGACATACCGATGGCACGGACCATGACGGGTGCGGAGATGGTACTGCAAGCGCTGGCCGATCAGGGTGTAGAGGTCGTGTTTGGTTATCCGGGCGGTGCCGTTCTGCCCATCTATGACGAGATGTTCCAGCAGGAGAAAGTCCGGCATATTCTTGTCCGCCAGGAAGGCGGCGCGGTTCATGCCGCCGAAGGCTATGCCCGGTCGACGGGCAAGGTCGGCGTGGTCTTGGTCACATCCGGGCCGGGTGCGACGAATGCCGTCACGGGGCTTACAGACGCCTTGATGGACTCGATACCGATCGTCTGCATTACCGGGCAGGTGCCAACACACCTGATCGGGTCGGATGCCTTTCAGGAATGCGACACGGTGGGCATTACGCGCTCATGCACAAAGCACAACTACCTGGTCAAGAGCCCGGACGATCTCGCGCGCGTCATGCATGAGGCGTTCTACGTCGCTCGGTCGGGCCGACCTGGACCGGTTGTCGTCGACATCCCGAAAGACGTGCAGTTCGGCAGCGGTAACTACGTCGGGCCATCGAACATTCAGCACAAGACCTACCAACCGCAATTGAAGGGTCCGGAAAAAGGCCTCCAAGATGCCATTGACTTGATGGCAAAGGCCAAGAAGCCGGTTTTCTATACTGGTGGCGGTGTCATTAATTCAGGACCAAAGGGATCACAGTTACTTCGCGAGTTGGTGCGGGCCACCGGCTTTCCCATCACGTCGACCTTGATGGGTTTAGGAGCATATCCGGCGCACGAAAAAAACTGGCTTGGCATGCTCGGTATGCATGGCACATACGAAGCCAACATGGCGATGCACGATTGCGACGTGATGATCTGCATCGGCGCGCGCTTCGATGATCGGATTACGGGACGGCTCGACGCCTTTTCACCTGGCTCGAAGCGAATCCATATCGATATAGATCCTTCTTCGATCAACAAGAACGTGCGTGTCGACGTGCCGATTATCGGTGATGCGACCCGTGTCATGGAAGACTTGCTGCGGCTATGGAAATCGAGTGCACCGCAGCTGGACAAGCCCGCGCACAAGGCGTGGTGGAAGCAGATCGACACGTGGCGTGCGCGCAAGTCTCTGGCCTACAAGCCGTCGGATGACTTCATTATGCCGCAATATGCGATTGAGCGCCTCTACGAGTTGACCAAGGATCGCGACACTTACATTTCTACGGAGGTTGGCCAACATCAGATGTGGGCCGCGCAGTTCTACCATTTCGAGGAACCCAACCGTTGGTTGACGTCGGGTGGGCTTGGCACAATGGGCTACGGCCTCCCGGCTGCGATTGGGGCACAAATCGCGCATCCGAAGGCACTGTGTATCGATATTGCGGGAGATGCGTCCATACTGATGAACATCCAGGAGATGTCGACGGCGGTGCAATATCACTTGCCCGTCAAGATTTTCATCCTCAACAACCAGTACATGGGCATGGTGCGCCAATGGCAGCAGCTGTTGCATGGCAATCGGCTTTCAGAAACATACACCGAGTCGTTGCCGGATTTTGTCAAGCTGGCGGAAGCCTATGGTGGCCGCGGGATCCGTTGTGAAAAGCCTGAAGACCTCGACGCAGCGATTGCCGAGATGATCGAGTTCAAGGGGCCGGTGCTCTTTGATTGTCGCGTTGCGAATCTTGCCAACTGCTTCCCGATGATCCCGTCAGGCAAGGCCCACAACGAAATGCTGATGGGTGAAGAGGTGTCGGATGAAGAGATCGACAACGCCATCGGCAAAGAAGGCAAAGCGCTGGTCTGACCGGATCGGTGTCAACGCGTAGCTGGCATGAGGGAAGCAAGTTGATGCATCTCTACATCGGTAACAAGCTCTATTCCTCGTGGTCGCTTCGGCCTTGGATCGCGATGAAGGCGCTGGGTATTCCGTTCGAGGAGACGGTGATTCCGTTGTTCGATGCACACTTTGCGGATCGGATCTCGGCTATCTCGCCTGCCGGTTTGGTGCCGGTCCTCGTCGATGGCGATATTAAAATCTGGGAGACGCTCGCCATTCTTGAGTACTTGGCGGAGACATGCCGCGACAAACAAGTGTGGCCGGCTGATCGACAAGCTCGCGCACACGCGCGCGCTGTTTCGGCCGAGATGCATGCCGGTTTCTCTGCCTTGCGTACTGCATGCCCGATGAACCTGGGGAAGCGTTTTGCCGGCAAGGATCGCGGTATAAATGTGGCGGCCAATGTGGCACGTGTCTGCGCGATTGTCGGTGAAGCGAGGTCACGGTTCGGCAGCTCCGGGACTGGGCCATTCTTATACGGAGCATTCTCCGCTGCAGACGCGATGTACGCGCCGCTCGTAACCAGGCTCGATACGTACGGGATCAAAGTAGATGATGTCACGCAAGCCTATATCGACGCGGTGCTCGCGAGCGAGGCCTTTCAGGCCTGGAAATCGGATGCCCTCAAGGAAGACTGGATCGTTGCGGAAGACGAGGTCGACGAACCTGCAATAGAGAATTTTCGCCCCCATCTGGCGAACCTCTGACACGATGCCGTTGAGCGACATCGAAAGAAAGACAAGACCATGGCCAACGCCCCAACACAGTCGCACTATCCCGATCCGGTTTTAGATCAAGCGGTGGTTTCGAGAACCTTGTCGATCCTTGTCGATAATGAACCGGGTGTATTGGCGCGCGTGATCGGTTTGTTTTCTGGTCGCGGATACAACATCGACTCGCTGACAGTGACCGAGACGGAGCATGAACAGCATGTCTCGCGAATTACGATCGTCACCGGCGGTACACCGTCTGTGATCGAGCAGATCAAGCACCAACTTGAGCGCATGGTGCCGGTGCACAGTGTGACTGACCTGACGCTGGAAGGTGAGTCGCTGGAGCGCGAACTGGCCTTGATTAAGGTTGTCGGCAAAGGAGAGCATCGCATCGAGGCGTTACGCTTGGCGGAGATATTCCGAGCAGATGTAATTGATGCGTCAACTGAGCATTTCGTGTTTCAGCTGACTGGCCGGTCGATTGACGTTGACCGGTTCATCGGGATCATGACCGAGTTGGGTCTCGCCGAAGTTTCACGCACGGGTATTGCGGCAATCGGCCGTGGTTCGCAAGTATTGTGACGTTCAGCCAGCCAAAGTCAAAGTTGGTCTCACTGAGAATGTGTGTCGTTTGGCTGTCTCGCGATAGTGGCGTGTTTGAGCTTGGGTGCATTGGAGATGTCGACAGCGACTTTTACGTTTTTGCGCATCGCGTACATGAGTGTTTGGACGTGGATTGGGATGTAAATTCTGGCTTCGCGTGCGCTCTGCCAAATGTATGACATTGACCGCGATCGCGCGCCGGTCTCCGTTTGGTTTGAAAGCGCCATGATCTGCTTGTCGAGTTCTGGATCGGAAAAGCCCGTCCCATTCCATGTGCCAACGCCCTTGCGGCGCGTGTGGAACAAGTTCGAGAAAATGTAGGCGCTGTCGAAGGTCGGGACGCCCCAACCTAACAAGAAGAACTGTGATTTTCCGGATCGAACCGTCTCAAAATGCGCTCGTTTGCCACGCAGCGCGACTTTCACGTCGAGTCCGGTGTCCGAGAGCTGTTTGGCCAGTGCCTGACAAATCGCAGCATCATTGACATAGCGATTGTTCGGACAGTCGAGTGTCAATTCGGTGCCTTTGGCCACATTGGCACTGCCGAGCAACGATCGTGCCTTGTCGATGTCGCGTGGTGGGATGTTGTCGAGATCAAATGGAAAGCCATTGATGCCTGGTGGTGCGAGAACAGCTGTCGGGATCGACTGCCCCAACATTACATTGCGCTG
>JBPCVZ010000072.1:0-14345 GCA_051010015.1 Hyphomicrobiaceae bacterium
AGTTCGATCCGCAACAAGATCACAGCCGTCATCCTGGTGGCGGTGCTGAGCGCCGTATTGATCTCTTCGATCGCCGCAGCTTTGCGCCAGGCATCGCGGCAGTTCGACGCCAAGCAGGAAGAGATCCGGGCGATTGCCGCAGCGATGGCGACGACGATTGCCGGCGCTGTCGCCAAAGGGGATCGCAGGCAGATTGCCGCGACGCTCAATGCGATTTCGCGGATTCCAGGGCTGACCTACGCCTCGGCGCGCAATGCGGCCGGGCGCACGTTGTTTCAACACGGCACCGGTGTCGTCGTGCGCAGACGCGGCCATGAGCGCGTAGCGAACGAGGACTTGAGCCCGCTCACCGCGATCTATCTCGGGACCTACGTCAGCGAGACGCCAGTTGTCTACGGCGGCAAGCCGATCGGCAAGCTAACACTGATTGCGAACCTGTCGTCGTTGCGCGAGGCACTGGCGGAGAGCCTGATCATGTCGCTGGCGTTCGGCGCGGTCGCGGCGGCGATCGGGATTAGTGCGGCAATCTACCTGCAACGCACGATCACCGCCCCGATCAATGCGCTGACGCAGACGATGACCGCAGTGCGCGAAACGGGCGATTTCGGTCGTGTCGCGGTGCGCCAGAGCCAGGACGAAACCGGCCAGATGGTCGACACCTTCAACGACATGCTCGCGCACATCCGAGAGCGCGATGCGGCTTTGTCGCGGCACCGCGACGAGTTGGAATTGACGGTTGAGAAGCGGACGGTTGATCTCAGGGAAGCGGTGTTCGAAGCGGAGCGCGCGAATGCGGCAAAATCCGACTTCCTTGCAACCATGAGCCACGAAATCCGAACGCCGATGAACGGCATGCTGGTGATGGCCGAGTTGCTCTCCGTGGGGGGCCTTGCGCCACGCTTCCAGCGCTACGCCGATGTGATCGTCAAATCCGGCAATGGGCTGCTCGCGATCATCAACGATATTCTCGATTTCTCGAAGATCGAAGCCGGCAAGCTGGAACTGGAGAGCATTCCCGTCGACCCGCGCCGCCTCGTCGACGACACGCTGCAGCTGTTTTCAGAACGGGCTCGAAGCACCGATCTCGAGATCGCGGCATACGTCGCGCGCGACGTGCCCCGCAAGATTATCGCAGACCCGGTGCGGTTGGGACAGGTACTGACCAACCTCGTCAACAACGCACTGAAATTCACCGAACGCGGCGGCGTTATCGTGCTCGTCGAGCAAACGGAAGGCGGCACGGGCGATGGCACGCACGCCGGCCTGCGGTTCAGCGTCCGCGACACCGGCATTGGTATTCCCAAGGACAAGCTGTCGACGATCTTCGAGGCGTTCGCGCAAGCCGACCAGTCGACAACGCGCCAGTTCGGCGGCACCGGAATAGGTCTGTCGATCTGCAAACGACTGATCGAGGCAATGAGCGGCCGCCTCGATGTCGAGAGCTCCGAAGGTGTCGGCTCGACATTCTATTTCGAGGCCGGCTTCCCGGTCTATGAAGCCGCCACGGCCGATGACGCATGCGATAGTATGACCGCGACGGCCCTCGTAGCGCTCGACGACAGCATCAGCCGAGACGCATTGGTACGCACGCTCAACGACTGGCAGGTCGAGGTCGTCGAGGCGATCGATTCGATAGCGACGGTGCCAGTTGACTTCGCCTTTCGTGACCTCGCCCGGTTTGATGTATCGGACGACGCGACGGCCGTCACCGATGCGATGGATGGTGTGCCAACGATTGCGATCGGCCAGTTTGGTGATACGCGCGGCGATGCCCTCGTTCAGACCGGCCGCGTCGCCCGGCTGCTGGATCGACCGTTGTCGGCCGTCGAACTCGCCAATGTGATCGGGATCGCGCTGAACAATCCGGCCGACCTGCAGCGCAGTGAGGAGGCCGAGGACAACGGTCACGCGGCATCACACGGGGCGCCGTTTGCCGGGATGCGCGTACTTGCGGCGGATGACAGTCCGGTCAACCGCGAAGTATTGTCGGAAGTCTTGAAGCGGCTCGGCGTTCAGTTTCAGATGGTCGAGGATGGTGCCGCCGCGGTGGCAGCCGCCAAGACCGGCGCCTTCGACCTGATCTTCATGGACGGCAGCATGCCGGAAATCGACGGATTTGCGGCAACGCGCCAAATCCGGGACTGGGAGGCGGAATATCATCTCGAAGAATCGCCCATCGTCGCCCTCACCGCGCATGTGGTCGGCGAAAAAGGTGATCTTTGGCGTGATGCAGGGATGTCCGACTTCGTGACGAAGCCGTTCAGCTTGGCCGCGATAGAGGCCTGCCTGCGACGATGGTTGCCGGAAGCAGAAGCCGGCATGGAAACGCCGGATCACGACGGGACAGTCGATGCAGCCGTTCCTGACCCGGCGGTCGCAGTGCTGCTTGACCTGGATGTGCTGGGCTCCATCCGCCAGGTTCAGGCGCCCGGCGACAATCTCATCGGGCGCATCGCCGGGCTCTATATCGAGCATGCACCGGCCGCGCATGGGCAGCTTGCAGCAGCGGCCGAGGGTGCCGACGCGGCCGAGATCGCAGAGTTGGCGCATGCTCTCAAATCGCTCAGCCGCAACGTCGGCGCCGTCCGGGTCGGCAATATGGCCGACAGCATCGAGAATGCTGCGCGAAACCGCGATGCCAGACCATCTAAGGAAGCCCTGGCTCAACTTGGACAGGCCCTGGACGAGACGCTGGCCGAGTTGAAGGAAATCGCCGAAGTGGCGCACGGCGAAGCTGAGGCCGCCGCCTAGGCTAACCCGCCTAGAGCCGTTCAGTTCGCGTCTGAAAGGCCCAGCAATTGCCCCAACTCGTGGAACTTGACCGGCTTCGTCAATGCACCGATGAAATTGAGCTGATAGGCTTTCGCCAAGACCTCCGCCGATAGTATCATCGTCATGTCCGCTGAACTCACGACGATAATCGGCGTTTTGCAGTCGGCCTCCTTCAGCCGGTCAAGAAACTCGATGCCATCGGAATCCGGCATGTGCAGGTCCGTTACGATCAGATCGATGTCTGAGTGGTCGCCCAACTTCGCTATCGCTGCCGCGCCGTTGTGCGCCGTCAGCGTCGTCATGCCGTGCTTGGCAAAGTACGCGGTCAGGACCTGCAGAAGGATCGGATCATCATCAACCGCCAGCACGCGTGCGTAAGTCGGGCTCATCTGCTGTTCCAGTTGCACAACGTTGCGAGCCGATCAGCAGGCCCGCAGCATTCTCGATGGCTTATGCTGCAACTGAGCAGCAGATGCCCGCAAAATCAAGCCAACATCCGTTCACGTCCCTCGTTTTTCTAACGGAGAATGCGGCCTCTCGTACGGAAACGACCACCGTCGGGGGCCGAAGGCTTGACCTGGATCATGGTGTCGACCGCCCAAAATCGGCAATTGTCCTCAGCGAATTGCAGACAGGGACTTCAACATGACCAAGACGCGGCAAATCGACGACCGGGACGTTGATCGGCTGTTGTCGGCACTGAGCGATATCCAGATTGCGAGCGTTTTTGCAATGCCGCTGGATGAAGTTCTTGCCCTTCGACAATCGCGCCGGAGCCGGCGCCGTTCTCGATCACGATTTACTTCCGAATACGACATGACGGCGATCGTCAGTTACAGCTGAACTGGCGAGTACGACAATGCCCATCATCGACAATTGCGCGGTCACTCCGCGCGGGGAGCGATGGGGAAATCGGGTTGCCGCGCGATGCATCATCGACCGCGCTAGCATCATGTTACCCATCTTCGAATCGCGTTTTCTCAGCGCGCCGGGCGTAGACTGTTGATGTATGCGATCATCTGATCGATCTCGCCATTCGACAAGGACAATTGCGGCATCCTGTCGTGTGGCGTCGCAATCGCGCGGGAAATCGGCTCTCGCAGCGCCAGCACAGGATGGCGCGCGTGAATATCACGGAATGGTGGCGCCGCCTTGTTTGCGCTGTCATCGCGCAAGCCGATGGCATGGCACCACGCACACGTCTTCTCGGCAAGCGCTTTTCCGGCTGCGACACGCTTGCTGCTCTGCGCCGCAATCGTCGATGCGGCCGACAGGCGCAAAAGCGCATCGCGAGCACCAACCAATGAAGGGTCAATTGCGAGCGCGTTGCGGAAATCATCAACGGCCTGCGCCTTGTTGCCGAGCGACTCGTGGGCGTAGCCGCGATTGTTGTATGCCAGCGCGTAGAGCGGGTTGATCTGCACCGCTTTCGTATAGTCTGCGATCGCGCGCTTTACCTTGCCCAACTTGCGATAGGCCAAGCCGCGATTATTGAGCGCGGCAATCGATGTCGGATCGAGAATGAGGCATCGCGTGAAGTCCGAGATCGCTTTTTCAGGCTTTTTCTTGGCAAGATAGGCGTAGCCTCTGCGGACGTACGTCACCGCATCGTCCGGTGCGAGTTCGATGGCTTTCGAATAGTCCGCAATCGCAGCATCGAACTTCAGCTGTGACAGGCGCGCCATGCCACGGCCGAGCCATGCCTGTTTCAATGCCGGGTTGACCTTCAGGGCCTCGGCAAAATTTTCAGCGGCTTCAGGCGCCATGCCCTTGCGGGCATACGCTTCGCCGCGAAATGCCCAGGCGACAGCAAGCGTTTCACGACCTGGCGCAGAATCGATGACGTTTGAACAAGCGCGTGCCTGCGCATCCGGTGACACATTCTTGCGGCACTCCGCCATGCGGTCAGCCGATGCTGCACCGGTGCACGCCACCAGTGCCAGCGCGCCCAGTATGGGTGTCGTCCAAGAGCTCTGCCGGACCATCTTTCACCTCCGCACTAGCGATTGGAAAGTCGGCGGTGTCCGCCGCGCTTCCATTGTCGCATTTCGATTAGATCGCCAAACCGACGCCTCAACGGATCACGACGACGGTGCAGCCGGCATGTCGGACGACCCGCGCCGCGGTCGAACCCAGAAGATAGTCCTGCAGGCCGGGACGGTGCGAGGCGATCACGATTGCATCGGCATCGTTGTTGTCCGCAACCGCCAAAATGGCCTTGGCCGGTTGACCGACCCGCACATCGATCTCGACATCGAAACCTGATGACCTGGCGATAGTTTGCAGTTCTTCGAGGGCGGTAGATTTGGCTCTGTCGGAATAGCCGCCCGGCAGTTCGGCGACGACATGGGCCGGGATCTCTTCGACGACATTGGTGAGAATGATCCGTGCATCGTCATCGGCGAGTTTTTTCGCCGCTTCAATCATGGCGGCAGCCTTATCGGTATTGGCAAGATCGACGGGGACGACGATTTTCTTGTACATCTTTTGCTTTCTGTTGTGGTCGTGGTTCAACGATCGCCATGGCAGCGACAACTGGTAAGCTAGGCCTTGACCAGCATCGCGTAGAGATCGTCCTTGAGGTACATGCGCTTGCGCTTCAGCTCTTCGTAGTGCTCATCCGATATATTCAGTCCGGCCGCTTCGGCACGATGGATCTCCCGATTGACGTCATGATAGGCGTCGAACAGTTTCAGAAAGTGCGCGTCGGAAATCTTCAGCTCGTGGATCCTGTCCTTCAAGTCCGGAAATTCGGCGGCAAGTTCGTGCGGTACGTGCGACATGCGTTCAGGTTCCAATTGTTCTGGTCGGTGGTCAATTAGATGCCGCTTCGGCCGGCGCCGAACATTGATTTGCATCAACGTTTCAAAGCCCGGGCGGCGCTGGCGTCACCGATCGTGTGCGTGCCATAGTTGGTCGCGATCGGGCGACATCTTGCTGCACAGCGCTCGCCGATGATGTCACTGCATTGATGAAGATCAATGCACAACGACAAGGCAACGCTCTGATCGACATTGGGCCCTTCACGATAGGTGCGACACGAACATGCCGGACAACCGCTTCGACCTGCGCAAGCTGACAATCAGCGATCTCATTGATGTCATCGGTGCCGGGATCAGGGATTTTGCCGCCGCACCGATTTACGGCCTCGTTTTCGCGGGCATGTTCGTGCTCGGCGGCTGGCTTATCCTGGCATTGCTGTTCTGGTTCAAGATCAACTATCTGGCCTATCCCCTGGCGATGGGGTTCGCGCTGATCTCACCATTTGCGGCGGTCGGGTTCTATGCCGTAAGCGACTTGCTGGAGCGCGGTCAGCGGCTGTCCTGGCCCGGAGTCTTGGCAGCCATTCGCGGCGCCTTGCAGCGCGATATTCGATGGATGGCGCTGGTCACCGGGTTCGCCTTGGTGATCTGGCTCGACATCGCTGCCGTGCTGTTCTTTAGCCTGATGGGATTGTCGAGCGTCGGCCCTGACCTGATCAACCGTCTATTCACGACCGCGAACGGGCTGGTTTTCCTCGTTATCGGCAATACAGCGGGCGCCATAATCGCCCTGTTCGTGTTCTCGATATCGGCGATTTCTTTCCCAATGCTCTATGACCGCGATGTCGATTTTGCCACGGCGATGATCACCAGCGTACGCATGGTCACGACGAACCCGGTGCCGATGATCGCGTGGTGCGCGACAATCGGCATTCTGACAACGCTGTCGATTGCGTCCGTCTTCGTTGGCCTGCTGGTCGTCATGCCCGTGATCGGACACACCACCTGGCATCTCTACCGCCGCGCCGTGGTGGCGAATGAGGCGGAGGAGCGGGCCATAGTCGGTTAAGGGCGCCACGGGTCGGACAATTGAGAAATTGGTCGGAGCGAGAGGATTTGAACCTCCGACCCCTTGCTCCCGAAGCAAGTGCGCTACCAGGCTGCGCCACGCTCCGACCCACGGGAAGCCTCATATTTAGCGAGCCCGATTCGCCAATGCAAGGGGGCTTTGTTGTGCTCACGGCCCGCACCGGGCGCCGATGCCGCTAGGCTCTGGACCTCGGCGCCAAGAGGCGGCACACTCGCGGACATCGACTATCCCCGTTAGCAGCCTGGAAGAAACGAGCCCCATGTCCCGCACCCGCCTCAGCCTGGATGACGTTCATAACCTGTCGATGCAGGCCCTCACCGCCTCCGGCGCCGATACCGAGAACGCCGAAGCCGTGACGCACTTCATGTGGGCGGCCGAACGCGACAGCTGCCACTCCCACGGCCTGTTCAGGCTGCCGGGATATGCCGCCTCGCTGAAAAGCGGCAAGGTCAACGGCAAATCGCGCCCGACCATCGAGGATCTGGCTCCGGCGGCGCTGCGTTGCGATGGTGACAACGGCTATGCGCCGATGGGATTAAAGGTCGGCCGCGAGCCGCTTGCAGAGCGCGCCCGTGAAACCGGGATTGCGGCGCTGGCGATCACCAACACCTACCATTTCAGTGCGCTCTGGGTCGAAACGGCCGCGCTGGCCGAACTTGGGGTGGTTGCAATCGCGATGACGTCGGCGAAACCGATGGTGGCACCGGCCGGTGGCACGAAGCCATTGTTTGGCACTAATCCGCTGTCATTCGCTTGGCCTCGTGCCGGCAAGCCGCCAATGGTGTTCGACATGGCAACCGCCGCGATGGCACGCGGTGAAATCCAGGTCGCCGCCCGCGAGGGCCACACCGTCCACGACGGCGCCGGCATCGACAAGGACGGCAAACCGACCAATGATCCCAATGCCATCCTCGAAGGTGCGCAGTTGGCATTCGGCGGCACCAAGGGCGCGCTGCTGGCTCTGATGGTCGAGTTGATGGCGGGCCCGATGATCGGCCAGCCGTTCAGCGTCGAGCAGGCCGCCGGCGACAACAACGACGGCGGCCCGACAACCGGCGGCGAGTTTCTGCTGGCCATCGACCCGGGGCGGCTTTCAGGCAATGCCGGCGTGCTCGATCACGCGGAAAAACTGTTTGACGAGGTGCTCGCGCAGGAGGGCACGCGATTGCCGGCCGAGCGACGCTATCAGGTACGTGCCGGCAACGAAGCCAACGGCATCGAAATTCCAACAACACTGTACGATACGATCAAGGCGCTGACGGCTTAGCGGGTGAGCATGCGGACGGTTTGCTCCGGCAAACGGAATCGCTGCACGATGTGGGCCGCGCGTCGCGGCACCGGTGGAGGAGGTCAACATGAGCGCACTCAAGCTGGCCTATTGTTATCTGCCGAGCCCCGTCGGCGACCTGCTCGCGGCCCGAGACGGCGAAACGCTGCACGTCCTGCGCTTTCCAACCGGCAGGCGCGTGATGAAACCACCGGAGCACTGGGTCAAAGACCCGAGCGGCTTCAAGCATGTCAGCGCGCAATTGGATGCCTATTTCAATGGTGAGCTGACCGTATTTGACCTGCCGTTGCATCTGACGGGGACGGATTTCCAGAAATCCGTGTGGACGACGCTGCGCGAGATCCCGTTCGGGCGGACCTGGTCGTATGGTGAGCTGGCGACACGCGTCGGCAATCCCAAGGCGAGCCGCGCGGTCGGGGCGGCGAATGGCGCCAACCCGATTCCGATCATCGTCCCATGCCACCGAGTGATTGGCTCGAACAAGTCGTTGACGGGATTTGGCGGTGGCCTGGAGACGAAAGAGTTCCTGCTGAAACACGAGGGCGTGATCGAAGATGCGCCCCGGTTGTTGTAGGAATTATCCGACCCACTCAACCGATCCGGACCTGACCGACGCGCAGCATCGGCATCTTGACGGCCTTGCGTTCGAGCTGCGAGGCGGCGCGGCGCACGCCGTTCTTGGCCTTACCCTCGACGTCGGCGTGGCCGGTGGCTGAACTCAGGATCGATGTGGCGATCGTCAGGAGGACCAGCATCGCCATCGTCCATTCCGCGTTGAAGCTGCGCCGGGCGTCGGCAACAGCGGCGGAGCGGATTTGGCGGGTCGTCGTCATAACGGGTCTCGTTGGGGTCTCATCGCGCCGGCGCCTGATTGCGTCCGGTCCTGAGACAATGCCCTGTGGCGGCCCGGTCGGCTGTGAAGCGGCTAACACCTGTGAAATTTTTTTCGCCGCTGAGCCAAGCACCGTCAGGCAGGACCAACCCTAAGGGCCGGGCGATTAATCGGGCCTGAATGGCGGTCGCGGGATCGGTTCAGGAATTGAGGGAGACGGCACGCTGCGTTAACTTGAAGCTGGTCTTGCGCGAGAAGAGCCGTGATCTAGCCAGAGGAGATGAGTTTTGATGGCACCCTGCATGGAACACGCGGTCGCTCCTCCGGCTGCCGCCGGGCAGACGGGCGGCCTTGTCTTCGTCGGTTGTGATCACGCACCCGTTGCCGCCACGCCCGGTCGGGACGACGGTTCGGCCGATGGTGGGGCAAAAACGGCGAAGCGGCGCGAAGTCGTTGTCGCTGGGCGCCGCGTCAAGACCGTCGATGTGCATGCCCATTGCGTCATACCGGAAGCTTTGACCCTGATGGGTCTTGGCGTCGGCGAAAAAGGCTTGCGCCCGGACCTCGACATCGCACAGGAGCTCGACCTGCGGTTGTCGATCATGGATGCACAGGGCATCGATGTGGAGGCGCTGAGCATAAATCCGAACTGGTATCGCATTGCGGATCGCGACCGGGCGGCAAGGATCATCGAGATCCAAAACGAGAAGCTTGAAGAAGCAGTTGCCGCGAACCCAGATCGGTTCGTGGCGTTTGCATCCGTTGCCCTGCAGTTTCCGGAGCTGGCGGCGGAACAGCTCGAAACCGGCGTCAAACGCCACGGCCTGCGCGGCGTTGCAATCGGTGGCAGTGTGGCGGGCGAGGAGATTGCTGACCCCAAGTTCAACCCGTTCTGGGCCAAGGCCGAAGAGCTTGGCGTGCTGGTCTTCATCCATCCGCAGCCCGACGGCGCGCCGCGCGAGCTCGGCCATCGCTTCCAGGGCAACGGCTATCTTAGCAACGTTATCGGAAATCCGCTCGAGACGACGATCGCCCTATCCCACCTGATATTCGAGGGCACGCTCGACCGCTATCCGGGACTGAAGATCTGCGCGGCACACGCCGGCGGATTTCTGCCGTCATATGCCGGGAGATTTGACCGCGGCTGCCCGACGCGGCCGGACCTGTGTGGAAATGAACCTTATGGCGGCATTCGCCGGCTGCCGTCCGAATATCTTCGCGATATCTACTACGACACGATGGTGTTCCGTCCGGAAGGGGTACGCCATCTCGCCGCCGAAGTCGGTTCCGGACAGCTGATGGTCGGCACCGACTATCCCTTCCCTTGGACAGAGACGGCGATCGATCTGATACTGGAAACACCTGGCCTAAGCGACGACGAGAAGATCGCGATACTGGGGGGCACGGCGATGCGCCTCCTTGGCATTGACGACTAGTCGGGTGCGGAAAAAGTCTTGAGGCAATCAACACCTCCTGCCCGCAGAAGCCTGAGGGCCGGTCGACTCAGCGAATGGCATTGAGGCAGTACGCGGCCGCCTGCATGGCGGCGATGTTATTGCGCGCTGCCGAACGGGCCGCCCACTCGCAGCCCTCCCAGCGCGCGATGTCCGACCCGGTGCCCATGAAGGCATGTCCGGCAAGCTTGAGGCGGGCAGTATTGTCGCCGAGACGGGCGGCCTTGCGGTAGAGCTTGATGGCGTAGGCCCGATCGAGTCGGCCGCCGATTGCATAGGCGAAACAATCGCCGAGGAGGCGGATGCCGTTGCGCGCATTGGCATGCGCCGAGCGTTCGAACCAACGACAGGCTGCAGGGTGGTTCGACTGGGACCGCCGCAACACGAGACCGTACTCGACCATCGCTTCAGCCAGACCGGCGCTGGCAGCACGACGAAAATGATCTGCGGCACGTTCAAGATCTTTACCAACAACGGCGCCGTCGCGGTAGAACTGGCCAAGCGCCAAATGTGCCTCGGCGCTGCCCCGCGCCACCGCAGCCTCAAACAATGCCTTGGCCCGCAACAAACGCTTCGGACGCCCTGAACCAGTCGTGAAGCAAGCGGCGAGACCAAGCATGCCCTTGACGTCGCCACGCGAACTGTCGACTGCATGGCGATCGCAGGCCGCACGGGTCTCGCCGAGCCGGATCTTGGCGTCCCTGATGGCAAGGCCCAGCACGGAAAACATTTCGTGGTTCGTTGCGCTGCGTTGCGCGAACGACGGAGCCGGCCGGTCGCCCGCGACACCTTCCATGCTTGTTGCGAACGTGACAATCGCCAACGCACACAAGGCGATGATGACCTTGCCAAACCGGCCGCGTCGGCAGACATAAACTGTGTGGTAGCGCTTCGGCATGGATCTTCCGATCAAGAATAGAGCGGAGGACAGGGAACGCGTCAGCGCCAAATATACACCCGTTTCAGGCGTTCGCACAGCCTTTGTTGCGCCAGCGAATGCTGGTCAGCATCTCAGGCGATACGAGGCGGCCGGGCGGTCAGGACTATTTTGCTGGCATCGGTGCCTTGGGCGCAACAGCGGCCAGTTTTGGCCCGAAGCGATCTTGATAGGGTGCCGTGTCGATCTCGTCGAGCTGGATCTCACCGGACATGACCTGCTGCTTCCAGACCTGGTGGGCGGGCTCCATGTCGTGGAACTCGGGCATCACCTCGTTGGCAAAAAGCTCGAGACTTTCGCAAATGTGCTCGTGGGTGTTGTTGCCGGCTTGATTGAGCAGGATGATCTGATCGACATTGCTGGTGGCGAATTTCCGGAGTTTCTTGCGGATCGTATCGGGGGATCCGACAAGGCCGCCGGTCAGCGCCTTGGCGACGGCCTCCTTGTTCTCGGCCTTCCAGGCGTTGTACTCATCCCAGATGTTGGTGGCACCGGCACGCGGCGCGACGCGTTCGGCGCCGTGGGCGTACTTGCGCAACGCGTACTGGAAGAACGTGAGGCCGTCGGCGCGGGCGCGGGCTTCTTCATCGGTCTTGGCGCACATGAAGTAGCTGACCAACGCGATGTTCGGATTGACCTCATAGTCGGCGAGCTTGTCGAGACGCTTTGTGATCGAATTGTAGTAGGCGTGCACCCAGGCATGCGCCGCATCGGCCGACAGGAACTGGAAACCGAGCGCACCGATGCCGCGTCTGCCGGCCATCTCGATCGTTGGCAGCTGCGAGCAGGCGACCCACATCGGAGGGTGCGGTTTCTGCATCGGCTTGGGCAGGACATTGCGCCATGGAAATGTGAAGTGGCTGCCGCTGTACTCACACGGATCATCAGCGAACATTGGCGTAATGCAGCGTACCGCGTCTTCCCAGCGTTCGCGCTTTTCCTCGAAACCGACATCGAAGGGTTCGAGTTCGGTCCAGGTGTTGCCCTCGCCCATGCCGAACTCAACGCGGCCGTTGCTCAACAGATCGAGCGTCGAAACGCGCTCGGCGACGCGGGCGGGATGGTTGGTGGTGAGCTGGATGATGCCATGTGCGAGGCGGATGTTCTTGGTGCGCTGGCTGGCGGCGCCGAGGAAGACTTCCGGCGCAGACGAATGGGAATACTCTTCGAGGAAGTGGTGCTCCACCTCCCAGGCGTAGTCAAAGCCGAGGCCGTCGGCGAGTTCGAGCTGGGCGAGCGCATCCTGGTGCAGCTGGTATTCCGACATAGCGGTCCAGGGGCGGGGCAGTTGCAGCTCGTAAAAAATGCCGAATTTCATGACGTGTCTCCGGGCGGATCACCACTTTGCTTCGATGATGTTCGGCGATGGTGGAATTGGCAAGCCGCGTGCCGAATGATCAACGGGGAGATTTGACGACTGGATAACTTCCGCCGTCACACGCAGCACGCTCACGGGCATGTGACTTGTATGTATGACCGGGCCTCGCTCTGCTGCATGCGTACGGCAAAGGGGATTGATCATGCAGTGGGTTTGGGTGCGAGGCGTGACGGTGATCTTGATGGCGCTCGTCCAAGGGGCCCCGCCGGCGGCGCAGGCCGAGACGCTGCCCGGGCGCTTGATCACCTTCAAGAAGACATTCGACGGTTGGTGGGATGTCGCGTGCGATACGGCGCCCAACGGCTCCGACGCGCGCTGCTACGTGCAGTACGTCGACCCCTATCGCGTGACACCCAAACTACGGGCGGTGATGGTGGACTTTTTGTATCGGCGGGCGGACGACGGCGACGCAGAACCGGTGATAACCTTTGATGTCGAGCCGGACCTGTCGTTTGCGCGCGATGTGCGACTTGCAATTGTTGGCGCAGATGGCACCGAAAAAGAGATTGCAGTGTCAGCGTGTACCGGCGGCAAGTGTGTGTTTGCCGGTGGCAAGGCAAAGGCGATGCTGATCCGATGGTCGGGTGCGAAACGCTTGCGACTCAGGATCCGAGAGCACGGCGGAGAGATCGTCGTGCGCGAATGGCCGCTCGGCAATATGCGCGAGATCGTTAGGCTTATCGGTGAGCAGCGGAAGGTACGGGGGCTGCCGTGAACGTGCGCGGCACGGCCAGCCATGATCAGCACTGAGATGTCGCGCGCGGCGGTTCTAGATTTGCCTTGCCAAATGCCGTCCTAGCAGCCGTGAATTGATCACGGACCTACCCGCAAAGGAGACAGCGATGACACTCACCGTAGCGCCGTTGAGCGACTGCCTTGGTGCCGAAATCACCGGTGTCGATCTCTCGAAACCGGTTGCCGACGCTAACGTTGCCGCGATGGAAAAGGCGCTGACCGACCACCTCCTGATCGTGGTGCGCGACCAGTCGCTGACATCTGGCGAGTTACTCGCCGCGCTACGCCTGTTCGGCAATACCATGGAGCAGCACCTCTCCGACATGCTGATGGACGACCACCCCGAGATCGCAGTACTCGACAGCCGTACGTCGCCCGTCGACCCGGACGGCACCACGGTCCCGCTCGGCTCGCGCGATTGGCACACGGACCACACCAACCACACCCGGCCACCGAAGATGACGGCGCTCTACGCCGTCGCGTTGCCGAAGTCCGGCGGTGGCGATACCGGCTTCGCCAATATGCAGGCCGCCTTCGAGGCGCTGCCGGCCGAACGCCAGGCGCAGCTGGCCAAGCTCAAGACGCACAACAAGATCGAGGACTATGCCTACGTCAATCCGGCCGACAAGGAGCGGTTCGGCTCGGTGCAGGTGCATCCGCTGGTGCGCACCCATCCGGTCACCGGCAAGAAAGCGATCTACATCCACCCGGGCAAGACCGTGCAATTCGACGGCATGGAGCCCGATGCGAGCCATGCGCTGATCAGCAAGCTGATGGACGACATCATACGGCCGGACGTGTCGTACCGTCATAAATGGCGCACGGGCGACCTGGTGATCATGGACAACCGGGCGCTCTTGCACATCGCCTACCGCGACTACGATCCACGCGAGGGCCGCGTCATGCACAGGGTGATCCTCGAAGGCGACGTGCCGGTGTGATCGGCGAACGCTAAGTACCGTCGATCATAGCATGGTTTTATTGCGGCATCGCGAACTGGAAAAACTCTGCTTATCAGCCTATGATTGAAATTGTTCAATGAACACGCGGGGGGCCCTTACTCAAAGGAGCATGCCATGCAAGTCCGCGAAATAATG
>JBPCVZ010000073.1:0-18203 GCA_051010015.1 Hyphomicrobiaceae bacterium
CGCAGCGGATTGCGTGGCAGGCGGGGGACTTGATTGTTCACGACGGTTTCCTCTCTGGAAAAATCCAGTTTTGGTGCAGTCGTTAAAACATGATTATATTAATAATCTTTTTAATAAAAGGGGAGAATAAATAAGGCGCGCGGATTATAATCCGCGAGCTTTTTTTCAGGGTTTGCGATTCTAATTGATCTGGACGTACTTTCCGGCTTTCCACTCATAGAACTTGTACGGCGGCAGGTTCGGGTCACCCTTCTTGTCGAAATTGAACACGCCGAGGACCGTGGAAAATTCCATGCCGTTCAATTCGCTGATTACCTTGGCGGCCGCCTCTGAGTTTGCTGCGGCTGCGGCCTGGGCCCAGGTCTCGATGGCTGCGTAGGTGTAAAGCACATAACCTTCCGGCTCGACGTTGTTGGCGCGGAACCTGGCGACGACGTCCTTCGCTGCGGGATTTTCGCGCGGGTCGGGCGGGAATGTCATCAGCGTGCCTTCGCCCGCTTCGCCGGTCACCTGCCAGTATTCTTGCGTGACCAAGACATCGCCGGAGATCAGCTGGGTCTTCATCCCCTGATCACGCATTTCGCGCAGGATTTTGCCGGCTTCGGTGTGATAGCCGCCGACGTAGGCGACGTCGATTGCCGCCTGCTTCATCCTCAAGACGAGCGCCGTGTAGTCCTTTTCACCGGCGGCGTAGGCTTCGTACATGGTTTCCCTGAGACCCGCCTGGTTCATGTATTTGCGGGTTTCATCGGCAAGACCTTTGCCATAGGCGGTCGTGTCATGCAGGATCGCGACTTTGCGGCCGGCATACTTTTTTGCGATGTAGGTGCCGGCGACCTCGCCCTGGCGGTCGTCGCGACCGCAGACACGGAACACGTTCGGCCCCGCGCGCTCGTCGGTCAGTCTCGGGTTGGTCGAGGCTGGCGAGATCTGCACGATGCCCGCGTCGGCATAGACGTCGGCTGCGCGGATCGATGAACCCGAGCAGAAATGCCCGGCGACAAGCGCGACCTTGTCGGTGGCGAGCTTGTTGGCTGCCCGGAATGCCTGGTTCGGGTCGCAGGCGTCATCGACGACAACCAGTTTCAGCTGCTTGCCGTTGACGCCACCGGCTGCGTTGATGTCGGCAACGGCTTGCGCTGCGCCGGCCTTCATCTGCGCACCAAACGATTTGTATTTCCCGGTCATCGGCCCGACTGTCGCGATCGTGATTTCCGCAGCCCATGCAGGGCCCGTCAGGGCCATGGCCAATGCGGCGGCAAGGATGAGACGTTTCATTAGCCAGGGTCCTTCTCGTCATTCTGCTGAGCTTTGATTTATTGGCGCCGGTGTCAATGGCGTTGTGCTTGGAAAAAACAATTGAGATTGCGTAACCGTCCAATTCGTCCGGGCGGATTGATCGGCAATCAATATCGTGAGGATAAGGTGGCTTGCGGCGCTAAAGTTGACCTGACGTTGTCAGGTCGGCGATGCGGGCCACGTAGGCCGGATCATCGAACCGCGTGACGTCGAATGCGCCTGCATAGTCGGGAAGATCGCGGCCAAGGACATGCGCCGCGAGCAGGTCCCCGGCGGCGCACGATGCCATGATGCCGTAACCCGAAAAGGCACCGCAAACGTACGTGCCCGGC
Organism: Hyphomicrobiaceae bacterium; assembly: GCA_051010015.1. Lineage (GTDB taxonomy): Bacteria > Pseudomonadota > Alphaproteobacteria > Rhizobiales > Hyphomicrobiaceae > CAJQQK01. The sequence continues at coordinate 1,632 of JBPCVZ010000073.1, forward strand.
ACACCGAGCGGGCCGATCAGCGGCCGGTTGTCGGGCGCCTTGGTATAATAGCCGCCGTCGACGTAGGGACGCGGCATCGGGTCGAGATAGGCGCTCAGGCCCGGGACCAGCACGGCCATGCCGCGCAGGGTGACTTCGGGCAGATATGGATCGGGCTCGATCGGAAACTCAGGCTGTTCCATCTGCTCGCAATCATAGGTCCAGTACATCAGGACCTGATCGCCGGCTCCGACCGGGCGGCCGTGAACGCCGGCTGGAAACGTCTCCACCAGGCGCTGCGTTTCCGGCATGCTCGCGAGCATTTCGTGTTCCTCGGCACTCCAGGCCAGGTCGATCGGGTCATTCCAGATGATCAGCGGGGCATCGCGCGGCACGACACCGAGCCGGTCGGCCATGCTGATCTTGATGTGCTTCTCGACGTCGACGGGCAGCTTGGAACCAGCCAATCCAGCGGCGGCCTTGAGATGGGGCCCCGGCGAGAGGACGAGGGCGTCAGCGTCGAGGGTCAGATCACCATGTTCTGCACGACAGTTGACGCCGGACAGCCGGCCGGCGGTGGTTTCGATGCCGGTGAATTCGGCGACGACAAGTTCGGTGCCGGCGTCGAGTGCTTCTTCGAGCAGATACATGCCGAGCTGCTGCGCGCTCAGCGCCCCACAGCGTCGGACATGCAGAACGCCGATGGTATCTTGCGACAGATACGGAAACGCGCCGCGGATCAACGCGCGATCGGTGATCAGGTCCGCGCCATCCAGCGATCGATCAAAGCCGCCCGTGGGGGAGGGCGCATAGGCCGTGCCGTTGCCGGTGCCATCGTGATGACGCAGGCGGCCGCCGCCGAACGCTTCGAGCTGCGTGGCCTGTTCGGCCAGCGCATCGACCTCGTCGGCGCGTGCGGTGGCAAACACGTAGCCGCGCTGGCGCAGCAGGAACTGATCGCGAGAGCGCTCGGCGTGCTCCATCAGGCGCTCGATGCTGTCGCTGACGAGGCGCAGCATCGCGTCATCCGGTCCCGGCCAGAAATTGCGATAGCATTCGGTGGACTTGTCGCTGGTCAGGCCGAGCGGCGGACCGTTTTCGACCAAGGCGATGCGCCCGGCACCGGTCTTGCTTAACGCATACGCGGCGGCAATCCCGGCAATCCCCGCACCAACGACAACCGCATCGTATTTCTGCCGTTGCACGGGGCATCTCTCCTCATTCTTGCTTTTCCCACCAGTTCGCGTCGAACTGTCGGTGCGTCGGTACGCAGGCGGTACACGATAGCAGGCGTGGTGGCTTGTCTTGGATTGGTCCGGCCGAGGCCCATTTGAATGCGTTTCGCCAAGCCGACCAAGCCGTGGTATCCTACCGTCATGACCGGTGTGAAAGACAATATTAAGCCGTCCGCGACGCCGAGCGAGGAAGAGATCCGGCGCTGGAACGATTTGCCGCGCGACGAGCAGCTGGAGCGCATGCGCGAGGCCCTTTTGGCTGGCGAACAATCGGGCATCTCCGAACGGACGATGGACGACATCAAAGCTGCCGCGCAAAAGCGTTTGGCCGAATTGCGACAAGGCTGAGTACAGGCTCTCTCGCAAGGCCGACCAGGCGCTTGAGGAAATCTACATTCATACCGCACAGGCGTTCGGAGACCTCCAGGCCGCGGCCTATCACGAGGGATTCCATCGAACCTTCGGTCTGATTGCCGATTTCCCGTTGATGGGAAAGTCTGCGGACGAATTGGTGTCAGGATGGCGACAGTTCGCACACGGCAAACACGTCATTTTCTATTCGATCGACGCCGACGAAGCCATCGTGGTTCAGGCGATCTTCCACAGTGCTCAAAACGTGCGAAAGCACTTGTTTGACGATTGATCGAGGTCGACGTTGCTTGACCTGTCAGGAACACTTGTCACCAATATTCAAGTTTTATGCTGGCATATGATGAGCCGGCTTACTATATTTGTGACATGTCAGATGACACCTATCTAACACGTTCGCTCGGGTTCCTGCTCGGCGACGTATCGCGCCTCGTTCGCATGCGCTTCGATGCGCGGGCGGAACAACTCGGCCTGACGCGTGCGCAATGGCGCGTGCTGGCGCAGTTGCGCCGCCGCGAGGGGATTAACCAATCGGCACTCGCCGAGATCCTCGAAATCGAGCCGATTACGCTCGTGCGCCATATCGACCGGCTGGTCGCCAAGGACCTGGTCGAGCGGCGCCCGGACCCGGCTGACCGTCGCGCCTGGAAGCTTTACCTCAAGGAAGAAGTGCAACCGGTCCTCGACCGTCTGCGGCGTCTATCCGAGGAGACGCGCGAAGATGCGCTCGCTGGCATTCCGCACGATCAGCGCGAGCAATTGATCGACAATCTGTTGACCATAAAGGCCAACCTGACGGCCCTGGACAGTGAGCAGTCGCAGCCGGAAGAAAAACCGAAGCGCGCAACGCGGGGCCGTGGGAGCAAAGTCCATGGCACCTAAGGATACCGCAGCGGACAAGAGCGTGTCGGTCAATCCGGACGCGGTGCCGGCGGCCGCGACGGCTGCGCCGGCGAGCAAGCTCCGGCGTTATTTTTTCATCACTTTGATCGGCCTGCTCGGCCCCTTGGCGGCGCTTGCCCTCGGCGTCTACATATACCTCGCCGGCGGCCGCTACGTTTCGACCGACAACGCCTACGTCAAGTCGGCGAAAATCGTGGTCAGTGCCAATGTCGCAGGGCGCGTCACGGAAGTGGCTGTTCGTGAGAACCAGACCGTTTCGCCGGGCGATCTGCTTTTCGGCGTCGACCCGGCTCCCTTTCGCATTGCGCAGGCGCGGGCGAAAGCGCGGCTGTTGTCGGCGCGCCAGGGGGTAGAGGCGCTGCGGGCGGCCTACCAGCAGCAGGTTGCAAGCCTCACGCGTGCCCAAGGTGAAGTCGTCTACCACCGCCAGCAACTGGCCCGGCAGAAAAAGCTGTCACGGAGGAACCTCGTGTCCGGGCTTAACCTGGATACCGCCGTGCGCAACCTTCGCGACGCCGAGGATCAGGTGAAGGTGACGGAACAAGGCCTCGCGGCAGCGCGCGCCAAACTCGGCGGCGATCCGGCCATTCCCGTTGACCGGCATCCGGATGTGCAGGAGGCGAAGGCCCTGTTTGACCAGGCCGCACTCGACCTTGCCCAGACGGCCGTGCGCGCAACGATGCGCGGCGTCGTCACCAACTTCGACCTGCAGCCCGGCGAATACGTCAAGATCGGCAACCCGATTTTCTCGCTGGTGGCGGCAGACAACACCTGGGTGCATGCCAACTACAAGGAGACCGAACTGACCCACGTCCGCGTCGGGCAGCGCGCAACCATATCGATCGACACCTACCCGGATCGAAAATTTGAGGCAACGGTCTCGGGAATTTCGCCAGCGACAGGCGCCGAGTTTGCGGTGTTGCCACCGCAGAATGCGACCGGCAACTGGGTCAAGGTGGTCCAGCGGCTGACGGTGCGCTTGCGCATCAGCGAACCGGGCGGTGAGCCCAATCCGATCCTGCGCGCCGGCATGAGCGCGATCGTCACCATCGATACCGGTCACAAACGGCGCCTCCCGGGCATGTTCGCCGGCCTTGCCGATTGGGCCGGCATCAACAGCGGCAGCTTATGAGCGACGCAGCGCCCGCGCCCGCGGCCTCCGATCCGCCGGCCTATGGCGGTTTACGTCTGGCGCTGATGACGTTTGCGTTGATCCTGGCGCCGCTGGTTCAGGTCTTCGATACATCTGTTGTGTCGATCGCGCTGACCCAGATGCAGGGATCGCTGTCAGCCACGCAGGACCAGGTCGCCTGGGTGCTGACGTCCTACCTGATCGCCATCACCATCACGACGCCGCTGTGGGGCGCACTCGGCGGGCGCTTCGGGCGCAAGCCGCTGCTGCTGATCTCGATTGCAGGTTTCACGGTATTCTCGCTGCTGGCCGGTGCCTCGCAATCCCTCGAGGAAGTCCTCGTCCATCGTTTCTTTCAGGGCGTTTTCGGATCCGCGCTCATTCCGCTGGCGATGTCGTCGCTGCTCTCGATCTACAAGCGCGAGGACTTTTCGATCGCGATGGGCTGGTGGGGTGTCGGGATCATGTTCGGGCCGGTCTTCGGGCCGACGCTCGGCGGCTATATCGCCGAGTACTTCAGTTGGCGCTGGGCGTTCTACCTCAACCTGCCGCTTGGTGTTCTCGCGTTCACGATGGTCGCCCTGCTCATTCCGAGACCCGGCAACCGCACCAACCGGCCGTTCAATTACTTCGGCTTCATTATGCTGGCTGTCGCGCTGGGCGGGCTGCAGTTCATACTCGATCGCGGCAATCGCATGGACTGGTTCGATTCGCCGACGATCATCACGCTCGCCCTGATCAGCGGTGCGGCGTTCTGGCTGTTCATGGTCAATTCGTTTGTGTCGAAAACGCCTTTCATCGATCCGGGCCTGTTCCTGGATCACAATTATTTGGCCGGCACCGTGCTGCGCGTGCTGTTTGGCGCCGTGTTGTTCGGCAGCCTGGTGCTGTTGCCGCCGTTCCTGCAAAAGCAGGGCGGCTACTCGCTCATCGACAGCGCCTGGATCCTCGCGCCGCGCGGTCTTGGCTCGATGCTCGGGTCGATGTTCATCGGGCGTCTCATCCAGATCGTCGACCCGCGCAAGATGATGGGCTGCGGCATGGTTTTGACGGCCTATACGATGTACGCGCTGTCGACCTTTACGAGTGACATCGACCTCACGGCCGTGATCATCATCTGCTTCTTTCAGGGGCTTGCGTTCTCGATGTTCGTCATTCCGGTCAATACTGTCGCCTTCTCGACGCTGAGCCCCGAGCGGCGTGATCTTGGCACATCGTTCTATTCGCTCCTGAACAATATCGGGCGCAACCTCGGCATTGCCGTCCTGGTCACCTATTTCACGTACCAGGCGCAGGCCTCACGCTCGGTGCTGCGCGATCATGTCAACCCGTTCAACGATGCGGTCCGCCACGGCCTCGTGCCGGATGCCTGGGCGGCGCTCAATCCGACCGGCCTTGCCGTCCTCAATCGCGTGATGGTGCGTGAAGCCGAATTGATCGCCTACGTCACCGACTTTCGCGTGCTTGCCGTGGCGATCTTGATCTGCCTGCCGATCGTTTTCATCATGAACAACCCGCACGCGCAGAAGAAGGCGGTGGCCGGAGGTGCTGGCTAGCGAACGCGTTACGCGGCCGGCCCCAGCAAAGAAAAGGCACGCCCGCGTGTCGCGGACGTGCCCGATGTTGCATTCATCCAGGTTGGCGATTAACCGACCTGCTGCGGCCGCAGGTCATCCTTGGAGATGCCGGCAACCACGACCGGTGCCTTCATCGCATCGCGCCGGAACGGCTCGCCAAGCTCCTGGTTGAGGATCACCTCGATGAACGTCGTCGTGCCGTTCTTTTGGTCCTCGAGCGCGGTGTTGAGCTTCTCGGTGACCTCTTCCATCGACCGCGCCTGGACGCCCTTGAGGCCGCATGCTTCGGCGATCTTGGCGTAGCTCACGTCGAGATCGAGTTCGGTGCCAACGAAGTTGTCGTCATACCACAGCGTCGAGTTGCGCTTCTCCGCGCCCCACTGGTAGTTGCGGTAGACGACCATGGTGATCGCCGGCCACTCCTCGCGGCCGACCGCCGTCATTTCGTTCATCGAGATGCCGAAGGCGCCGTCGCCGGCAAAACCGACCACCGGCGTGTCCGGGCAGCCGATCTTCGCGCCGACGATGGCCGGGAAACCATAGCCGCAGGGGCCGAACAGGCCGGGAGCCAGATACTTGCGGCCCTCTTCGAACGTCGGATAGGCGTTGCCGATCGCGCAGTTGTTGCCGATGTCGGAGGAAATGATCGCCTCCTTCGGCAGTGCCGCCTGGATCGCGCGCCACGCCATGCGCGGTGACATGCGGTCGGGATGCGCGTTGCGGGCGCGTTCGTTCCAGGTCGTGCCGGGATCGTCGTCTTCGTGATCCATGCCCGACAAGGTCTGCAGCCAGGCCGATTTGGTCTGGTGGATCAGCGCCTTGCGCTCTTCGCGTCCATCGTTTCCTGCAGTTGGCGACAGTTTGGCGAGCAGGCTCTGTGCGACCTGCTTGGCGTCGCCGCAAATGCCGACGGCCACTTTCTTGGTGAGGCCGATGCGATCGGCATTGATGTCGACCTGGATCAGCTTGGCGTCCTTCGGCCAGTAGTCGATGCCGTAGCCGGGCAACGTCGAGAACGGGTTGAGGCGTGTGCCGAGCGCAAGTACGACATCGGCCTTGGAGATCAGTTCCATCGCCGCTTTCGAGCCGTTGTAGCCGAGCGGGCCGACGGCCAGCGCATGCGAGCCGGGGAAGCTGTCGTTGTGTTGGTAGTTGTTGCAGACCGGCGAGTCGAGCTTTTCGGCCAGTGCCGCCAGATCCGAAATGGCGTTGCCGAGCACGACGCCGGCGCCTGACAGGATAACCGGGAACTTTGCTTCCGACAGCAGTTTGGCGGCTTCATTGACGGCCTGGGTGCCGCCGGCCGGACGCTCGAATGCGACGATCTCGGGCAGTTCGACATCGATCACCTGCGTCCAGTAATCGCGTGGCATGTTGATCTGGCACGGTGCCGAGAAGCGGTGCGCGTTAGTTATCACGCGATTGAGCACTTCCAGGACGCGCGATGGGTCACGCACTTCTTCCTGGTAGGCAACCATGTCCTTGAACGCCGCCATCTGCTCGACTTCCTGGAAGCCGCCTTGGCCGATCGTCTTGTTGGCCGCCTGTGGCGTCACCAGCAACATCGGTGTGTGGTTCCAGTAGGCGGTCTTGACCGCGGTCACGAAGTTGGTGATGCCGGGGCCGTTCTGGGCGATGCACATCGCCATCTTGCCCGATGCACGCGTATAGCCGTCACACATGTAGCCGCCATTGCACTCGTGCGCGACGTCCCAAAAAGTGATGCCCGCTTGCGGGAAGAGATCGGAAATCGGCATGAATGCCGAGCCGATGATGCCAAAAGCGTGTTCGATGCCATGCATCTGGAGGACTTTGACGAAGGCCTCCTCGGTGGTCATTTTCATGTGCTTCTCTCCCTTGGGGGTTGGTGTATTCAGGTTCGGATGATCGGGGTAAGGCGTCGTCGACCTTGCCTTAGGTCATTTCGGATTCTCAAAAAACAAGACGTAATGTCTCATTTTTTGCATCCGATTGAATTTCGAGTCAATCGGAATTGCGGCTCCACACGGTCGCCAGCTGGACGGCGGCGGCGCGCAGCCGCGGAATGTGCCGCTTGGCCGCCGCCAACGTCAGGCGTTGCGAGGGGCCGTGCAGGGCGAGTGCGCCGAGTGCACGCCCGCCACCGTTGATGACCGGCACAGCTGCGCCAATCACACCGAGCGTGTGCTCCTGGTCATTGAGGGCATAGCCTTGGGTGTGGATCTCATCGAGTTCGCGCTCGAGCAGGTCCGGGTTGGTGATCGTGTTCTCCGTGAACTTATCCAATTTGCGGCTGCGGATCAGCGCATTGCGCAATTCCGGATCGAGATGGGCCAGCAGAACCTTGCCGCCGCTCGTGCAATGCGCCGGCACGCGGCTGCCGGCAGATAAATGCACGCGCAGCGACCAGGAACACTCGAGGCGATCAAGATACATGAACTCGAGCCCGTCCAGGACGCCGAAATTGCAGGTCTCTTCGACATCGGCGACGACCTCCGTGAGGATCGCGCGGAGCGGTGCCCGGTGATTGTCGGAGTTGAGTGTTGCCATCGCCAGCTGCGACAAGCGCGGGCCGACCGCGTAGCGATCGCGCGATGGATCGCGGATGATCAGGCCGTTGTCGCACAGTTGCTGGAGGACGCGGTGGATCGTCTGGCGCGGCAGGCCAAGGTCGGCGGTCAGGTCCGGCAGTCCGATCGGGCGTGGATAGGCAACAATTGCCTCGAGCACCAGCGTCGCCTTGTCGAGTGCGGATAGCCCTGAGGCCTTTTCATTGGGTGCGGCGCTGCGGGCCGAGCGGGTGTCGGCCAGCGTGTCGTCCGTGTTCTTTGTGGCGTGGTCCTGCACGACTTGGCGTGTCCTTGTCGATATGTTGTCATTGGTATCGACAGACTGATTGACATTTCCTAAGGCGCAAGTCAATAAATGGGACGTCATGTCCCAAAATAATTGATCCACAGCGCCGTCGCGCTGCCCGAAATTCAAACAACGAGAGATCAGATCGATGCAGGATACAGCGGTTGCCCAAGACCAGCAGGACCAAACGGATGCGATCGTCGAAGAGCTGATGGGCAAGGCTCGCGCCGCGATGGCCGGGTACGCCCGCGAAATCGAAGCCGGCGGCCAGCAACGCATCGACGAGGCGGTGACGGCGCTGGCGTGGTCGATCTACAAGCCGGACAACGCCAAGCGCTTCGCAGAAGTTGCCGTCGAAGTCACGGGGCTCGGCACGGTCGAGAGCAAGATCATCAAGAACACCCGCAAGACGTTTGGTACGCTGCGCGATCTGCTGCGCGTCAAGACCACCGGCATCATCGAGGAGATCCCTGAAAAGGGTCTCGTCAAATACGCCAAACCGGTTGGTGTGGTTGCCGCCGGGACGCCATCGACCAACCCGAGCGCGACGCCGGTCAACAAGGCGATGATGGCACTCAAGGGCGGCAACGCTATCATCATGGCGCCGCCGCCGAACGCGTGGGCTGCGACCAACCCCGTGGTCGAGGCGATGCGCGCCGCGCTCAAGCACATCGGGCTGCCCGAAGACCTCGTGCAGATGCTGCCGAAACCGATCACCCGCCCCTTGACGACACGCCTGATGGAAGCTGCCGATCTGGTCGTCGTCACGGGCAGCCAGAAGAACGTCACCAACGCCTATAAGTCCGGAAAACCGGCGCTCGGCGTCGGCCTCGGCAATGCGCCGGTGATCGTCGATTCCAGCGCGGATCTCGATCAGGCCGCACATAAGATCATGCTGTCGAAAACCTTCGACAATGCTACGAGCTGCTCGTCTGAGAACGCCATTGTCATCGTCGACGAGGTTTATGATGCCATGATCGAGGCGTTCAAGCGCCAGGGCGGCTACATGGCGAAGCCGGAGGAGCGCACGCGCATCATCGATCGCCTCTGGATCAACGGTCAGTTGAACCGGTCGGTGATTGCACAGGGCCCGGACGCCCTGATCAAGGAGTTCGAGCTTTCCGACGAAGCGGCCGGCTGCACATTCGTCATGGCCGAGGAAACCGGCATCGGCAAGGAGCACCCGCTCTCCGGCGAAAAATTGTCGCTCGTCCTTACCATCTATCGCGCCAAGGACTTCGCCGACGCCAAGAAGCGCGTCAAAGACATCCTCGACTATCAGGGTCGCGGCCACTCATGCGGTATCCACACCACGAACATGGCGCATGCCAGCGAACTGGCAGCCGACACGGACGTTGTCCGCGTTCTCGTCAACCAGGCGCACACCTTCGGTAACGGCGGCGGTTTCGATAACGGCCTGCCGTTCACACTGACCATGGGCTGCGGCACGTGGCAGGCGAACTCGATCGACGACAATCTGAGCTGGCGCGATTTCGTGAACATCACGCATCTGGTCAACACGATTCCGGAAGATAAGCCTGAAGAAGAAGAGCTTTTCGGTGCGTTCTGGGCGAAGTACGGAAAATAGTTGCCGCGCGTGTTGCCGGCGAACACTAGACAGCGCGGTCTAGTCTTCGTTCATTGGCGGTGTGCGTTCCCAGGCGATCGCGAAAGCGGCCGTCCTCAGTCAGGCGCCGAGTCATCTGTCGGGGGGCAATGACCAAAGGTGTATGATACGGGCGGCCGTGTCTCCGCTGCGATCGCTGGGAACGCACACCCATCCTATCCGGGAGACTGCCCCCCAATGTCTGCGACCTCCATGTCCTCGAACGCGTCGTCATTCGACCGCCGGCTGCGGATTGCGCCGTCGATACTGGCGGCGGACTTTGCCAATTTTGGCGCGGAGTGCGAGGCGGTCGAGGCGCAAGGCGCCGATTGGGTGCACGTCGACGTGATGGACGGCCATTTCGTGCCCAACATTACGTTCGGCCCTGACATGTGCAAGGCGCTGCGCCCGCACATCAAGACGGTCATGGACGTGCACCTGATGGTGGCACCCGTCGACCGCTACCTCGAAGCGTTTGCCGATGCCGGCGCCGACATACTGACGGTGCATGCCGAGGCCGGCCCGCATCTCGACCGTTCGTTGCAGGCGGTTCGTTCGCTCGGCAAAAAGGCCGGCGTTGCGCTCAACCCGGCGACACCGGCCAGTGCCATTGAGCATGTGCTGGATCGCATCGACCTCGTTTGTGTGATGACCGTCAATCCAGGCTTCGGCGGCCAGAGCTTCATTCACGCGATGGTCGACAAGGTCCGACATCTGCGCGCCATGATCGGTGACCGTGCCATCCACATCGAGATCGATGGCGGGGTGACGCCCGAAACAGCGCCGGCCGTCGTGTCTGCCGGTGCTGACGTGCTGGTCGCCGGCTCGGCCGCGTTCAAGGGCGGCTCGGTCGCCAACCCGGATGCTTATGGCGCCAACATCGCGGCGATCCGGCAGGCGGCGCAAGCCGCACGGTGAGCCTGTGCGGTGTTCGGTGGTTGGATCAGGTCTTCGAAAAGCGCAGCAATGCCGCGCCGGCCAAGGTCAGGAACGTCGAAAACACCTTGGCCAGGTCGAGCCGCTCCTTGAGGAAAAAGACGCCGATGATCAGGGCGAAAACGATGCTGGTCTCGCGCAAGGCCGTGACCAGCGCGATCGGTGCCTGGGTGAAGGCCCAAATGACCAGGGCATAGGCGATGAACGAGGCGCTACCGCCGATGATGAAGGTCTGCCTGGCCTTGTGCAGTGAGCCGAGCAGCCCCGGTTTCATAACTGCGATGTACGCTGCAAACAGCACGCCGTTGCCGATCGACACCCACGCATAGAATCCGAACGGTGTGCCCGCCAGCCGTGCGCCAAGGCCGTCGACCAGCGAGTAGGATGCAATGAAGCAGCCGGTGGCAAACGCCAGCAGGCTTGCCTTGCTGTTGCGCAACCCATCACGCTGGCGCACGAAGCTGAGGCTCAGAATGCCGGCGGCGATGGTCAGGACCGCGGCGATTTCGAGTGGCGCCAGCTCGACTCCGAGAAAGACGATCGAGATGCCGGCGACCAGCATTGGCGCCGTGCCGCGTGCGATCGGGTAGACCTGCGTCAGGTCACCGATCCGGTAGGCGGCCATCAGAAACAGCTGGTAGCCGGTATGCAGCAGAATGCCGAAGAACAGGTACGGCCAGCTCTCGGCTGCGGGCGCGGGTGCGACAAACACGATCACAAGGGCAATCGGCAAGTGGCCAATCACGACTGCTGACATGCTCAGGTGCTTGTCGTGCCCGCCTTTCGCGAATGCATTCCACACCGCGTGCAGTGCAGCCGCAGAAAGCACAGCGACAAAAACGATCGTGGTCATTGCGGCGTCCCCTCGCGTTGTCTGCTGCCGCGAGCCTACAGTTTCGCACGTCGGCCGTAACGTCCGCTATATTGCCTCACGCATGATCCGGCGAACGCTTTTGCTTTCCGGATCGATGATCTGCAATTCGGTTGCACCGAGCAGGTCGAACGCTTCAGAGCGCTTGGTCTCTTCGGGGATCCAGCGGCTGCGTGGTGAGAGGATATCGGCACAGATCAAGACATGTGGCGATCCGTCCAGTCGCGGTTCCTTGAGTACGGCGAGAATGGAAGGCCAGGGCTGCATGTATTGCGGCAGGCTCATGGCGTCGGCGTCGGTCAGGATGTCGGCCGGTTGACCGGCCTTGTCGAGACCATCTGCGATGCGCTCGCGAAATTCTTCGACGGCTTCGGCGTGGCGCTGCCAACTCCGTTCAACGCCGTGCTGGCGATAGGCGTTCATGAGTTCGGCGAGATGACCTGCATCCATGCCGAAGGTATCGGGCAAGCCGGCGCTGCGCCCGGAGATCGCACGGTTCATTTCGCCGAGGTGCGTGTCGACGTCGCGGGCACGGTCAAAGGCGACCTGCTCGACACGGCTGATGCGGTAGGCGTGGAAGTTGGCGCATTCATCCCAACGCTCCGTTTTTGCGCGGCCAAGGTTGGTGACGACGAAGGTATCGGCGTCAAGCTCAAGATAAGAGCCGCTGCCGTAGAGCTGAAACAGCCCGACACCTGCAACCAAGGCGAAAAACAATGTCGTGAACCACGCGAGGAAGTCGCCGTTCGCGATGATCATCGCAATGCCGATAGCGACGAAGCCGCCGCCGATCGCCGCGACCAGGCGCCATTTGCCCGGGTCCGCATGCAATACGCGGTAGCTGCCAATGGTTGCGTCGACCGGATCGGCACGATCGTTCATGACGGCAGCCTCCTTTCTCGCGAGGCCCGCTTGCTCAGGTGCGGGCATCCTCGCGGATCATCGCGGCACCCTTCTCGGCGATCATGATGGTCGGCGCGTTGGTATTGCCCGTGGTTACCGCCGGCATGATCGACGCATCGATGACGCGCAGGCCGTCGAGACCGCGCACGCGCAGGCGCGGGTCGACCACCGCCATCGGGTCGATACCCATTTTGCAGGTGCCGACCGGATGATAGAGCGTTGTGCCTTTGTTGCGGATGTAATCGAGCAACGCGTCATCGCCGTTGATGTTGTTGCCGGGCGCCACTTCATGGACGGTGTGCCGAGCCATGGCATCCGATGCGAAGATGCGGCGGGCATGGCCGATCCCGGCAAGAATGACGCTTATGTCATTTGTCGCGGAGAGATAGTTCGGCCTGATCGACGGCCGGTCGGTCGAGAACGGACTGGTCGCCATGATCGTGCCGCGGCTTTCCGGGCGCGCGATCGACACCGCGATCGTGGCCCCCGGCTTCTTCTCGAGTGTGCCGAATTTCGCTTCGTCATAGCTTGCCGGCGAAAACAGCAACTGGATATCCGGGCTCGCAAGACCATCCCGGCTGTGGCAAAACACCTGCGCGCTGGAGACCCCGAAGGTGAGCGCGCCATTGCCGCGCAACAGCCATTTGCCAACCTCGCCGACGAGGCGCAGACCGCGTGAGTACTCGTTGATCGAGACCAGGTCCTTGACCCGATAGGACACCCGCGTCGCATAGTGATCGGACAGGTTGCGGCCGACACCGGGCAGGTCGTGAACCACTTCGATGCCGGTTGAGCGCAGGTGTTCCGCCGGGCCGACACCCGAGACATGGAGCAGGTGTGGCGAGTTGATCGTGCCGCCGGAAACGATCACTTCGCGCGCCGCATTCAATTGGCGATGCGTGCCGTTTTGCTCGAACCGCACGCCTATGCAGCGCTTGCCATCGAACACCAGGCGCGAGGCCACCGCGTTGGTTTCGATCTGCAGGTTCGCCCGGCCTTTCGCTTCCGCGAGAAACGTCCGCGCCGTCGAGCCGCGAAAGCGGCCATTGCGCGACATCTGCGAATAGCCGACGCCTTCCTGCTGCGCGCCGGAGAGATCGGGCGTGAAGGGGAAACCGGCCTGCTGCGCAGCTTCGACGAAGCGATGCGTCAGCGGCAGGACCGTGCGGTAGTCCTCGATCTTCAAGGGTCCCGATTTGCCGCGATGGGCATCGTCGCCGGGCGGATAGGATTCCATCGATTTGAAATGCGGCAGACAATCGGCGTAGCTCCAGCCGGTGCAGCCCATTTGTGCCCAGCTGTCATAGTCGCTGCGATTGCCGCGCACGAACAGCATGCCGTTGATCGAACTCGAGCCACCGAGCACGCGGCCACGCGGCCAGTGTATGGCACGATTGCCGGTGCCCGGCTCCGGATCGCTGGCATACATCCAGTTGACGCTTGAATCGTGGAGAAGCTTGAGGACGCCGGCGGGGATGTGGATCATCGGATGCCAGTCTTTCGGCCCGGCTTCGAGCAGAACCACTTTGGCGCCATCGGCACTCAGGCGGTTGGCGAGCGTGCATCCGGCCGAACCGGCACCGACGATGATGTAATCGCAATCGGGCAGGGGGGGCGTCGATTCGGACATGGCGGCAACTCCTGCGGCTTGCATGGTTTTGTCGCCGCCACCATGCCAGCTTTGTGGCGTGATGTTGATGGCCAAACAAACGGGGGACCAACACAACGCCGATATTTGCTCTTGCGGGCACGCGGGACACGCAAGGCCGTGCCGCCTGTGCTATCCAACGCTCAATAGGCAATGCCTCGCAAACGTCAAAGGAGTGCGGTGATGGCAACGGTTGAAAAACTCGGATTTATCGGGCTCGGCGTGATGGGCGGGCGGATGTGTCGGAACCTCGCCGAGAAAGCGGGCAAGCCCGTCATCGCCTATGATGTCGACTCGTCGAAAGCCGCGGCTCTTGCCACGCATGGCGTCACGGCGGCATCGTCTGTCGCGGAACTCGTCGGCCAGACCGACATGATCTTCATGTGCGTGCCGGGTGAGCCGCAGGTCCGCGAGGTCGTGTTCGGCAGCGGTGAATTGCTTGGCCATGCCCGCGCCGGCCAGACGCTGGTCGACATGACGACGGCGACAGTCGAGGTGAACCGCGAGGTCGCCGCAGCGCTCGCCGAGAAAAACGTCGCGTTTGCCGATGCGCCGGTTGCACGCGGCGTGCCGGCCGCCGAGAACGGCACCCTCGCGATCACCGTCGGGGCCAGCGACGTCGTCTTCGAGAGCATCCTGCCCTATCTCAAGTGCATGGGCGGCGACATTTCCCATTGCGGCGAGGTTGGCAACGGTCAGGTTCTGAAACTCATGAACAACATGCTGATCTTTCAGAACGTTGCCGCCTTGGCCGAAGCGATGGCGATCGCCACGCGGGCCGGCGTCGATCGCTCGAAAGTGTTCGATATTCTCTCGAAAGGCTCAGCCGACAGCTACGCGATGCGCAAGCATGGTGCCCACATGGTGACCGGCGAATACCCGGATGACCAGTTCCCGGTCACCTACTCGCTGAAAGACATCGGCTACGCGCTCGATCTCGCCGAGAAATGCGGCGTCGATGCGCAGAGCGCAAAACACGCGCAAAGCCGCCTGAAGCTCGCCGCCGAAAAAGGCCTCGGCAACTATTACAGTCCGGTGATCTACAAGTTGTTCGAGGACTAGCCGGGGGCGACAGCAGGTGTGGTATCTGCGACCGCGTCGCGCCTTACTGCATCAGGCTGATCTGGGACATCTTGACGGCGATGTCCCTGAACGCGCTTTGCAATTGATCCGGATCGAGCGTGTTGTAGAAGTGCTCGATGTCGGTGCCACACGACTGCAACGTGTCGATTGCGATGGCCCGCTCGCCGGACGGCAGCGAGTCGAGATCGAAGCCGATCGTGTAAATCTCGATGCCCTCAGCCTTCATGGCCGAGCAGATCGCCTTGGCATGGTCGGAGACGTCCTGCTGGTTCTGATTGGTCCAGCTGCGCATGGCGTTGAACACACCGTCGGACATGAGGACGGCAACCTTGCGCAACTTTTTCTGGCCGTTGGGTTGCTCGATCGACAGATGCGAATAGGGGTCGGCGGAGCTGGCGCTCGGCCAGACGCCGTTCCACTTCGGTGACAGCATGTACCACGTGACGGCGGTACCAAGCGCTCCGGCCGTGCTGCCGGTCGCCTTGAGGCCGTCGATCTTGCTCATCAGGTCGGCCTTGTCGTCGCTCAGCGGTACAATCTGGTTTTCCTGCGGTGTGCTGCAATAGCCGCTGCTCGAATAGTTGTAGTGCGATGAGGGGTCGGAGGACGAATTGCCGAGACCGCTGCTTGGCGGATTGGAACCGCTGTCGTTGCTGATCGGCCGGCGCCGGCCTTCGTAGCCGTTCATCCAGGCATTGTTGGTCGGTGCATCGTCCGTCGTATCGATGGTGGAGCCTGCGTCGAAGGCGCGCTCGGTAATGCAGGGCCGAATTTTCCAGTTGCTCACTTGTTCATTGGCATAGCTGTCGCACGAATAAACGTCACCGGTCGGTGCTTCAACGGTTCCGCCCGAGCCGGGGCCGACGTAGGACGAACTCGTGCATGTGCGAATCCATCCGCTCCACGTCGGATTGAGATCCGTCAGGCTCTGCATGAGCGAGCCGCCTTGCCCGTTCGGTGCAACCCGAATGCGGTGCGCGAACGGAACCAGCGCGACGCGTGATTTGTATGTCGATTGATCGGTCTGGACGACAATGTTGACGAGGTCCTTGGCGCCGTTCTTCAGGGCATCCATCTTCGTGCCGCTGGTGCACGGTGCGGCGCCTCCATCACACATTGATCCGGTGACATCGAGCATGACGGCAACTTCGATGTCGCCACCGCCGCCGCCCATTATCTTGGCCTTGGGAAACTGGCTGCCGCTCGCGTTGACCAGTGGCAGGTCGTTGATCCCGGCCAACTTCAGTAATGTGGTCGGCAGGTGTGCGTTGCCGGAGCCGGTGATCGAGGTGTTGTTGTCGGCGACGCTGAATGTGACGGTGTCGCTGATGACCGGGTAACGATCAGTGACGTTCTTGCTGTAGTATTCCTGCGCCGCGGTGACGGCGGCACTTGGAGCCGCGCCGAGCAGCAACGTGCGGGCGCCGGCAATCACGGCGGCATCGATGGCGGCGGTGGTCTGGTTGCGGGCGTTCGTGTAGCGCGCATAGTCGAC
>JBPCVZ010000074.1:0-58352 GCA_051010015.1 Hyphomicrobiaceae bacterium
TACGAGTACGGTCATGCCGCATTCGATTTCCAGGGCCACATCTATGGATCGACATTCTTCATGGCGACCGGCTTCCACGGCTTCCATGTGATTGTTGGCACCATCTTCCTGTTCATATGCTTGCTGAGGGCGCTGTCCGGGCACTTCACACCACAGCAGCATTTCGGCTTCGAAGCGGCTGCCTGGTACTGGCACTTCGTTGACGTGGTCTGGCTGTTCCTGTTCATCTCGATCTACATTTGGGCGGCCTAGGACCGGTTTCCATCTGGAATCTGAGCGACTGAACGGCTTGAGTTCATATCGGGCGGGCGGCGGCGCCCGCCCGTTTATCGTTTGAGCAGCCCGTAACTAGGAGAGGCGACGTGATCGAAGAGCGGCCTTCTCCGTTTGCGAGCGGCATGCGGTGTCGGTGCCCGCAATGCGGCAAGGGCGGGCTGTTCAAGGCTGCGTTCAATCTCGATTTGCGAGAGTCGTGCGAGAATTGCGGGCTTTCCTACAAATTTATCGATACCGGTGACGGCCCGGCGGTGTTCGTGATCATGGGACTCGGCTTTGTTATGCTGGGCGCAGCGCTGATCCCCGAATTCACGCTGCATCCACCCATCTGGGTGCACGCCATGCTCTGGGTTCCAGCAACTTTCGCGCTCGCGCTTGGTATGCTGCGGCCATTGAAAGCGTTGCTGATCGCGCTGCAGTTCCACCACAAGGCGTCGCACGGTCTGCTTGGCGACGGATCGGAACGATGATCAACTCTCTGCGCGCGGCCGGCCTGCTATGGCCGTCGCTGTTCGTCATTGTCGCGCTGCCGGTGCTGATCGCACTGGGCAACTGGCAGTGGAATCGGATGCATTGGAAGCAGGGCCTGCTGCAGCGCCTGGAAGCAGCAGCGGCGGCGAAACCGATCCGGATGCGGGTTGTACCAAGCAACGCCATGATCACTTCGGCAAAGGAACTCAAGGCCCTACGGTTCCGGCGCATTGCCGTTAGCGGGGTATTTGAGCATCAACATCAGATGCATGTCTGGGCGCCAGGTCCTGACGGCGCCGCCTGGAGCGTCGTCACACCCCTGCGATTGCGATTGGATGCGGCAACCGAATCGAGGCTATCGCGGACCCAGGCGACGCACTTGCTGGTGATCAGGGGAGTAGTGCCTGCTGACAAGAAGGATCCCGCGCAGCGCAGTTTTGGAGAAGTCACTGGTCCGACGGGACTGACAGGCCGAATCCGGCTCGATCGCCCCAATACTTGGGCGAATGAACCGAATATAGAGAAAAACGAATGGTTTACGCGCGATTTGAGGGCGATGACAGCCCATATCCAGGCATCCAAAGAGGAGCCTATGAGAATGGCCCCGTTTTTCCTTGAGGCTGAGCAAGCGACGCATCGCACAGCCCCGAAGCCCGATCTCAAAGCACTGACGCTGACCAACCGCCACCTCGAATATGCCATGACGTGGTGGGGCTTGGCGGCAACGCTGGCAGGTGTCTTCGCCGTTTACGCGTGGGGCCGTATCAAGCCTGCAAAAACATGACGTTGCCACAATTGTCGGCCGCAACTGTGTTTCGCAGATTTCTCCTGTTATGAACCGCTGTATTCCCCGGCCCGGCCTTGTTTTAAAGCGCGAAATGAGTGCTAATCAGTGCCAGTGTGATAAGCGTCCAGTACAACGCAGGGTCCGGCAGGTATTCCCGGGCCGCTAACCAGATGTGAGGCCGGCAGGTGTCGAGCGGTCACTACATTTCCACGCGCGGCCAGGCTCCGGAATTGGGATTCGAGGATGCCGTATTGGCCGGTCTCGCGCGCGATGGCGGCCTCTATGTCCCAAAAGTGTGGCCGGAGCTGACATCGGATCAGATTGCCGGTTTCGCCGGGCGGCCGTTTCATGAGGTCGCCGTCGAGGTCATCAAGCCGTTTGCCGCCGGTGCAATTGCGGACGAGGAGCTGACGGCGATCGCCGAACAGGCCTATGCGACGTTCGATCACCCCGCTGTCACGCCGCTCGTTCAGTTGGAGCCCGGCCGTTTCGTGCTCGAATTGTTTCATGGGCCAACGTTGGCGTTCAAGGACGTCGCAATGCAGTTCCTGTCGCGGCTGATGGACCTGATCCTGGCCAAGCGCGATCGCCGCGCCACGATCGTTTGCGCGACATCGGGTGACACCGGCGGCGCCGCCGTCGAGGCGTTTCGGGGCGCCGACAACGTCGATATCGTGGTATTGTTTCCCGATGGCCGCGTATCCGATGTCCAGCGCCGGATGATGACAACGCCGACCGAGGGCAATGTCCATGCGCTCGCGATCGATGGTACGTTCGATGACTGTCAGGCGCTGGTCAAGGCGATGTTCAATGACCATGCCTTTCGCGACGAGGTGGCGTTGTCCGGCGTCAACTCGATCAACTGGGCCCGCGTCGCGCCGCAGATCACCTACTATTTTGTAGCCGCTGTTGCGCTCGGCAGTCCCCACCGCAAGGTCTCATTCGCCGTGCCTACGGGCAATTTCGGCGACATTTTCGCCGGCTACGTCGCCAAGCGCATGGGGCTGCCAGTCGACCGGTTGACCGTCGCGTCCAACGCAAACGACATCCTGCCGCGCACGATGGTGTCAGGCGTTTACGAGAAGCGCGGCGTCGTGGCGACCACGTCACCGTCGATGGACATCCAGGTGTCGTCGAATTTTGAGCGCTATCTGTTCGAAGCGCAGTCGCGCGATGCCGCGCTCATTCGCGGACAGATGGCCTCGCTTGCCCAATCCGGACGCTTCGAAGTCAGCGGCGGCCCGCAGCGACTGGCACAGGATTTTGCGGCCGGCAGCGCGAGTGAAGCCGAGGTCGCCGATTGCATTCGCCAGACGCTGGCGACAAGCGGTTACCAGCTCGAGCCGCACACCGCTTGCGGCCTCATCGCGAGCCGCAAGCAGTCGCCGTCGCCGGGCACTCCGGAAATCGTTCTGGCGACGGCCCATCCCGCCAAGTTCACCGAGGCGATGACCGAGATCACCCAGAAACCGGCGCCGTTGCCGGACCGCCTCGCGCACCTGTTGACGGATCCGGAGCGGGTCACGGTGCTCGCCAACGAAATTGGTGCCGTTCAAACTTACATTCGCGACACCGCCCGCGCCGCTCTTTAGGCGCCGAACCCCATCTCCAGAGGATCACCGCGTAACCAGATGACGATTGAACAGACCAGACTAGACAACGGCCTGACGGTCGTCTCGCAAAACATGCCCCATTTAAAGACCGTTTCGGCCGGGGTCTGGGTCGCTTCCGGTTCGCGCAACGAGCGCGAAGATGAGCATGGCATTTCTCATCTTCTTGAGCATATGGCTTTCAAGGGCACCGCGCGCCGGTCTGCACAGCAGATCGCCGAGGAAATCGAACAGGTTGGCGGCGAACTCAACGCCGCCACCAGTCTCGAGCTCACGGCCTACTATGTGCGCGTGCTTGAAGGCGATGATGCGCTTGCCATCGATCTCCTCGCCGACATCCTGACCGAACCGAGCCTCGATGCGCTCGAACTGGAGCGCGAAAAGGAAGTGGTCCTGCAGGAGATATCGGGAATCCAGGACGTTCCCGATGAGATCGCTTATGACCTGGTCCAAGACGCGGCGTTCACGGCGCAAAGCGTTGGCCGGCCGGTGATTGGTACGCCTGAGAGCGTATCGGCCTTCACCAAGGCCGATCTGCAAAGCATCCTCGAACGCCAATATGTCCCCTCCCGCATGGTTGTCTCCGCCGCTGGCTCGGTCCGCCACGATGATCTCGTCCGCCACGCTCGCGACAAATTTGGTGGCCTAGCTGACGGCGAAGGAGAAGACGGCCAGCCCGCGCAGTTTGTCGGCGGCGTGCGCGGCTCAGAGCGCGTTTTTGGTCAGACCCACTTGCTGTTCGGCTTTTCGAGCCCGTCGTACAGCGATCCAAGATTTTATGCCTGTCAGGTCTTCTCCGGCATTTTAGGGGGCGGTATGTCATCACGGCTGTTCCAAGAGGCGCGCGAAAAGCGCGGCTTGTGTTATTCGATTTATTCGAGTGCCTGGGGCCTGATCGATGGTGGCATGTTCAACGTGCATGCCGCGACCGGCGACGAACAACTCGACGAACTGCGCACCGTGATCATTGACGAATTGCATCGCGCGGCGGGCTCCGGGCCCGCTGCGCAGGAACTGGAGCGGGCCAAAGCCGGTCTCAAGGCCGGTCTGCTGATGGGTCTCGAAAGTTCGTCGGCGCGTGCGGAACAGATGGCAAGACAGATCATCGGTTTCGATCGGCTGTTCGATGCCAACGAATTGATCGACAATGTCGAAGCTGTGACCAGCGAAGATGTCCGCCAGTTCGCTCAGTCGATCGCTGGCGCTGACAATCCGGCCGTCGCCGTGGTCGGCTGCGGCGGGCATTCGACGAACATCGCCCAGGAAACACGGACGCGCCTCGCAGCTTGACAGGACGACGGCAAAGTATGGCATTTCTGAAGACAGGTTTCGTATCGGAGACGGTGCCGCTGTTGCGCGGCCACCGAATCGCGATGCGCCCGCCTGCACCTTCGGATTATGCCGCCTGGGCCGAATTGCGCGATGCCAGCCGTGCGCATCTGACGCCGTGGGAACCGAAGTGGGCGCGTGACGAACTCAGTCGATGGGCGTATCGCCGCCGGTTGCGCTACTACCAGCGCGATCAGCGCGAAGACCTCGGTTATGCGTTCTTCATTTTTTCCGAAGATACAGGCGCGCTGATGGGCGGCCTGACGCTGTCCAATGTCCGTCGCGGCGTAACGCAGGCGTGCGCGCTCGGCTATTGGCTCGGTGAGGCCTATACCGGTCAGGGCCACATGCGCGAGGCGGTTGCCGTCGCGACAGAGTTTGCCTTCAGTGACTTGCGCCTGCATCGCGTCGAAGCCGCGTGTCTGCCGAGCAATGCCGCTTCGATTGCCGTGTTGCGTAACAACGGATTTCAGGAGGAGGGTCTCGCGCGTCGCTATCTCAAGATCAATGGCGCCTGGTGTGATCATTTGTTGTTCGCGCTTCTGATTGATGATCCGCGTCCGGGTCGGGATGTTCGGTTATGATGCGCGCTTCGACCAGCCATGCGCAGCATGCCGGCGCAACCCGCCGGCGCACCGTGATGCGGCGGTTCTGCAACGCCTGCGCCATAGCTGGCGTCGCGCTTGTCCTGTCTCTTTTGGCGTTTGCCGCACCGGCCATCGCGCTCGATGCGATGTCGGTTGGCGACGAGGAGCGCGTCGAGATCACGCGCCGCGGGCTGGCCGTTGAGGGGCGTGGGGATCAGCTGCAGATCGATACCGCCGCGGGCAACGATGGCATCAGCCGGCGCATGTCGGTCAACGCGACGACGCCGGGGACCAATCCGAACTGGATCGTCTTCGCGCTGCGCAATACGACCGACAAGGTGATCGAGCGCTGGATCACGGTGCAACGCTATTCGCTGATCGGCTCCGGCGTTATCTGGCCGGACCTCGATTCCCGCCGCCTGTCGGCGCTGACGCCGTCGGTCGGCTTCCTGCCGCAGCGCATTGAGAACGACCGCGCCGACATTTTCAAGATCACGATCGACCCGGGCCAGACGATAACCTACACCGCCGAGATGGCGTCGACACGGCTGTCGCGAATCTACATGTGGAAGCCGCTCGCCTATGAGTTCCACGTTCGCGAATTACGCTTGTTCAATGGCATCATGCTCGGCATCACGGGTTTGCTTGGCATCTTCCTGACGGCGGTCTTTGCTGCCAACCACAAGCTAATCTTCCCGAGCGCGGCCCTGGTGACCTGGTGCGTCCTGGTCTACCTCTGCGTCGATTTTGGCTTCTGGCACAAATTGCTCCAGATCTCCGCAGAAGCGAACGCGGTCTATCGCGCGGCGGCCGAGGCCGCGATGGCGACCAGCCTCGCAATCTTCCTGCACACGTTCTTGAGATTGGGCAGTTGGCACGGCTTTGCCCGGATGCTCTCGAGTGTGTGGATGATCGCGCAACTTGCGCTGGTGTTCATCGCGGTACTCGATCCGCGGCTGGCGTCGACGTTCGCGCGCCTCTCGTTTGCCGCTCTCGGCGGTGCCGGTGCCGCTTTGATCCTGTTTCTCGCGATCCGCGGCCAGGACCGCGCGTTGTCTCTGATCCCGACCTGGCTGTTGTTTCTTGTGTGGCTGTTCGGCGCCGCGATGACGCTGACCGGCAAACTCAATGGCGACATCGTCGTGTCGGCGCTCGTCGCAGGGCTTGTCTTGATCACTGTGCTGATCGGATTCACCGTGACCCAGTTCGCGTTTCGATCGGTCGAACCGCATTACGGCGCCGCGCCATCCGAGCAACAGCTGCGTTCGCTTGCCGTCGAGGGTGCCGGCGCCGCTGTCTGGGAATGGCATGCCCGGCGCAATGAGATCAAGATCGGCGCCATCGCCGAGATGGCTTTGGGGCTCAATCCCGGAGAGCTCTCCACCAAGGTCAAGGATTTCATAAAGTACATGCACCCGGCCGATCAGGAACGCTTCAATGTGTTGCTGTGGTCCCTGCAGAACAAGAACGGCGGCGAAATCCGCACCGACTTTCGCATGCGCCATGCGGACAACTCGTACCGCTGGTTCGATCTCGAGGCGGCCAGCGTGCCGACGTCCGACCGGCGTTCGCTGCGCTGCGTCGGGCTGCTTCGCGATGTCACCGACCAGAAGCGGTCGCAGGCCCGTTTGATGCAGGACGCAGTGCTCGACAGCCTGACCGGGCTGCCGAATCGCGAATTGTTTCTCGACCGCTTGAAAACCGCCGTTGCGCGGGCCGACAGCGAGCCCGATTTGCGCCCGACGGTGCTGTTCATCGATCTGGACAAATTCAAAAGCATCAATTCCTCGTTCGGCCTGATTGTTGGTGACAGTCTGCTCTTGACGATTTCGCGACGTCTGACACGCCATCTGCGCCCGATGGACACGCTCGCCCGGCTCGGGGGAGACCAGTTTGCGATGCTGATTCTATCGGTTACGGAACCGGACGCCCTGGCCCGGCTGGCAGAAAGCGTGCGCCGGTCGCTACGCGCACCCATCAAGATCGCCGGTCAGGACATCGTGCTTACCGGTGCCATCGGTATTGCCGTACATGATCCCGACAACACGAACGATCTCGACATCCTGAAGGATTCCGAGATCGCGATGTACCGGGCCAAGCGCAACGGCGCCGACCAGATTGAGATATTCCGGCCCGAGATGCGCGACGAACGTGATGATCGTGTTGCCATCGAGAGTGATCTTCGCCACGCCTTGGAGCGTCGCCAGATCAAGGTGGTCTACCAGCCGATCATTTACCTGCCGACCGAGGAACTCGCCGGCTTCGAAGCACTCGTGCGTTGGGAGCACCCCAAGCTTGGCGTGCTCAATCCGCAGGAGTTCATTCCCGTTGCCGAGGAGAGCGACCTGATCGTCAAGCTTGGCAGCTACGTGCTCAACCAGGCCGTCGAGCAGGCCGCCGAATGGCAAAAGCAGCTGCCGCGCGCCAAGCATCCGCTGTTCGTCAGCGTCAACGTCTCGAGCCGGCAATTGTTCCGGCAGGATTTGATCCAGGAAATTCGCCACGTTATTGGCAAGTCGATCGTTTCGCCTGGCGTGCTGCGTCTCGAAATCACGGAGTCTCTGGTGATGGAGAATCCAGAGCGCGCGGCGGACATGCTCGATCTGCTCAAGATTGCCGGCGCCGGTCTATCACTCGACGACTTTGGTACGGGCTATTCGTCGTTGGCATATCTCGAGCGCTTCCCGTTCGATACCATCAAGATCGACAGGCATCTCGTGCAGTCGTCAACGGGCGGCGAGGGCAGCGGCCCGATCATCGTGCGCTCGATCGTTGCGATGGCCAAGGAACTGGACAAGAAGATCGTCGCCGAGGGTGTCGAGGCGGCTGACGACGTTGGTTTCTTGCGCTCGATCGGCTGCCAGTATGCCCAGGGATATTACTACGGCGAGCCGATGGAAGAGCGTGACGTCACCGATCTGTTGAAGATCGTGCGCAAGTCCGAGCGCAAGTTGCAGCGTCGCAGCATGTTCCGCAGCCCGACGCCGCGCAAAGACAAGGGCTCATCGGAGAGCAAGCCGCGCACCCCACAACCGGTCGAAGAGATTGCCTACAACCCCTCATCGGAAGCCGACTTTGTGCCGGAGCGGGTGCAGCCGCAGCCTGGTTTGCCGTCGTTCCAGCCCTCCGCACCGCAGCCTCATCCGGGAAATCCCGTTCATCCGGCGGTCACACCGGCCGCCGCCCAGAGGTCCGGTCCGGGGCCAGAATTGGCGCCAGGCCCGGCCCCGGGAACGGGACCTGCACCGCGACCTGCTGCGTTTGGCGGCCAGGCGCTTGTACCAACGCCGGTGTTGCCGCAGGAGGGCCATCACACGGTGCCACCAACGCAGCCACACCGCAGCCCACCTGCGCACTGGCGCACACCACCAAACGCCACCGGCGCACCGCGTCCGCCGGCGGAAACGGTGCCGCCACCTGCAGGGCCGCCGCCGCAACAACTCGACGCGGATCGAGGGCGGCCGGCGTCGGCAGCACCTGCCGAAAATGGCAAGGGTCATGCCATCCAGCCGCCGGGGCCCGTGCCAGCGCCAAAGCACCCGCCGCCGACGGGTGTCGAGCCGGACCGCCGGTTGCCGCCGGGCCACGCCATGTCCGAACCGTCGCCGCCAAACCAGTTGCCGCCCGGACAGTTGTCACCAGCCGGTGGCCTGCCACCGCTCGGTGCACAACCATCGGCTGTGACGCCCGTGATCTCGCAGCCCGTCCAGGCCGTGCCGTCGGCGCCAACGCGGAGCTCACCGCCAATCACAAGCCCGCCGCCCGCATCTGCTTCGGCGCCCGCATCGCCAGAACTGACGGCAACACCGCCGAAGTCCGTCCCGGCGAGACCGGCCGCGCCGCCGTCTGAGGCGTCAGCGCCGGACCTGTCAAAAGACCCGACACAACTACCGCCGCCGCCGCCCAAGCCGCCGCGCGCTGCAACTATGCCGATACCGGGAGCGCCATCATCGCCGCCGACACCGCCGCCAGTGCAACTCGACGCGCCGCCACCGCTGGTGGTGCAGCCCGTGCCGCCGTCGCCGCCATCAGCCGCCTCGCCGCAGTCACCAAAAGACTCTGCAACCGCGGATGTTTTGACCCTGCCTCAGACCGCGACAGGGGCGGGCGCGACTCTGCCGCCAAGCATCGCGGCGAGCCTCGCGCGACTAGCCGGCGTGTCCAGTACGGCAGCGAACGACAAAGCGCCAGCTGGCCATGACAAGCCAGGCCAGGAAAACGCGAAAAAAGATGAAAACGCCGCCTCGCCGCCGCCCAAACTGGAAGCGGGCGAGTAGTCCCAGGCCGACCCGACCACACCACAAATCATCACGCTGCAAGAACCGTTCAGGCCCTGCCTGCGGTGCTGACCAGATGCGAGGGATCGACTCCGAGAACGGAGAGCGCGCGCTCGTATTTCTCAGCCGGATCCTCGGCAAAAACCAGCTCTGGATCGGCCGGGCAGTTGAGCCAGCCATTGGCGCCCAGTTCGCTTTCGAGCTGGCCCGGCGCCCAGCCCGCATAGCCGAGCGCGAGCATCGATCGCGCAGGCCCCTTGCCCGCCGCCATCGCTTTCAGAATATCTGTCGTCGCCGTCAGGCAGATCCCGTCGGTGATCGTAATCGTGGCGGATTTGATGTGATAGTCCGGCGAATGCAGCACGAAGCCGCGGCTTGTTTCGACAGGACCGCCGGTGTGCACCGGACGATCGGCATCCGGTCCGTTCAACTCGACGGTCTCGTCATCTTCGAACAGGTCGACTTGTTTCAAGAGATCGCCGAAGCGCAGATCGTCCGCGGGCTTGTTGATGATCAGTCCCATCGCGCCCTGGTCCGAGTGCGAGCACATGTAGACGACCGAGCGCGCGAACCGCGAATCCGTCATGCCGGGCATCGCAATCAGAAGCTGGCCTTCAAGATTGGAATCGAGCATCGCTTTGGAGCGTTTATTCATGGCGATGAGAGTAATCTCACACAATTGGCAAAGTGAAGGCCGGGCGGCCGGCTGACGAAGAATTGTTCAAGCTAACGCCCGATATTAGCAACGCCGGCTCGTATATCAAAGGATCCGCGAGGAACAACGCGATTGGTATGACGGCTATTCCACCGGGATCGCCGCGCTTCTGACGAAACCGTGTACCATCTTGACTTGCGATGGCGCGTGCGCCGCGCCAAGTAGGGCGTGAGATGGCGTCCCGGCAAGGGGCGGATTGCGTGCGTGCGGACGGTGCCAGAACGGAAGGAATGGCCATTGACGAACATCATCGCCATGATGCTGGTAGGACTCGCGTCGCTTTGGACCGCGGGCAATGCCGCCGCGACGCCTTACGCCACGGATTGGGTTAACGGCCATAATTCGCGCGCGCGCCTGTTGGTCGGCGGCGCACCGGCGGCTGATGGCGCCGTCCAGCGCTATGTCGCGCTTGAACTGTCGATGCAGCCCGGCTGGAAAACCTATTGGCGCCAGCCAGGGTCCGCCGGCGGCATTCCCCCGCAGCTGAGCTGGCAGGGGTCGGTCAACCTCAAGCAGGCAAGGCTGAAATATCCTGCACCGATACGCATGGTCGATTCGACCGGCGCAGCAATCGGCTACAAACAATCGGTGGTGTTTCCGGTTGCCATCGAGGTGGATCAGCCGTCGCAGCCGGTTATCGTCAATCTCAAGGCTTTTTTCGGCGTCTGTCGCGAAATCTGCATTCCTGCCCAGGCGGCATTCAAGGTCACCCTCAAGCCGGGCAATTTCATGCAGACGCCGCCGGAGCTGGTAAAGGCGCTCGCTCGGGTTCCGGTTGCCGCAGCAGGGGGTGGCAATCGCGGCCCCCGTCTAAAGTCGGTGCAAAAGGGTACAGCCGGCGCAGGCCGCAACACGTTGATATTCGACGTCCAGTTTCCCGCCGGGACGGACGGAGCTGATCTGTTCGCCGAAACCGGCGACCACTTGCCCTTGGCAATGTCGAAGGTGATCGACACACCGGCGCCCGATACGATCCGTTATCAGGTCGTCGTCGCTGACGCCGCGCAATGGCGCGAACTCGACAAGAAGGGCATGGTCCTCACGCTCGTCTCGAAGGCTGCAGCCAGCGAAGTGCGTACACAGCGCCCGTGACGTGTCGCATTTGATCAGGTAGGCGCGCGCGGATGGCTTTTTTTCGTGCGCTTGATGCACTACGTTCCGTCCATTCCATTCGATCCGACAATCATCACCCAGTACCAAGTAGGAGACGCAGAGATGGCGATTAACGTAGGCGACAAGCTGCCCGAGGCAACATTCACGGTCATGGGCGCCGACGGTCCCGGCCCACAATCCACACAGGACGTGTTCGGCGGCAAGAAAGTCGTGCTGTTCGCGGTTCCGGGTGCCTTCACACCGACCTGCTCCAAGCAGCACCTGCCCGGCTTCGTCGCCAATGCCGACAAGATCAAGGGGCAGGGCATCGACGCCATCGCCTGCACGTCGGTCAACGATGTCTTCGTGCTTGATGCCTGGTCCAAGGACGCCGGCGCGGATGGCAAAGTGACGATGCTCGCCGACGGTAGTGCTGCTTTCGCAAAAGCTCTCGGGCTTGAACTTGACCTTGGCGAACGTGGTCTTGGCATGCGCTCGCAGCGCTATGCAATGATCGTGGAGGACGGTGTCGTCAAGGCGCTCAACGTTGAAGACTCACCGGGCAGCGCGGAAAAGTCCGGTGCCGACGCAATCGCAGCCCTACTCGCATAGGCGGTTCAGGGCGCCCATTTGATTGCCCCGTCGTGCGCGTCACGGCGGGGCATTTTTGTGCTTGGACCCGCAAGCGAGCTGCCGTCTCATACGCCGCCGAACCGCTCGAGCAGATCGCTCAGCAGCGAACGCCCGGCGATCTGGTTCTGCGAGATCAGATACTCGCCGAGCAGGACCAGCATCGCCGGCATGACCATCACCTGCACATATCCCAGCACGAGTGCGGACCGCCTGAATTTCCAGGCAGCCAGATTGGTGCGCAGGATCGACGTGCCGAGCATCACCGAGATCGCCAGATAAGTGATCACGAAAATAATGTCGGAGACGGTGGCGTGTTCGAAGTCGACCTTGGGCACCGCCAGGTAGAGCGCGATCGACGAGAGCAGCGCCGTCACCTGGATCGCGACGACCGACTCGAGGCGCTGCGCCGGAATGAACGTCGACAGCCACGTCACGAGCAGAATGATGAACAGCGGCACCATCACCTGGAGGTAGTGGTCTGTTGCCAAGCGCTTGACGGTCCAGGTGAAGTTGAATGTGGTCAACGGGATCAGGTATTGGCTGCTGGCCTGTTCACCGATCACTGTGATGATGTCACGGTCGAGACCGACGTATTGCGATTCGAGCTTCCAGTTGTCGATGTCGATCGCCGTCTTGCGCAGGCCCGGCGGCGGTGGCTGAATCAGGAACGGGCGCGCCGTGTTGGTGGGCTGGATCGAGATCGAGAGCCGTTGCCGGTCAAACGGGAATTTTCGCAGATCCGGCGCGAAGTAGAACTTGCCGGTGACCTTGTAGAGCCTGAGTGCCGAACCGATCGGGTCGATTGCTGACGGATCGTCCGTGCGTCGCGCTTTCTCGTCGCCTTCGATGGTGCGGTAGCTGATAACCGGTTCGTTGCTCAGCGGTGAACGGAACGCGTTGGTGAACTCAAGATCGGTGATGTCGATGTTCTGCTGGTTGCGCAGCGACAGATAGAATTCGGCATGGAACGTTTTTTCGTTGCTGTCGACACGGAAGATCCGGGTCACGTCGATGCCGGTATAGATGACGGGTACCGATATGGTTGATTGGCGACCGCGCCGGTATTGCATCGGCGCCAGTGACACATCTGAAGAAAGCGTCGGCTTGTGCAGGATCAGGATGTCTTCGGCGCCGGAACGGCCTTCGGTAAACGACCAGTCCTGCCACAGGCCGCGATAGATGCGCTGGGTTGGTCGCAGGCGACCGAGGCCGTCGATGATGCGCCGGCGCAGGGCGGCAACGTCGCCGTTCGAATCATCGCCGGCTGCATGGACGACGAGCGACAGGATGTCGGCGTATTGCGCGCCACGCCCGATGGCGCGACGGTTGGCGGGCTTGCGCACATCGGTGATCGGGGTCGGATCGTCCAGCTTGGCACAGCGCCGCGGCGCGCCGGCGGCTCGCTTGTCTTCGAATATCCAGCGCGCATGCGGCGCGGACCAGATGCGCTGTTGCAGGCGTTCATTGTAGACGTGGGGAACCTGCTCTCGGCCCAGTTCGTACATGTCGGCCTTGTAGGGCTCCGGCGCGAGCACGTTGAGCATGCGTCCGATCCGGCCCAATACGACGAAGACCGGCCGCACGAGACCGCGTTCGCGCAGGCGTCTCAGGAACCGACCGCCGGGTCCGCTGTGAATGCCGAGATAGATGATGTCAGCACCTTGCGCAGTGAGGATGTCGATTGCCCGATCGGTGCCGCTCTCGTCGAATTCACCGTCCGCCTGCCGCCCGATCCAGAACGCACTCGGACTGTCTATGCCGCCGATCAATTCATCGGCGAACTGCTCGGCATACTTATCGCCTTTGAGGCCGATAAAGAACGGTTTCTTGTAGGTGCTGCGCTTGAGGAATGTACGAATGGCGCCGATCTCATCCGTCACCGCCGGCGCCATTGAAAAAACATTGGGATAGGGCGCGAAGAGATCGCCACGCGACATGTCCGTGATCAACGGGACGCCGACGCGGGCGATATCCTCAACCACCGTGGCACCGCGCGACGAACTCGAAATCCCGATTATTGCAACGAGATTGGGATCTTGTGAGATTTTGCGGATTTGGCTTTGCAGCAGATTCACATCGCGGAAATGATCGTGATAGGTGGTGACGATTCGTCGGCCGGCAAGACCGCCGCGTGCATTCAGCTCTTCGGCTTTGCGTCGTGTGAAATGTCGGATCGCAGCCGTCACGCCGGGCGCAAAGCACCGGTTCTGGTCGGAGCTGGCAAGCACGGCAACGTGGACGGGATCGGTGGTGTCGCGCGCCGCGGAGGGCAGATTTGCGAACGCCAAAAGGAACATCAATAGCCAAACGCCGCGCCATGTGCCTGACGCATTATGAACCAAGGTGAATGGCATTCTCGACCTATAATCAACAGCTTCCGACAACAGAAGGAAGCTGTCATATTAGGTCATTTGAGAGAACAACAGACCGGTCGATCCGGTCCTGTGGTGAGGATTCTGTGAGAGCGGGCCAATTGCGCAACAGGCGGATTCATTCCGCGTCGAGTTCGGCGATTCCCTGGCGTGCGAGCTCATCGGCGCGCTCGTTTTCGGGATGGCCGGCATGGCCTTTGACCCAGTGCCAGCGGATTTCGTGACGCTTTTGCGCCGTGTCCAGCTGCTTCCAAAGGTCGGCGTTCTTCACCGGCTTCTTGGCCGCCGTTTTCCAACCATTGCGTTTCCAGCCATGGATCCACTTGGTGATACCGTCACGCACGTAGGTGCTATCCGTGTGCAAGTCGACGGTTGACGGAAATTTCAGCGCATCAAGCCCTTCGATGGCCGCCGTCAATTCCATCTGATTATTCGTCGTGTTGCGCGCGCCGCCGCACAGTTCCTTGCGGTGCTCGCCATACATCAAGATGGCGCCCCAGCCGCCCGGGCCGGGATTGCCGGAGCACGCCCCGTCCGTGTAAATCGTGACACGCGGCCTGTCATCGCTCATGCTATAGCCCTAATCATCGAGCCCGAACCCGCTGGCGCTGTCTATAGTTTGGTGGAAGCGCAGGCGACGGGCATACTCAAGCGGATTCTTTGGTTTCACCAGTGCGGTGCTGAGCGTGTTGATCCAGTCATAGCCGCGCGTCAGCAGAAAACGCAGCGCCGCCCCGCGCGCGAGCAGCGGCAATACCTGGCGCTCGGCCGCCGTCAACGCGCGCACGGATTCATAGCCACGGAACAACGCGCGCCCTTTGGTGATGTTGAACGAGTGGTCGCTCTCGAAGCACCAAGCGTTGAGGCAGATCGCCAGATCGTAGCCAAATGCATCGTTGCAGGCGAAGTAGAAATCGATGACACCGGAGACTTCCTCGCGCCGGAAGAAGATGTTGTCGGGGAACAGATCAGCATGGATCACGCCGCTTGGCAGATCCGTTGGCCACGACGCGAGCAGGACATTCAGTTCGTCGCCGATCAATTCGCCTAGTCCGGGCGAGATACCATCCGCCTCGGCCTCGAATTGCGCGAATAACGGCGCCCAGCCGACCGGCCCAAGCGCGTTCGGGCGTGTCAGTTCAAAGTCCGTGCCTGCCAGGTGCAGCCGGCCAAGCGTACGCCCGACCTGCTCGCAGTGCTTCACATTCGGCCGGCGCACGGAGACACCGTCAAGAAACGTGAAAATCGCCGCCGGCCGTCCGCACAACTCGCGGATCGCACGGCCCTGGATGTCATGCAGCGGCACCGGGCACTGCAGGCCGCGCGCTGCCAGATGTTCGACGAGGCCGACGAAAAACGGCAGATCATCAGCATCCACTCGTTTCTCATAAAGCGTCAGAATGTATTGCCCGTCGGAGGTTGCAAGATAGAAATTGCTGTTCTCGACACCCTCGGCGATGCCCTTGAACGACGTGACTTCCCCGAGCCCGTAACTCTCGACGAAGGTTTCCAGCGCGTCATCCGGGACTTCGGTGTAGACCGCCATCGCTATTCCGCCGCCATATCGCGCAGTTGGCGCGGAATGTTGAAGGCAATGTTTTCAGTCGCCGTCTCGACCTCGTCGACGGTGACATCGAAGCGCTCGCGAAACGCGTCGACGATCTCCTGCACGAGGACTTCAGGCGCCGATGCGCCGGCTGAGATGCCGAGTGTCCGGGTCCCCTCGAAAACAGCCCACGGAATATCACGTGCCCGGCCGATCAGCATCGCATCGGCACATCCGGCCCGCTCCGCCACCTCGACCAGGCGTTTCGAATTCGAGCTGTTCGGTGAGCCAACAACGATGAAACGGTGCGCCCGCTCGGCGATCGCGCGGACCGCCTCCTGCCGATTCGTCGTCGCGTAGCAAATATCCTGCTTGTGCGGACCGGCCATCTCTGGAAAGCGGCGCTGCAGGATGGTGACAATCTCCGATGTGTCATCCACCGACAAAGTTGTTTGTGTCGCATAAGCCAGCTGATTCGGATTTTCCGGCACTACGGTCTCGGCGTCTTCGATTGTTTCGATCAGCGTAACGGCGCCGTCGGGCAGTTGCCCCATGGTGCCAACCACCTCGGGATGGCCGGCGTGGCCGATCAAGAATATGTGCCGGCCGGCATCAAAATGCATTTCTGCCCCGCGGTGAACCTTGGTCACCAGCGGACAGGTCGCGTCCAGATAGAACATATTGCGCGCCTTCGCGGCGGCCGGCACGCTCTTTGGAACGCCGTGCGCGGAAAAGATGACCGGTGCATCAGTTTCCGGTATCTCGTCGAGTTCCTCAACGAAAACAGCACCTTGGTCGCGCAGCTTGTCGACGACGAACTTGTTGTGCACGATTTCGTGACGCACGTAGACAGGGGCGCCGTACTTTTGCAATGCAAGCTCGACGATGCGAATCGCGCGGTCGACACCGGCGCAAAACCCGCGGGGTGCCGCCATGAGGATGGTCAAGCGTGGTCGTTGGGTCACAGGGTCGGTTGCGGTTATCGAAAGCGCCATGTTACTGCCTGTTTTGGTGCGGTAATCTTGCGAGTAACTTGCTACGAGGTTGGCGTCTCGTTGTCGAGGGTGCTATGATCGCACAGCGGGTCGGGCCATTCGTCCGGGGGCTGTGGGGGCGTCGCAAACGGTAAGTGGTAGTGTTGAGTTTCGTCCGGCGAAATCCGGACGACGTTCTTATTTGGCGTTGATGATCAACCGCCGCCATAGGAAATCGATAAGGTTACCGTGACACAGCATATGCGACCACAGAAGCATACCCGACCCACGGGGCAGCGCTCTGATGCGACTGGCACGGGGCCGAGGCGATCACGGGTGTTTCCGGCACTCATCGGTTTGGCGCTTGTCACCGGCCTCGGTGGTTGCGGGCTCTCGTCGTTGACATCGGGCCTGAGCGGCGGCCTGTTCGGCGGCGGCTCGAAGAACACCAACGTTAAATCCGTCACGGAAGAGCAGCTCCTGTCGGCCGCGAAGGCTGATTTTGGCGGCGGCACAGTCGGCTCGAACGTTGCACATGGATGCCCGCGATTCGTCGTTTGGTCGCCTGGCAATCATTCAACGGCCTACCTGCCCGGCCGCGAAGGCGATGCGCTGGCCGTCATGCATCGCGGTGAGATCACCAAAACCGCGCGTGAATGCCAAATTGAACCTGGCCGCGTCACAGTCAAGTATGGTTTTTCTGGACGCGTGCTGCTCGGGCCCGCCGGTCAGACGACACGTGTCACGCTGCCGATCAAGGTATTTGTCCACGACGCCAATCGTCAGCGCCTTTCCTCGGAAGACATGAGCATCTCGGTCGACGTTTCCGTCGAGAACCCGATCGGTTATTTCAGCCAAGTCCGCACCGTAACGTTTGCGATCCCGCAAGGCACGCGTCCTGGCGAATTCGAAGTGCTCGTTGGCTTTGACCAGGCCGCCGCAGCGGCGGCGCCACGACGCTCTTAAGATGGTGGGCGATCCCGCCCAGTGGCCAATCGATATATGACGTCTTCTTTGAGCGGTCATGCACTCTTGTTGGCCTGCCCTGTTCTTTTTTGCTCGTTGGTTCGCTTAGTCCCGGAGTCCAAGCAAAGCGCAAAAAAGCCGGCTTGCGCCGGCTTTCGAGATCGCTCTTGATTTGAGATCTTTATCAGTTCAGCTTTGACTTGAGGTCGCTGATGCCGTCGGCGATCAATTTCTGGCCGATATCACCCTCAGCCTTGGCGGCAAGGATCTTTTCCGACGCTGAGATCGCAGCGTCGACAGCGGCGCCACGCACCTCGCTGATGGCAGCCATTTCAGCACGCGCAATCTTCTCTTCCGCCAGCTTGATGCGGCGTGCGACGGCTTCGGCTGCCTTGCGTTCGGCCTCGGCGCGCATTGCCTCGCTCTCGCGCCTGGCTTGCTCGACGATTTTCTGTGCTTCCCCTTCGGCCTCGACCGTTTTGCGCTGATATTCAGCCAGAAGAGCTTGTGCGTCCTCGCGCATTTTGCGCGCGTCATCGATGTTCTTCTTGATTGCCTCGGCGCGGTCGTCGAGTGCCTTGCCGATCAGACCGGGCACACCCTTGTAGACCAGCAGTGCGATGAACAGGACAAAGGCCACCGCGACCCAGAACTCGGGCGTTTGCAGGGTCGGCACTTCGGCGGATGCGGCAAATACGGTGAGAACCATGACTTATTCTCCTGCCGCCGGCTGCATGGCACGTCGAACTTCTTCCGTGCTGACATCACTGCCGATCAGAGATTTGATCAGTTCTTGCGCTGTCTCAGTCGAGATCGTCTCGACCTGCGCCATTGCGTCCGACTTCATTGCGTTGATGCGCTCTTCCGCGGCCGTCATGCGGGCGTGATCTTCCGCTTCCGCTGCCTGCCGCTTTGTTTCGAGATCGGCCGCAACAGCGTCTCGGTTCTCTTTGACCATCGCGCCCGCCTTGCCGCGCGCATCGGCCAGTTTCTGTTCGTATTCAGCGATCGCGTTTTGCGTCTCGCTATTGAGGCGTTCGCCTTCCGCAATATCGCGCTCAATGCGATTCTTGCGCTCATCGAGCACGGAGGAAATCCGCGGTAATGTACTTTTCGAAAGGACGAAATAGAGCGCAAGGAAGGTGAGCGCCAGCCAGATCAGCTGGGGCGCCATATCCTGCGCGTTAAGCTGCGGTAAGCCGCTTTTCTTCTCGACCGTATCCGGCACCGACGCCAGAACCATCGTCAGCCAGGCAAGCATGCCATTCTCCAACGAGAACAATAGCCAATACGGCATCGGTCGGGCCGACCGATGCCGCGAGGGAGTGTGTCAGGCAATTAGCCGAACAGGATGATCAGCGCGACCAGCAGGCCGAACAGGCCGGTTGCTTCCGCCAGCGCGAAGCCGATCAGCAGGTTGGTGAACTGGCCCGGTGCAGCTGATGGGTTGCGCAGCGCGCCCGACAGATAGTTGCCGAAGATGTTACCGATGCCGATGCCGGCGCCGATGAGTGCGAAACAGGCAAGGCCTGCGCCGATGAATTTTGCTGCTTCAGCTTCCATTGGAATTCTCCCTCCAGGTCAGGTGTAACGATGTTTCAGTAATTTGAGTCAGAGTTCGACGAGTGAGACCAGGGTGTAGCGCTTGCGTGGCACCCAAGGCCGCGGGTTAGTGATGGTCGTGCATATTGATCGCATCGTTGAGATAGATGCAGGTCAGCACGGAGAAGATCATTGCCTGCAGGAAGGCAACGAGAAACTCAAGCCCGGTAAACGCCACGGTGGCGATGAGCGGGATGACCCCGGCAACGCCGAGGCTGACAATGAAGCCGGCGAACACCTTGAGCAGGGTATGGCCGGCCATCATGTTGGCGAAGAGACGCACCGAGAGGCTGATCGGCCGGATCAGGAACGAGATCACCTCGATCGGTACGATGATTGGGATAAGCGGGAGCGGCAGTCCTTCCGGCATGAACAGTTTCAGGAAGCCCAACCCATGGCGCGCAAAGCCGATGACCGTGACAACGATGAAGACCAGCGCGGCGAGCGCAAACGTCACGACAATGTGGCTGGTGACGGTGAACGAATAGGGCACCATGCCGAGGAGATTGAGCACCAGCACAAAGATGAACAGTGTGAACACGAACGGGAAATACTTCATCCCCTCTTTGCCGGTGTTCTCGTAGACCATGTTGGCGATGAATTCGTAGGCCAATTCCGCGACCGATTGCACGCGGGTCGGGATCAGCGCCCGCCCACCCATCGCATAATTCAGAAAGCCGATGATCAAGACGACCGCCAGCACCATGAACAACGACGAGTTCGTGAATGATGCATCGAGCCCGAATAGATCGAGCTTGAGCAGCCGGATGATCTCAAACTGCTCCATGGGGCCATGTGCCCCTGTCGCTCCTTGCGGTCCCACGTGTCCCAAGCCCTCTAATCGTCTTCATCTTTGTCGTCCAGAACGGACGGTGCGGAACGTTGTGACGCCTCGGCCTGAGCCTGCATGCGGCGGGCCGTACGTATGACGTTCATCATGCCGGCGGCGAAGCCCAAAATGAGCATCACGACCATCAACCACGGTCTCGTGCCGAGGTACTGGTCCAGCCACCAGCCGACAAACCCGCCGAATGCCACACCCACCACAAGATCAACAGCAATCCGCAATCCTTGCCCCATGGCCTGTCCTCTGACGCGAGGATCGACGGCGGGTTCGGGCGAAATGCGAGCTCTTGCTTCGTCCAGTCGTTTATCGATTTCACCGGCGCGCGCTTTTATGGACGCCCGGTCTTCCGCGCTGATTGTGCCGCGGTCGGGGCCCTTATTATCGTCGCCGTCTGACATGAAGACGCCTGTGCGAACTCGAGGCGCGGTGCATCACCACAGCTCTTGACGGCGCGAAACCTAGATACGAGGCAGAACAGTGTCAAGCAAACCGGCCCGATATGCCGCTCTGCACCCTATGGCGAAACCGCACACCTGCTGGATGTTTGTGCAACTTTAGTCGTGGGTGGTACCCGCTGACGCGCTGTGGCGACCGTTGCGGCAAGACTCCATGTCGCAAAATTCGTCGCCGGAGGGTTTTTATCGCGAATCGAGTCAGATATCCCATTGGCAAGTATGCGTTCGGACTGAATTGCCCTCCGGATGGTGCTGCCATGACGACATTTGATATTATATTTTGGCTGCTGATCGTCTTGATCGCGGTCCTCGCCTACACGATCGAATCGGGACTTTCGGCGCGTCACCGTCCGTTGGTGCTGTCGTCGATTTTGTCGGCGACACTTGCTGCCGTCTACATGATGTTCCTCGTCGAGGATAACACCAAGTTCGGCACCGGCAAGCCGTTGCCGGCCGCGCCAAAGCAGAAGAAAAAGGTCCAGTCTCTCGGCGGCAATGGTGAGGGTGGCCTGGAAGAAATCGAGGTGATCGAAGGTCCGGGGCCTGATTCCCTCGATTCGGAAGCGCGATATGAGGACAGCTCGCTACTCAAAAAGGTCGGCGGCTTCCGCGATTGTCCGGCTTGTCCACTCATGACGCTGGTCTCACCTGGCTCAGTCGTAATGGGATCACCGGCTGATGAGCCCAATCGGCGGGCCAATGAAGGTCCACAGAAAGTCGTCCGAATTGGTCGCGCGTTTGCGATCAGCCGATACGAGATCCAGTATCGGGAATTCGCTGCTTTCGTTCGCACGACACGCCACTCGGTTCGCGCAACCTGCCTCATCGATGGCAAGCCGAGCAATGCGACGTGGCAAAAACCCGGGTTCGAGCAGAAATCGGGCGACCATCCGGTCGTTTGTGTGTCCTGGAACGATGCCAATGCCTATGCAGCCTGGCTGACCAAGAAGACCGATCGGACGTACCGACTGCCGTCTGAATCGGAATGGGCCTATGCCGCGCGCGCCGGCACCGGCACCGCGTACATCACAGGCAAGGACATCACCCCGACACAGGCCAATTTCGGTGGCACGCGTGGCGGTACCAGTAAGGGCGGCAGTTTCAACGACAACGCCTTCAAAATATTCGATATGAGCGGCAACGTATGGGAGTTGGTCGACGATTGCTGGAGTGATGACCTGAGCAAAGTGCCGGCGAGCGGCGTCTCGGAACGGGGCCAGGGGGATTGTACGCGCAGTCCCGTTCGCGGCGGCAGCTGGAACTCTCCGAAGCCTCGGGTGCGCTCGGCATATCGCATGCCGCTTGGGCGCGATCAGGCGACCAACACGATCGGTATCCGCTTGGCGCGGGAGCTAAAATAGCCTCCGGCGACCAGTCTGCCACGCCAGGCAGTCAAATTGCCTAGCGCTCTAGAAACAAAAACGCCGGACAAGACCCCGTTCCTGTCCGGCATTCGCTATTCCATTGGCCACGGTGCTGGTGGGTTTGACCGTCCGCTTGCGCCACTTCCAAAACATCCCGGCCAAGATCAAAAAGCCACCGGGCAAGACGAGTGCGAGTAAAATAATCATTAACGACTTCATCGCCATTTCCCTCCTCGTAGGCGATTTAGGATGATGCTGAGCTTATGCTTAAAAGACTAGAAAACGCTTCAGGCTGCCGCGCAATTGCGACATAAACCATTAACCCTTTCTCATTGAATCAGGTGGCGGCTGTCAGCCGGATCTTGACGCGCTTCGGGCCCTATGCGCACACGATCACGTTCTTCAAGCCTCGCTCAGCAAAGCATCGCGCGCGGCGACCAACTCCCGAAACGCTTCAGCGCTGCCACCGTAGTCGGGATGGCACACCAGTGCCGAGCGCCGGAAGGCGGCGATGATTTCGGAGCGCGACGGCGTGCCGGTCAGGCCAAGGATGTCCGCCGGCGTCGGCGGCAGGGGCTCGGGTCTCGGTCGTCTCCGACGCGGCGCGCTTCCACACACTTTCGCCTGATGTCCGTCCACACCATACATCGGGCGTCTGGGCCAACGCCCCGCCTTGCGCTCGACCCGTTGTTTGCGCTCGGGTGGCTCCCAGGCCGGTGTGCTCTCCCAGCCGGATTGTGCGGCCCAACGAGAGGTCGACTCCTGTCGGGATAGCGGTGCGCGGCCGCGCTCGGCTGCCTTGATGTGCTGGCGGAAGGCCTGTGCGATCGATCGCAGGGCATCCTGCTGTCCACCGGCTCCGGCGAGATCACCCGGCAGCGCATCGAAGTCGACATAGAACAAGAGTGCCTGCATTTCGAGGCAGCGCAGGCAGCCGGTGACATCCGTATCCGGTAACGCGAGAAGGTAGTCGGCCGGCACCTGAACGTGGCAGCGCGGGCAGGTTTCCCCGGTATCGCCATGCCAGGCGACACGACTGCGCCCGGCCGCGTCCGCGGCCTCGTCAAGGCGTTGCTTGCGCGTGGCAATATCCAATTTCGGCCGGCTCCTCGAAGCGCATCGGTCGACGCGGGGCCATGCCCGTACCAAATCATTGACGACGCCGTGCTGAGAAACGGCACCGCCTATCCACGCTCATACATCGGTGATTCCCGTAAATGACACCAGTTTCAATGTCGTAATCGCTTGCCGACGCGTCATGCGCCTGCGTATCGGCCTCAATCGAGCTCACACGTTGGCCATCGCCCGACGCTCCAACGCGCAACTTGAGGCGATGGCGCGTCGAAAACATGAAAGCAGAGGCAATGAAGTCGCTCGCTACTCGCCCGCCTCCAAGAACCGCTCCGCCATCTGTAGGTCGACGGAGACCAGTTGACTGACACCCTTCTCGCCCATCGTGACGCCGAACAGCCGGTCCATGCGCGCCATGGTTTCCGGATGGTGCGTAATGCACAAAAAGCGCGTATCGGTGTCGGCCGCCATCTTCTCCATCATCCGGCAGAAGCGGTCGACATTGGCATCGTCCAGCGGCGCGTCGACCTCGTCGAGCACGCAGATCGGCGATGGGTTGGTCAGGAACACGGCGAAAATCAGCGACAGCGCCGTCAGCGTTTGCTCGCCGCCGGAGAGCAGCGACAGTGTCGTCGGCTTCTTGCCCGGCGGTTTGGCGATGATTTCGAGGCCGCCGGCGAGTGGGTCGTCGTCGCTCTCGATCATCGAGAGGCGCGCCTCGCCGCCATCGAACAGCGTCTTGAACAGTGTTTGAAAGTGCCCGTCGACGGTAACGAACGCTTCTTTGAGGCGTTTGCGCGCTTCGCGGTTGAGACTGGCAATACCGGAGCGAAGTTTGGCAATTGCCTCGTCGACGTCGACGCGCTCGCGATCGAGCGTGCCGTGCTGCTCTTCGATCTCGGCGAGCTCGCGCTCGGCCTGTAGATTGACACCGCCCAGCCGTTCGCGATCCGTGCGCAGGCGGGCCAGCTTGCCTTCGGCGTCATGCAGCGACGGCAGCTTGTCGTCGTCGCCGATCTCGGCGATCTCGAGGCAGCCTTCCGGTGTCGTCTCCAGGGTGTCGTGAATGCCCTGTGAGATGCCGGCACGCTTGAGACGGGCGCCTTCGAGGCGGGCGTCGGTGCGCGCGCGCTCTTCGCGCCGTTCGGCAACGCTGCCGGCCAGTTCACGCAGCGCCGTCGTCGCCTCGCGCAGGGCGGTTTCGGTCGCCGCCACGGCATCCGCCGCTGCCGTTCGCTCGCGCTCCGAAACCTCAATGCTGCCGCGCAGTTTTTCACGCTCGGCTTCGAGTTCTTCGGGACGCTCGGCGAGCGTCTTTTGTTCCTGTTCCAGCTTGTCGAGATCGGCTGCGATTGCCGTCAGGCGCGCAGCAGACTGTTTGCCGCGCTTTTGCCAGCCCTTGATGTCCTCATCGAGCTGGCGGAGCCGTTCGCCGGTGCGCTGGCGCTCCCGTTCGAGACCGCTGAACGCGGCTTTCAATTCGGATGCGCTGTCGCGTGCGGCGCGCATCTTGTCGGCAATCGATGCGGCTTCTGCCTCCAGCGCCCGTGGGTCGTCGAGGCCGGCCAGCGCCGCGTCACTCTCGGCAATCTGGGCGACGATATCGCTGTGTTCCTGCGTCGCCGTGGTGAGCGTCGCGCGCGTCGATTGCATGCGCGCGTCGAACTCGTTCAATGCCCGTTCGAGCATGGTCAACTCATCGCGCGATTTGGCCAGCGCTGCCTGTTCTTGGCGAATCTGCTGGCGCAGTTCTTGAGCGCGGCGTTGGGCAGTCTCAAGTGCAGTGCCGGCCTTGTCGGCGGCTGTTTGCGCCTCACTGGCTTCTTGGCGCACTGCGTTGAGCTGCGTTTCGATCTCACGCAGCCGGTTGCGCCCGGCAAGGCGCTGTGCCGCGGGTGAGGGCGCGTCGGCCTTTGCGATGAGCCCGTCCCACCGCCACAGGTGCCCGTCGCGGCTGACAAGGCGTTGCCCCGGCCTGAGGTCTGCCTGCAATCGCGCACCGTCGTCAGGATCCACCAGTCCGATCTGGCGCAGCCGGCGGTGCAGGGCCTCCGGCGCGTCGACATGGTCGAGCAGTGCTTCGACACCAGCGGGTAGATCGCCGTCCGCGCCTTCTTTCGCTTCTGCACCGGCCGGGCTCCAGAACACCGGTGCCGCGTCGTTCAGCGCGGCCTCGATGTCATCACCGAGCGCCGCCGCCAAAGCCGCTTCCAGCCCGCTGGAAACATCGATCTCGTCAAGTACCGGCGGGAATTCTTGCGCCGGTGTCTGCAGCAGCTTGGCGAGCGTTTCGTGTTCGGTCTCCAGGCTGTGCAGCGCCACCAGGGCTGCTTCGCGCGCGTCACGTGCGGCCTTTTGTCGACCCGTGGTCTGACTGACCGTTGCTTCGCAATCAAGCAATTCGCCTTCGCGTCCTTCGAGCACGTCGGCCAGTTCTTCGCAGGTGGCGCGCAGGATCTCGCACGCACTGGCATCGGGCTGCTCGGCCTCGGCGCTTGCGAGTTGCGCGTTTAGCTGTGCCATCTGCGTGGCAA
Source organism: Hyphomicrobiaceae bacterium (assembly GCA_051010015.1). Taxonomy (GTDB): domain Bacteria; phylum Pseudomonadota; class Alphaproteobacteria; order Rhizobiales; family Hyphomicrobiaceae; genus CAJQQK01. Next base: position 25,509 of record JBPCVZ010000074.1, read on the forward strand.
GCCGGTCGCGGCGCTGTGCACGTTCACCCGTTAAGGCCCGTAAACTGCGCTCCTCGCCGCGCCGGTCGCTGAGCCGTTTGTGGATGTCATTGTTGTGCGCTTCGATGTCGGCAAGCGCGGTCTGCGCCGTCGCGAGCGCGGCCTTCAGTTCGCCCTCCCGCTCTTGTTCGGCATCCCGTTCGACTTCAAGGCTGCCATGCTCTTCGGCGAGGCGTGTACGCTGGCGCTCGGCTTCCCCGACCAATTCGCGCTCGCGGACCTGATCCTGCGCGAGCCGTTCGGCCTGCTGCGCCAACTCGGCCTTGCGCGCATCGAGCCGTTCGGCCTCGGCCGTCAACTTGTCGAGTTCGTGGCGTTGACGCGTTGCAACGGCCGAACGGATGGCCTCCTGCTCACGCAACGGCTGCATCTTTTCTGCGAGGTCCGCTTCGATGCGGATCGCCTCGGCCTCCTGCTGCGTCGCGATTCCAAGGTTCTGCAGGGCTTGCTGAAGGGCCGCTTCTTCGGCGGTGACATCGGCCTGGGCATGCAGCCAGGTGAGGTGCATCACGATCGCTTCTGCTTTGCGGATCTGATCCGAAAGATCGGCGTAGCGACGCGCCTGGCGGGCTTGCCGCTTGAGGCCTTCGAGCTGGCTTTTGAGCTGCCCGAGAAGATCGCCCAGCCGCGCCAGGTTGTTTTCGGCGCCCTTGAGGCGCAGTTCGGCCTCGTGCCGGCGGCTGTGCAGGCCGGCGATGCCGGCAGCGTCTTCCAGGATGCGGCGGCGCTGCTCCGGTTTGGCATTGACGATCTCGCCGATCTGGCCCTGGCGCACCAGCGCCGGCGAGCGCGCGCCCGTCGCGGCATCCTCGAACAGGATCTTGACGTCGCGCGCCCGCGCCTCGCGCCCGTTGATGCGATAGGCCGAGCCGGCATCGCGCTCGATCCGACGCGTGATCTCGATATCGTCGCTGTCGTTGTACTCGACCGGCGCCGTGCGCTTGGCATTGTCGATGAAAATCGTCACTTCGGCGGTGTTGCGTGCCGGACGCGTCACCGTGCCGGAAAAGATCACGTCCTCCATCGCGGAAGCGCGCATGGACTTATAGGAGCTTTCGCCCATGACCCAGCGGAGCGCTTCGAGCAGGTTGGATTTGCCACAGCCATTGGGCCCAACGACGCCGGTCAGCCCCTGCGCGATGGTCAGGTCTGTCGGTTCGACGAAGGATTTGAAGCCAAGCAGGCGCAGCTTCCGGATGTGCATGAGCGCATGATCAATCTATTGGCGGTCGTGATACGGCCACAGGTTCGCGCAATCTAGCCGAAGTCGGCACGATTCGCGCTGCTTTTATAAGGGGTTGTGGACGAACGCTGAATGCCCGGCGGCGACAGCACGTCAATCTGCCGCGCCGTCGAGCCAGGTTCAGTTCGAGACCGAGGCGGTCGCCGCACCGCCGTTGGTCAACCGATCGAAGTCGGTCATTGTCAGCACACGCTTATAAAGCTTGCCGTTAACGAAGAAGTTCGGGGTCCCGATGACGCCGAGTGTCCGGCCGCGCTCCTTGATGGCGTTAAGGTTTGCGATCAGCGCCTTGTTTTCATAGCAGGCGTCGAATTCAGCGCGCTTCAGGCCGTATTTGCGCACGATCTTCCATATCGGCTCGCGTCGCACTTCCTGGCTGATCCACTGCGACTGCTTCTTCATCAGCGCATCGTAGACGGCAAAATACTGGTTTGCCGGCGCGCAGCGCAAAGCGATCGTCGCGGCGCCGGATTGGAAGCCGATCGGAAACTCACGCAGCACGAAGCGGAGCCTGCCGGTGTCGATATAGCGCTTCTTGAGCAGTGGGAATGTCTTGGTCTGAAACTGCCGGCAGTAGGGGCAGGTCATCGAGGCGTATTTGACCACGGTGATCGGTGCATCCGGTCGCCCGAGCGTGCGCTCCGGCAGCGGGCCCGGCTGCATGACCTGGGCCATCGTCGGGTTTTCGATAACCTGACGCTTGCCGGGGATAGCATCGTCGTCTTCGACGAACGGGTTGAATTTTTTGGGTTTCTGGCCGGTGCTGGCGAGCGCCGTATTGGTTAGCGTGCCCGACTGGGACGGCAGCGCCGTACCGACCGTAGAGGCGCCGCAGCCGCTCAGCGCCGTCAGCAGCAGGGCCGACCCGACACCGATCAAGGCACCGCGCGTGAGATGATGAGGCGCGGGCCCGTGCCGCGTCACGGCCGTAAGTGCATCGCTCAAGTCCTGTCCCCCTAAAGCGCGGCGCAATCAGCTGCCTCCGCGCAGTCCCTCTGTCGTCACCTTTGGCGGATGACCCGGCCGGTCCCTCAGCTTTGCTTCTTGAGCAGCGGGTCGATGATCTGCACAAAAGTGTCGATATTCATGATGTTGCCCTTTACGGCCTTGCCGTTGATGAAGAACGACGGCGTCCGGCTTACACCAAATTCCTTGCTCGCGACATCGCGTTGTTTAACCAGTTTCTTGTAGAGGCCCTCGTCGCCGAGGCACTTGTCGAAACTCTCCTTCGTGAACCCGGCCTGTTTGGCCAGTTCGAGCAGCTTTGGCACGATATCGCCGCGCACCAGCCATTTGTCCTGATGTTCGAAGTAAACGTCGATCAGCGCGGCGGTTTTGTCATTGTCGCCGGCGCACCGCGCGATCATCGAAACCGCAACAGCGACTTCGTTGAGCGGGAACTCGCGCACCACCAGCAGCGCCTTGCCAGGGTCGATATACTTCTCCTTGAGCTTCGGCATCACGCTCTTATGGAAGGCCGCGCAAGCCGGGCAGGACATTGAAGCGTATTCGACAATCGTGACCGACGCGTTCTTGTTGCCAATCGTGATATCCGGAAGCGCGCCGGGGGCCATCAGCTTCTCGACGGAGACGTCCTGCGCCGCTACTGGCGTGATCATCCCAGCGAGGGTCGTGGCGACCAATCCGCCAGCGACAAGGCCGCCGCTAAACTGCCGCCGATTGATCGTGGCCAGGCTGGGCTTCATCAGGCGTTTATCCACGTCCGAGTCCTTTCAAACAGTCGTTCTGGCGTTACCGGTCAGCCGCCAAGCCGAAAACCTTCACGCTTCACATCCGCAGATGTCTCACACCCGATTAAGGCATTTCAGTGCTGAACAGCATCTGAACACCCAACTCGGACACAATTCGGGCATCATCGCGCCGCATCCGGATCATTGGCTCGCTTCTCCACAGAAGCTTGACATTGCGCTCACACGTATACGCGGTGACACGCCTCGCAACTCGACTTTTAGGGGTTAGTCCGATCGCGCCCGAGTCATATTTGCGTGAAGTCGGTCGAGGGCTGCCAGCAAGGCGTCCGGCGGGGAGGCGGCGTCGGGCAACGGAGATTGTGTCGCAGCCTGGCGCGCGGTTTGAGCAGCTGCGACGCGGCGGCGTCGATCGGCAATTTCCGGCGCGCGCGGATCGGTCTGCTCCCTCGATTTGTCCAGCGGCGCCTGGATAAATCGTATGTCGCTCACCGCACGGTAGCCGAAATGCGCATTGATCCGTTCAATGATCTGGCCGCTCTGGTACTGCACTTCGATGGCGCGCGGTCCGTCGACCCGCAAAACCAGCGTGGCGCCCGGGCGACCGCGGGCATCGTCGCTGACATCATCGAAGGCCTCGACGTTGCGCGGCCATTTGAGCCGTTCCGGCAAGGTGAAACTGGCTAGGTCGCGGCCCGCGATCACGGTCCAGTCGGTCAGCAGCGTTGCGGTCGAAAAGCCGTATTTCTCAAAGGATTTGCGGGTCAATCCGGGAACGAACGACCCCACCGCCTTGGTGAACGACGCTTGCTTGCGCGAGAAGCTCAGACTGTCTCGGGGATTGGCCACGATAAAACTCCGTTTCGCGTTCCACTCACTGCCTCTAAGATTGTTTAGGCGATTCGCACCGACGGCAACGAGGCGGGGTTATGGGGGATGTAGCGGAAATGCAACACGACTGCGCGGCGGACACCGACGTGCCGCGTGATCTGCTGGCCTGGTACGACCGCGAGCGCCGCGACCTGCCGTGGCGTTACGCACCGGGCGAACCGGCCGATCCCTATCGCGTGTGGCTCAGCGAAATCATGCTGCAGCAGACCACGGTGAAAACCGTGATCCCCTATTTCGAGAAATTCACCGAAGCCTGGCCGACCGTTCACGATCTCGCCGATGCCGACGAGGAGGCAGTGCTGCAGGCTTGGGCCGGGCTCGGATATTACTCGCGCGCGCGCAACTTGCACGCCTGTGCCCGTCAGGTTGTGGAGGAATTCGACGGTCAGTTCCCGCGGCGCGAAGCCGATCTGCTGTCGCTGCCGGGTATCGGCCCCTACACGGCGGCTGCGATCGCGTCGATCGCCCATGGCGAGCGCGCGACCCCGGTAGATGGCAATATCGAACGCGTCGTTGCGCGTCTGTTCGCGGTGCGCGATCCATTGCCCGACGCCAAGCGACAATTGCGCGATCTGGCGGTTACGCTGACGCCGGAGCAGCGCGCCGGTGACTTTGCCCAGGCGATGATGGACCTCGGGGCGACGTTGTGCACGCCGAAACGACCGTCCTGCCTGGTTTGTCCGTTGCAGGATGACTGTGAGGCGCACGCGCTCGGCGTCGCCGCCGAACTGCCCTATCGCGCTGCCAAGCGGGCCAAGCCCGTGCGTCGTGGCATCGCCTTTGTCGCGGTCTCCGAGAGCGGCCAGGTTCTACTGCGCCGGCGGCCGGATACCGGTCTGCTTGCGCGTATGCAGGAAGTGCCATCGACGGAGTGGCTGGACGAGATGCCGGTCATTGGTGAAGCGTTGCGCGGTGCCCCGGTGCGTGCCGATTGGTGGCAGGCGCCCGGTCTGGTGGTGCACACGTTTACCCATTTCCGCCTGGAACTTCAGGTCTATCGCGCCGTCGTGCCAGCCGATGCCGAGTTGACCTTCTGGGCGGATCCGACCCGCTGCCGGTGGGTGCCGCGTGGTGCGCTGCATGGCGAGGCATTGCCGACATTGATGCGCAAGGTGATCGCGCACGGCTTGGCACAGAGCTGATGCGGCGGGCGTTCTTGGGCATTGAGCGCCGGCCATCGAGCCGAAGGCCGGGAGGCTTCAATTCTTGCGAATGTAGCGTGCCGTCACCAGGAACCAGGCCAGCGCCGCCAGCTGTACCGCGAGAAACGCCCCGATCGCGGTGCGGTAGGAATTGGGATCATAGGATTCCGGCGTCGGCTGCGGATAGAGCTCGATGATCGCCCCGATTGCATACTGAACGATAAACGCGCAGCCGAAGATCATCAGGTTGACGGCCGTGTGTGCGCGTGCCGACAACGCCGCGCCGAAGTAGGTCGCGAGCCATGGGTAGGCGAGAATGGCAACCTGCCCGGACATCCCGAACACAAGCCAGCAAATCAGTGAATAATCCACCAGCTGCAGGACGATGCCGACCTGCGCGGCAAGGTAGAAGACCATGAAGCCGAGCATCACGCCGATCAGGCTGAAGCCGCGCCGCGCGAACCAGTCGGCAACCGTTCCGGTGAACAGGATGCCGAAGAAGAACGCAGCCGCCATGAAGAACAGGTAGTTGGCGACCTCTTCGCGCCCGGCGCCCATCACGTCGCGGAACCAGGGTGCTGCCCACAGCGTCTGAATAGCGACGTGCACGCCGGCGGTCGTTGCGAGCAGCGGTGCCATCGAAATGATCGCTGGGTCTCGAAAGATTCTGGCGATCTCGCGCACCTGGCGGCCAAACGGCTCAACGCCCGAAGGCTGCTCTTCCTTTTCCGGCACGAGAAAGAAGATCAGCAGTGCGACCAGCATGGTGATGCCGGCAAGAACCAAAAACACCTGTCGCCAGCCAAGCATGTCGGTTGCTTCCTGCAAGGGCCGCGTCGCGACCAGCAGACCGACCGCGCCAACCGACATCACGAAGGAATTGGCGAGTGCGCGGCGCGGCGCCGTCACCCAGATGACGACGGCCTTGAAGCCACCCATCAGTCCACCGGCGACACCCAATCCAATCAACGCACGTGCGATCGTCAGTGTCAGCCCATCCTCGCCGACGGCAAACAGCGCCGCGCCCGACGCTGCGATCATCATCATGACCGTTTGCACGCGGCGCGGGCCGTAGCGATCGAGCAGCACGCCGAGCGGCAGCTGGAACAATGCGAACGCGGCCAGATAGGCCGCCGTCATCAGGCCGAGTTCGCTCGGGCTGAGACCGATATCGCGGACCAGTTGGCCTTCGACCACCGCGTTTATCGCGCGAAACAGATACGACAGGAAGTAACCGAGTGCGAACGGGCCGAGCGCCAGCGTGATGATGCCGAGCGAGTTCGGCGCGTCCGGCGATGCATCATGCCTGTCGACGTGGTGCGATCCTGGGGCGGCAACGGTCAAACGGTGTTCCTTGATTGCGCTGCGGCGGTGGTGTCAGCCGACCCTGTCACCGGATTCCCGTCGCAAAGCATACGAAGCAATGTACTATCTGCATAAACCAAAATCGCGGCCATCGCGCGACGCGGGCTGTGCAAATCACAAATGCATCTTGGTATGCGCTGCCGCAACCGGGATTCGAGCCGCGACCCTGGCATGCAATGATCCAGCCGGGTCGTGCCGATCTATTGCCCCGCGACCATTGCTTGCGAGGTGCTGCCAAGGCCCAATTCGCGCCGTGCCTGCTCGCGCAGCAGGTCGATGGACTTGAGCTTGCCACCGGCCTCGACATGCCAGAATGTCCAGCCGTTGCATGCGCTCTTGCCTTGGACTTCGGCGCCGAGCCGGTGGATCGATCCCTGCTGACCTTTGAAGGCGAGCGAACCGTCGGCGCGCACCTCGGCCTTGAAACGGCGTTTTTCATCGACCAGCCGGGTGCCCGGTGCAAGGATACCAAGCTCGACGATCGTCCCGAACGGGACCCGTGGGGCGGTGCGCTTCGACTGGCTGATCGCCGTCGCATCGCCGGTCAACGGCTTGACTTTTTCGATCCGCATATCGGCGTGGGCGGCGTACGCCGGATCGCGCTCGATACCGATCCACTGGCGCCCGAGCCGCTTCGCCACCGCACCGGTCGTGCCGGTCCCGAAGAACGGATCGAGCACGGTATCGCCGGTGTGCGTCGTCGCCAGAATTATGCGATGCAGCAGCGCTTCCGGCTTCTGCGTCGGGTGCGCCTTGCGCCCTTCGTGGTCGCGCAACCGCTCCGGCCCGCCGCAGATCGGAAACAACCAATCCGAGCGCATCTGCAAATCGTCGTTACCGGCTTTCATCGCATCGTAGTTATACGTCACGCGGGCAGCCTGATCGCGACCCGCCCAGATCAGCGTTTCGTGCGCATTGGTGAAACGCCGCCCCCGGAAGTTCGGCATCGGGTTGGATTTTCGCCAGATGATGTCGTTGTGGATCCAGAAGCCGAGATCCTGCACCGCCGCGCCGATGCGGAAAATATTGTGATAGGAGCCGATCACCCATAGCGCACCACTGGGCTTGAGGACACGTTGGCATTGGCCAAGCCAGGCGCGCGAAAACGCATCGTAGGCGGCAAAGTCCTTGAATTTGTCCCAATCCTGATGGACGCCGTCGACCCGCGTGTTGTTGGGGCGCAACAAGTCGCCATCGAGTTGCAGGTTGTAGGGCGGGTCGGCGAACACGAGGTCGACGCTTTCGTCCGGCAGCGCCTTGAGCTGTTCGATGCAGTCGCCAAGCAGAATCTCGTTGATGGGCAGTTTCGCGGTCTGCCGCTTGCGCTTTGCTCGCGGCTTGGCGACGGTCTTCGGCGTGCGCGTGGGCGTGGACATTGTGAACGCTACTCTTCGTACTCGAAACGGTGGGACGGGAGCCCACGATACATGCATGGCGCCGTTGCGATGGCGCGCCTTCGACATCCCCGATCGCAAACGAGATGGTCGTTTAGCAAACTCTACAGCGCAGTGGGTTAATTTAGTTCGATGTGCAACCTCGGGGCCATGATAGGCGTGTCGGCACCGCGGTCTCATTCACCCCCTATGTCCTGGCCGCCGCCGCCGTGCGCAGCCAATGCCGCGCGCACCGGCTTGAACGAACGCCGGTGCATCGGGGTGACGCCAAGCCGGGTCAGGGCCGCGCTGTGCTGTGCCGTGCCGTAGCCCTTGTGTTGCGCGAAACCGTAGCCCGGGTATTGCGCGTCGAGCCGCTCCATCATGCGATCGCGGCTGACCTTGGCAATGATCGACGCGGCAGCGATCGACAGCGACAGCGCATCGCCTTTGATGATCGTCTGGACGGCACAATCGAACGCCGGCGCGCGGTTGCCGTCGACCAGGACGAGGCTTGGCGCACGTGGCAGCTCGGCAACGGCACGCTGCATCGCCCACATCGTTGCCACCAGCACGTTGTCGCGGTCGATCCGTTCGGCATCGGCAAATGCGATGCCGACCTGCGACGTCTCGAAGATCGCATCGAACAGCTGCCCGCGCCGCGCCTCGCTCAGTTGCTTGGAATCGGCAATGCCATCCGGTGCGCGCACGGGATCGAGAATGACCGCCGCCGCCACAACCGGACCGGCCCAGGGACCGCGGCCGGCTTCATCGACACCAGCGATGACCGTGTGGCCGGCGGCTTGCGCCTGTGCCTCGAACGCGAAGCTCGCGCCCGAACTTGGTCGGGTGGCGCGTCCTGCCCGTTTGCGGGCCGGTCCGGCTGCCACACCCTCATTCGGACGCTCATTGCCAACATCCGATCGCGCCGCCTCCGCCATCGTGCATCCTCCCCGTCAACATTGTCAGCAAACGCTGATCTAGAACATCGTCAGCTGATCACCGGCCCTTACGGGCGGGCGAAACAGGTTCGTCGGCATGCGCAGATGCCGTTCGTTCATGTTTAGCCGCTTCACGGCCTTGCGAAAGCGCTGCCCGATCAACTCGGCGAACGGGCCACTGCCGCGTTGCCGGAGCCCGAATTCGGCGCGGTAGTCGACACCACCATGCATGCCTTGCAGCAGATTGATCACGCGATTCGCCCGGCCCGGAAAGTGCTCCTGCAGCCACTCACGGAACAACACTTTGAGTTCCAATGGCAATCGCAGCAACACGTAGGACGCACTTTCGGCACCGGCCTCGCGCCCGGCCGTCAGGATCGCTTCGATTTCATGGTCGTTGAGGCCGGGAATGATCGGCGCGGTCATCACGGTGGTCGGGACCCCGGCGTCGCTGAGCCGGCGCATGGCATCGAGACGACGGCCCGGTGTGGCAGCACGCGGCTCCATGACACGCGCGACGTGGCGATCAAGCGTCGTTACCGATAACGCCACGCGCACCAGATTGCGCTCGGCCAGCCGTCTGAGAATGTCCAAATCCCGCACGACGAGGGCCGATTTCGTGACGATGCCGACCGGATGCGCCGTGCGCTCCATCACTTCGAGCACCTGCCGAGAGATCTCGTAGGTTCGTTCAATCGGCTGATACGGGTCGGTGACGGCGCCAAGCGCGATCGTCTTCGCGACGTAGCCCGGTTTGGCAAGTTCCGCTTCGAGGACTTCGGCGGCGTTGGTCTTTGCATAGAGCTTTGTTTCGAAATCCAGCCCCGGCGAGTGCCCGAGAAACGCATGCGTCGGCCGCGCATAGCAATAAATGCAGCCGTGTTCGCAGCCGCGGTAGGGATTGATCGACTGATCGAACGAAAGATCGGGGCTATCGTTGTGCGAAATGATCGAGCGCGCCTGTTCGATCCGGGTCTCGGTCGCGAAGCCTTCGAGCGTCTCGAGGCTGCCCCAGCCATCGTCGGTCGCGACGCGGTCGTGCCGCTCGAACCTGCCTTCGGTGTTGCTCAACGCGCCGCGGCCGCGGCGCCGTTCACCGTGGATCAGTTGTTCGTCACGCATACCGGCACCTGTCGCAAGTTGGTGGCCTCGAAGGCTTGTTCTTCATATAAAACAAAACAAGAACAAAATGCAATCAAAAACAGATTCGTTCCCTTCATGCCGGCGCAGTACGGGGCCGGGTTGCGGCACCGCCTGCCACGCATACTGTTCAGGCCTCGCGATCTTGCTATGTTGCGCCGCGACGGACTGGTTTTGGGGGCGACATGATATCGGTCGTGATACCGACGCGAAATGCGGAGCAATCGTTGCCGGCAACGTTGTCGGCGCTGGTGCCGGCCGTCGTCGATGGCGTCGTGCGCGAAGTGATCGTCGTCGATTGCGGATCATCGGACGAAACGCGCGCGATCGCCGATGCCGCCGGTGCGCGCCTGGTCGAGGCCGCGCAGGGGCGCGGCATTCAGCTGCGCGCAGGAGCCGATGCCGCGCGCCATGACTGGCTGCTTTTCCTGCATGCCGACACGGTTCTCGAAGCCGGTTGGCAGGCGGAGGCGGCAACGTTGATCGAGCAGGTCCAGTCGGGTACCCGTGCGCCGTCCGCGGCCGCATTTCGTTTCGCACTGGATGATGCCGGCTTGTCGCCTCGCCTGGTCGAATGGGGCGTCGGCATCCGCTGCGCGGCGTGCGCACTGCCCTATGGTGATCAGGGCCTGCTGATTTCCCGCCGGCTCTACGATGAAATCGGCGGTTTCGAGCCGATCAGCTTGTTTGAGGATGTCGCCATCGTGCGCCGCATCGGGCGTCGACGCCTGACCATGCTGCGTGCCACGGCGCGGACCAGCGCGGCGCGCTACAAGCGATCAGGTTATGTCCGTCGTGCGCTGCGCAACTGGGCGTGCGTCGCGCTCTACTACGTCGGTACGCCGCCTGAGCGCCTCGAAAAATTCTATCATGGCTGAGGCATGGCAGCCGGCGGTGCCAGGTGCGCGGCAGGGCCACGCCGGGCGTCACGCGCGCCAGCTCGTGATCATGGCCAAGGAGCCTGTGGCGGGGCGGGTCAAGACGCGCATGGCGCGCGATATCGGCGTGGTTCCGGCGACCTGGTTCTATCGTCACAACCTGGCAGCCGTGACGGCGCGGCTGTCCCGCGACCCGCGCTGGCAGACCCTGTTCTCTGTCGCGCCTGCGACCGCAACAGCATCACGTTGCCTGCCGCCCGCGGTACCACGCGTGGCGCAGAAGGCCGGCGACATCGGCCAGCGTATGCAGGCGATCTTCGATGACGCGGCGCCCGGCCCGGTGGTTGTCATTGGCACCGATATCCCGACCGTTCGCCCGTCGCACATCGCCGCGGCCTTTCGCGCACTCGGCGACAGCGACGTCGTTTTTGGGCCGGCAACGGACGGCGGGTTCTGGTTGGTCGGCCTGCGTCGCACACCGCGCGTGATGAACGCGTTTAACGATGTGCGCTGGTCGACAGCGGATACGTTGCGCGACTGCCTCGACGGGCTTCACCGCACACGCACGGTTCGAGTTGCGACCGTCACCACGCTTCGCGATGCCGATGAGCGAGCCGATTTCGTTGCGCTCAACGCAGCGATTGGGCGGCGCATTGTGTCGCCTGCGGCCGCCGCGAAACTTGAAGTCAATTACTGAATAATCAAGACTTTTCGATTGACTTATTGTAAAATGCCTCTTCGGGAGCGTGTGGAGGCGCAGGAACCATGTCGCAGGCATATCCGCAGTTTACGCCTGTCCAGATTCTGGAGGCCGGGCAACGTGCGTTTTCTGAAGGCCGGACCGAGTATGCGGCACAATTCTTCAAACATCTCATCGACCATTATTCCGATACGCCGGAAGCCGCCGTCGCGCGCGATGCGATGGTCCAGGTCAATGGTGCCATGGCACAGCCGGCCGCGCCGCGATACGCGCAGCCGAACGGCGCCCAGCAAGCGGCAGGTACGCCGGCCCAGCCGTCACCTGGTTATGCGCAGTCAACCGCCGCAAACGGGTCAATGCAAGGCGTCCCGTTGAGCGTCAACGGCGCTGGTGGCGCGCAAGCCAACGGCCACGTGCAGGCCGGTTATGCATCGAATGGCCATCCCGCCAACGGCGCCCAAGGGCCCCAAGGCCCCCAAGGGGCGCAGGGATACGAGCCAAACGGTTATGCCCCGTCGCAGCGCGGTGTCGGCCAGCAGCCGAATGTCATGCCGCAGCATTCCCGCCAGGCCGATGGCATGCCGCGCCAGCAGCGCCAGGCGCCGGCCCATCAGGCAGAGGCTTCGACTCGCGCCGCGGTCGCGTCGCGGACTCGCGACCTGCCGAACCTGGAGAAGAGCTATATCATCGGGCGCGTCATTGCCGGGCTCCTGCTATTGATCGGCATCCTCGGTATTTTTGCCGGTATCGTGCTGATTTACGCGGCGATCAGTGATCCTGCGATCTTTGCCCGGTTCGGGATCGCGACGCCCGCCGCTGCCTTGATGTTCTCGGTTGCCATATTCGTTGGCAGCATCTTGGCGCTGATCATGGCTCAGGTCGCAACGGCGCTGTTCGATGGTGCCGATGCGGTCGCCGATCTCTCTCGTCTCGAGCGCTTCCGTGCCGGCGAAACCGATGATTACGACGATTAGAGCCGCTCAATCTGAGATGAGACTGCTCTGCCGAGCGGATTGGGCCCATCGAAGTCCGAACGCCACCCGCGTGGTCGTCGGCGCGTCGTAGCGCGGCAGCCCGTACATCAGTTCTCGAGCATGCGCGGCATGATTTCGACGAAATTGCAGGGGCGATGACGGTTGTCGAGTTGATACTGCAGGATGCCGTTCCAGGCGTCCTTGCAGGCCCCCGGCGATCCCGGCAGACAGAAAATGAACGTGCCGTTGGCAGAGCCGGCACACGCGCGTGACTGGATCGTCGACGTTGCGATCTTCTCGTACGAGATCATGTGGAACACGGTCGAAAAGCCGTCGATGTGCTTCTCGAACAGCGGCTGCAGCGCCTCCGGTGTCACATCACGGCCGGTGAAGCCCGTGCCACCTGTCGTGATGACGACATCGACGCCCGGATCGCTGATCCACGTGCTGACCTTGGCCTGCAACGCTTTTTTGTCGTCCGCGACGATCGCCCGGTCGTGCAGCGCGTGGCCAGCCTCTGCGATCATTGCGACGAGCGTATCGCCGGACTTGTCGGTCTCGAGCGTGCGCGTATCCGACACGGTGAGCACTGCGATATTGACCGGAATGAACGGCCGGCTTTCATCCAGCTTCGCCATTGGCGCGCTCCTTAGTTGACGTTCGAAACGACCTGTTGCGCATGTTTCGGGTCAGCGCAGCTGAAACCCTTTGGACTTGATGAAGTCGCCAAAGTCTGCGCGCTCCGGGCTCGCGTACTGACGCGCCTTGTCTTCCGACCAGGTATACTTTTCCGCTTCGCCGAAGCGCTCGACCTGACGCTGGTTGGTGACGTGATGAATGCCGTAGCGCCGGTCGTCGTAAGCGTCGATATGGTCCTTGATCGCACCATCCTTGAAGGTGTCGACATGCACCGTCGCCTCGAGCGGCATGCGCACGCTCATATGGCCTTCGCCGCTCGGCCATCCGACACCGAGGCCGACCACCGGAAACACATAATCCGGCAGTTCCAGGACGTCATTGACGATCGCGCAGTCGTTACGAATGCCGCTGATCGGACAGCAGCCAAGTCCGATGCTCTCCGCCGCCGTTACGAACGCCTGCATTGCTATTCCGGCGTCGACCGCCGGGTTGAAGAAGGCGTCGAGGTGATCGTTTTCGAACGGCTTTTCCCGCCAGTCGTGGATTTGCCGCTGGCGCTTGTTGTTGGCGCAAAACACCACCAGCTCCGGTGCCGCCAAAATCCACTCCTGGCCGACCATCTCGGCAAGCTGCTGATGCTTGGCCTTGTCGCGAACGATGACGATGTCACGCGCCTGCATGTCGCTCTTCGACGGTGACGACAGCGCCACGGCACACAGCATCTGCAGCAACTCCATGCTAACCGGCTCCGGCTTGAAGCGTCGATGCGAGCGCCGCGATGCCATCGAACGCAGCGTTTCGGTCTTGCCGATTGTCTCGTCCGGTGGGCCCAACTGTGCATCGAAGCGGAAGTTGAGCGCGTCAAAAAGTTCTCGCATGGTAGAAGCTCCTGCGGTCGGCCGTTTCTGGCGGCTCCATCGTATCATTCGGTGACGCCGCGTCCAGCATCGGCCACGCGCGAGCGCGAGACAGGGCGCTCTCGCCAAACCGTTGGATGGTTCGGGTTAGGTGGCATCAAGCTTTGCGCGGATCGCCAGCAGGTCGCGCCAGGCGTGGCGCTTGTGGGCCGGACTTCTGAGCAGATAGGCCGGGTGCAGTGTCGGCATCACCGGGACCTCCAGCGTCTCTTCGCCGGCGTCCGCGGGCACCGCCATCGCCCCCCATTTGCCGCGCACCTTCATGATCCCCTGTGTCGTGTTGAGGATCAGCTTCGCCGCGGCGCCGCCCACCGTGACGACCAGCTCCGGGCGCACCAACCGGATCTGGCGCTCCAGGAACGGCCGGCAGATCAGTGTCTCCTGAGGCGTCGGCACGCGGTTGCCGGGCGGGCGCCAGTAGACGACATTGGTGATGTGGGTGTCTGCCTCGCTGAGCTCGATCGAGGCGAGCATCTTGTCGAGCAGCTGCCCGGCGGGTCCAACGAAGGGGATGCCGGCGCGGTCCTCGTCGCGCCCCGGCGCCTCGCCGATGATCATGACGCGGGCTTGCGCGGCACCGCGGTAGAAACACAGGTTCTTCGCCGTCGCCTTCAGGCCGCAGCCGTCAAACGCGCGCAGCAGCGCGTGCAGTTCGTCGAGCGATTTGGCCTGGCGCGCAGCGTCGCGCGCATTGGCTTCGGCGGCCTCGTCGGAAATCGTGACCGAAGGCGCCGCCGGCCGCGCCGCCGCTGGCGGCGGCGCACTTGCGGGTGCCGTCGGGCGCTGGCCCGGCGCCGTCGATGGCGCTTGCGGCGAAGCGTTGGCGTCGGACGCTTTGGTGCCGGGCGGCGCAGGTTTGCGCGCGACAAGCCGGGCAGGTGGCTCCTGTCCCCTGGCGAGCCAGTTCGTCGCATCGTCGGCGACGGCATCGTCGACGCCCATGTCGCGGTACCACGCGAGCAGCGCCGTCAGTGCCGTGTCGCGCGCGCGATCATCGGACATATCAAAGGCTTGATGGTCTGAACCGTTCTCCATGATTGCCACTTTACGCCGTCGCCACGGGGCGTGCCAGCTACGAATTCCGGGTGTTTCACCGCGCCACTACTGGGTCTGCCCATTGCCGCATGGCCTTGACGCCACTGGCTCTGCACGGCGTATATGCCAGGACGCAACAAAATTGGCAGGATCAATCTCGTAATGACGACAGATGCAGAGCCGCGTCCCGAGCGCGAGTCGATGGAATTTGACGTGGTGATTGTCGGCGCGGGTCCTGCGGGGCTTGCTGCCGCCATCCGCCTCAAACAACGTGCCGCCGAAACCGAGACCGAGATCAACGTCGTCGTCCTCGAGAAAGGCTCAGAGGTCGGCGCACACATCCTGTCGGGTGCTGTGATCGACCCTATCGGCCTCAACAAGCTGCTTCCCGATTGGCAGGAACGGGGCGCACCCGTCTCGACCAAGGTCGAACAGGACAAGTTCCTCATGCTCGGTCCCGCCGGCGATATCACGCTGCCGAACTTCATGATGCCGCCGCTGATGAACAATCACGGCAACTACATCGTCAGTCTCGGAGAGGTGACGCGCTGGCTCGGCGAGCAGGCCGAAGCACTGGGCGTCGAGGTCTATCCCGGCTTTGCCGCCTCCGAGGTGCTCTACAACGCCGACGGTGAAGTCTATGGCGTTGCGACGGGCGACATGGGCGTTGGCCGTGAAGGCGAGCAAAAGGACGTCTACACGCCGGGCATGGAGCTGCATGGCAAGTATGTCCTGTTTGCCGAGGGCGCCCGCGGATCGCTGTCGAAGCAGCTGATCGCCAAGTTCAACCTCGACAAGAACAGTGAACCACAGAAATTCGGCATCGGCATGAAGGAGCTGTGGCAGGTCGCGCCCGAAAAGCATCGCTCCGGCCTCGTGCAACACACGTTCGGCTGGCCGCTTGGCAACTCGACCGGTGGCGGCTCGTTCCTCTACCACTATGGCGACAACCTCGTCGCCGTCGGCTTCGTCGTCCACCTCAACTACAAGAATCCGCACCTGTCACCGTACGAAGAGTTCCAGCGCTACAAGACCCATCCGGCGATCGCACCGACATTCGAGGGCGGCAAACGCATTGCTTATGGCGCCCGCGCCATCACGGAAGGCGGCTGGCAGTCGATGCCGGAGCTGGTCTTTCCCGGCGGTGCGTTGCTCGGCTGCTCGGCCGGCATGGTCAACGTGCCGCGCATCAAGGGCAGCCACAACGCGATCCTGTCCGGTATTGCCGCTGCCGATGCGGCTTGCGATGCCCTCGTCGAGGGCCGCGCCCAGGATCGTCTCGATGCCTACGAACGCGCCGTGCGCAATGGGCCGATCGGCAAGGACCTTCGCAAGGTACGCAACGTCAAGCCGCTGTGGTCGAAATTCGGCACCTACATCGGCATCGGCCTCGGCGGCCTCGACATGTGGCTCAATACGATCATCTCGGGCGTCGGCCTCGGCTTCACACTGAAACACGGCAAGGCGGATCATGCCAGCACCGGCCATGCCAACAATTTCAAGCCGATCGACTACCCCCGCCCCGACGGCAAGCTGACCTTCGATCGCCTGACCAACGTCTCGTTCTCGGCGACCAATCACGAGGAAGACCAGCCGGTTCACCTGCAGCTCTCCGATCCGTCGATCCCGATCAAGATCAACCTGCCGCAATGGGCCGAGCCGGCGCAGCGCTACTGTCCGGCTGGTGTCTACGAGGTTGTCGATGGCGCGGATGGTCAGCCGCAGTTCCAGATCAACGCGCAGAACTGCGTGCATTGCAAGACATGCGATATCAAGGACCCGAGCCAGAACATCACCTGGGTGTGCCCCGAAGGCGGCGGCGGCCCGAACTATTCAAACATGTGAGAACGGTGTGGTGGGCGGGCGCCGGGCGTTCGCCTGCCACCCCGGCGCTCTAAAGCGTTCTCACCAGGCACCCCATTACCAGCAGCAGATAGGCGATGACCATGCCGGCGAACTGCATCCCTTCGCTGGTCAGGCCCGGGATCGCCGCGCCAAAATATTTTGCGAACATCACCGCCATCGCAACGACGAAGGAGATAAGGAAAGTAATCAGGCTTGGTGTGCTGAGGCCCATGGTGGTTCCCGTTCCTATGTGCTTGATTGATCGTGTCTGGGTACGTGCCATGCGGCTTGTCCGTCCGGTTTGAGAGATCCGCGCCGCCGCCATCACGGTCGATAGTGGCCGACAAGGCGCATCTACATCCCGATTCCAGGTCGTCCGTCCATGACGACATCACGCCCGGTCCCACCGAGGTGTGGACAACGCCGGCAGCAAATCTCCGCACCATGGTCAACGATTCGTTAACTCCGCGTCGTTTACGATTCGCATCGAATTCCCCCAATGCGTTTCGGAGCTTGCCGCCATGTTTTCAGTCGCCTCCGGGCAATCCAGCCCTCAGCCCAGCGGCGCGGAACGGCGCCACACTGCCCGCCATGCCGTGCGCATCGATGCCGTCCTGCACGCGGGCGACACCTCGCAAGCTACCGTTATCGATGACCTGTCCCTCGGCGGCGCAGGCCTTGAACGCGCCATCGGTATCTATGCCAACGATCACGTCGAGATTGAGTTGCCCGATGGCCGTCGCCTGCCCGGCAAGGTGGCCTGGTGTTTGATCGGCGCCTGCGGCGTGCAGTTCGCCGAGCCACTCGGGCCCGACGATCCGTTGTTTGCGGCGATTGGCACGGCGCGCTGAGGCAACGGTCACACCGGGCTCGCGGCATTATTCATTGGTATTGGCGGGCACGGGTGGCTTCGCCGCCGTTATGTTCGTGCCATCATCGGACGGCTCGGGCTCGCCGCGCTCGCTGAGGATGGTGAGGAGCGGCAGCAGCCCGTCGCTGTCGACCAGCCGGAAGATTTCGGGGTCATCGCTGGCATCTTTGCTCCAGCCGGCCATCTCCAGCGCGCGATGCGCCTTGGCGAGCAGTCCAACATTCAAGGGGATATTTGCCTCGTCCTGGGACGGGACCTTCATGCGCGTGCGCGCCTCGCGATTTGCCTCGGCCTGCGCGACCTTGAGCTCGCTGGCGTTGAGCGCACGCACGAGGCCGTTGTCGGTCAGTACGCCGGCGACCTGGTTGAGGGCCAGCGCACGGCGCTCTTCCCGTCGGTTGTTGGGTTCGGATTTCGCCGCCGCCGGGCCAAGGTTGCTGTCCGCTGATTGCACCGGCACCGAGGAAGCAGGAGGGGCTTCGGCATCCTTCGGCGGCCCGCTGCCGTCTTCGGATTTCACACGCGCCGGCACCGAACCGAGATTGGGAATCACCATGAACGACGCCGTATTGTCGGAATGCAGCTTGTCGTGCAGCCCGCGCGACATCCAGCGGCTTTCCGTTCCAATATGATGGATGATATGGCGCCGCACCCATTCCAGCGTGACGTCCTTGTCGTCGTCCTCTGCTGACGATATCGCGGTTCGTATTGCCTGCCGGGTGCGCGCGATTTCAACCGGCGTCAGCGTGTTGCGGTTGGGCGGCGTAACCGGCGGGTTGAGCACGGTCAGGGCAAACAGCCCCAGGTCGATGCCGAGCGTTGCCAGGAACGCGATCAGGTCGCGTCCGGAAAACGGTGCGATTTCGGCCTTCTTGCTGCCGCCAGACAGCCCGAACGACGCAAATTCGGCAATCTTGCTCCACATGCTCTTGACCGCATTGGCAACACCGGCCGGTCCTTCGTTGAACGCCGCCTCGCGCAGCTTGAGCACGGCCGGTTTATCCGCCTGATCTGCGGCCTGGCGCAGGCGCTGGGCAAGTGTCGGGTCATGGCAGGAAAAGCCACTGGTGCCGGGCTTGGCGGACACGGCATTGGCCAGCGCGCGCATTTCCGACGCCGTCGACTGGCCGATCGAGTTGCTGCGCGCCGCAATACTGCGTGCGTTGCCGCGGATTGCCGCGGCGGTTGCCTCGAATCGCGCCTGGCGTTCCTCGACCGTGCCGCCTTCGAGCCGAGAGGCCGCCGCCTTGAGGTTCTCGATATCGGCCTGAACCGGTGCAATCCATGATTGCGCGATGTTGTCGCGCAGCGACGCCACCGAGTCGCGCACGCTCGCGCGCGCATTGTAAAGCGGTCCACGCCCGGCGCCCGACGAGACACCGCAACTGCCACCGCTCGCTTCCTCGCGCGCCATCTGGCCGTCCGACCACGACACCACGCTATCGAGCTGCAGCTTGACCGCATCGAGCCGCGCCGCCAGGACGGCGCTCGCATCGCGCGCATCTTCCTGCAGGTTCGAGAGGCTCGTGCGTGTTGCCTCCTCGCCCGCGATCAGGCTCCACCAGAAGCCATAACCGAACCCGACCGACCACAGCGCCAGAAAGGCGTACAAGACGAACGTGACCAGCCGTTCCCGGAAGAAGAATCGGTCGCGCCCGAACGTTTCGCGCAAGCTCAACCACATCAGGAATGTCAGCGTGACGACGATCGCGATGACCAGCGCCTCGTTGGTCACCGAAAGGCCGCCGACGATTTCGCGTCCGGCCCGGTTACCGCTCGAAACGCCGACGATGAAGTCGCTCATCCCGCTCCACGTCGCATAGCCGGAAATGGCCAGCAGCATCAGCGACGCCACGCCAATCAAGGTGTTGCGGCCAAAGAGATAATCACCGACGCGGGTGATCCTGTCCCGCCATTGCCCTGGATGCGATGCCATTATTGTTTCCCCCGGGCGTCGTTGATCGAGCCTCAGTCGTGACCGACTATATGGCAAAGACCGCCAAGATCACTCAGTTCCCTCCCGCGGCGCGTGGCGTCGCGGATCAGCTGTAGCCGCCGGGCAACGCACCAAGATCAATCTGTATCCGGCGTCGCAAGATCGCGTGTAAAGAGTGCGACGAACACGGTTTTCTGGTGGGTAAGCCATTTCCCTGGAGGTTGGCCGGGGCTATACGCGTCCGGAAAAGAGCTGTCTGTCAGACTGAAGGAGGCATGCGCCGATGGACTTTTTTACGCTGGAAAACCTGTTCACGCTGATGATGCTGGTGCTCCTTCAGGCCGTGCTGGGCTTCGACAACCTGCTCTACATCTCGATCGAGTCGAAGCGCGTGCCGGCTGAGTATCAAAGCTATGTCCGGCGCATGGGCATCGGTATGGCGATTGCCCTGCGGATCGTGTTGCTGTTTGTGCTGATCTCCGCGATCGGCGCGTTCACGGCGCCGATTGCCAGCATCAAATGGGAAGGCGTCGTCGAGGGCGATATTACGTTCCATTCCCTGATCGTGCTGATCGGCGGCGCGTTTATCATCTACACGGCGATCAAGGAAATCTACCACATGCTCGGCGTCTATGACCTGGAGCACGAGGCCAAAACAGCCACCCGCACGGTCTCGACCGCGATCACCTGGATCGTTGTTATGAATCTGGTTTTCTCTTTCGATTCAATTCTCTCCGCAATGGCATTGACGTCCAATTTCTGGACAATGGCGGTTGCGATCGTGATTTCCGGGCTGATGATGATCTATCTCGCGGATACGGTGGCCGATTTCCTCAAGAAGAACCGCATGTACGAAGTGCTGGGGCTCTTCGTCCTGCTGATCGTCGGCGTGATGCTGATCTCCGAGGGCGGCCATCTCAGCCATCTCAAGTTCTTCGGCTACCCGATCGAACCGATGGCCAAGAGTACGTTCTACTTTGTCATCTTCGTCATGGTTGCCGTCGATATCGTGCAGGGGCGCTATCAACGCCGTATTCTCGCGGAAGCCGAAGCGCGCGAAAAGCGCGCCGCGTCGTCGGGCTGACGCAGCCAACCGCGCTTGGACAGGATTGAGGTGCCGCCATGTTGAATGTTGCCGATCTCGAAGCTGCCAGCGAACTCGTCTACGCGACGATGGGCGGGCCGACGCCGGCCTACGCGTGGCCGTTGCTCGCCAAGCGAGCGGGTTGCGAAGTCTGGGTCAAGCACGAGAATCATACCCCGATTGGCGCGTTCAAGGTGCGCGGCGGCCTGGTCTACATGGACCATCTCGTGCGCTCCGGTGAGAACGTCGACGGTGTCATCTCGGCGACGCGGGGCAATCACGGTCAGTCGATCGCGCTCGCCGCCCGCAAGGCCGGCGTCCGCGCGGTGATCTATGTGCCGGAGGGCAATTCGGTCGAGAAGAACGCCGCGATGCAGGCGTTCGGCGCCGAACTGGTCGTCCATGGCCGCGATTTCGACGAGGCGGCAGCGGCCTGCAAGATTGCCGCGGTCGAGCGGGGGCTGCACATGGTGCCATCATTCGACCCGCTGCTGATCAAGGGCGTCGCTACCTACAGCCTGGAATTTTTTCGCCAGGCGCCGACCCTTGATGTCGTCTACGTACCGATCGGCATGGGCTCCGGGATTTGCGGCATGATCGCGGCCCGCGATGCGCTTGATCTCAAGACTGAGATCGTTGGCGTTGTCGCCGAAGGCGCCCCGGCGGTCGCCCTGTCGTTGGAGGCCGGCCATCCGGTGCCGACCAACGAGGCGCGCACCTTCGCCGATGGCATGGCCTGTCGCGAGCCCCATCCCGGCGCGCTCGACATCATCAAGCGCGGTGCGGCCCGCGTGGTCCGTGTCTCGGATGATGACATCGCAAGCGCCATGCGGGCCTACTACGAGGATACCCACAATCTGGCCGAGGGCGCCGGTGCTGCGCCGCTCGCTGCCCTGCTTGCCGAGAAATCCGGTCTTCAGGGCAAGACGGCCGGCGTTGTTCTCTCGGGCGGCAACATCGATCGATCCGTATACGCAGCTGTCCTTGACGGCCGTACGCCTTGAGACGCGCCGGCTGATCGGCCATCGGGATCTCGGATGCCGGGCTCGAGAGGCGCGCCTGCCAACGCTGAATCTCTTGAACAAGTTGTTAACCGCGGCAGCCAAGTTATCGAAAGAAAACCAAGATCGCGTTATACTGACGCGGGAAGCTCAGGGTGCAAATCGGCACGAATGTTGAATTGCAACAGTTCGATGACATGGATCCCACACTCGGTCGTGAATTTCGCGACGGGGCACTTGTCAGTCGTCAAACCGCCCCAGTTCTTGGTACGATGATTCTTATTGGCAGATTTTTGTTTTTGCGAGAGCCGACGGCTCCCAAGCGAGGTCTTATGCAGTCAGCAAGTCGTCCGCTAAGTGCCCGACTTTTAACGGCCATCGGCGTTGCTGCGTCTGTGTCAATCGTATTTGCGTCGGCAACCGCGGCAATGGCTCGTTCCGGCAACCCGGCCGGGCTGAAATCACCGCTCGGCAGTTATCTCGCCGGCCGTATTGCCCACGGCAACAACAACTCTCGCGAAGCGGTTCGGTTTTACCGCCATGCGCTTACTCGCGCGCCTAACAATGCGCGTATCTTGGAACGCTCCTTCCTGGTCGAGGCCACCGAAGGTAACGCCAAGCGCGCGATTGCGCTGGCCAAGCGGCTTGTCCGCGTGCAGTCAAAGCATCGTTTGGCGCGTGCCTGGCTTGGACTGGCAGCCTACAAGGCCGGCAATTTCAGGCGCGCCGAACAGCATTTCGCGCGCTCCAGCGCCGGCCCGATCGGCGAGCTGACAAGCGCACTGGCCCGCGCCTGGGTGGCGCAGCGCCGCGGCCGCACCAAAGCCGCGTTGTCGCGCCTCACGTATTCGCAGCGCGCCGATTGGGCTCACTACTATTTGCGCTACCACCGGGCGCTGATCGCCGATCAAGCACGCCAGCACACGCTTGCCCGCCAAAACTACAGTCGCATTTTCAAATCGGATGCGCGCATGCCGCGCGTCGCCATCGGTTACCTTCATCACGCCTCGCGGACCGGCAAGTACGATCTTGCCGAGCAGATCCTGCGCCGCAACAAGGAAGCGACGTCGGGCAACGTGCATCCCGCAGTCGCCGACGTCGCGAAACGCATCAAGAAATCGAAACGCCTGCCGCTCCTGATTTCCAATGCGACCGATGGCCTGGCCGAAGTGTTCTATGGTCTCGGCGAAGCCCTGACCACCGAGGGCGGTATGCAGCTCGGTGCGGTCTATCTACAGATGGCACTTTACCTTAAGCCGGAGTTCCCGTTCGCGCAGGCCGCGCTTGCCAACGTCTACGAGACGAACAAGCGCTATCAAACCGCCAATGAGATTTACGACCGGGTGCCATCCTCATCGCCCCTCCGGCTGCTGATCGAGATCCGCAAGGCGAACAACCTCGATGCCTTGAAGCGGACCGATGAAGCACGCGATATTCTGCTCAAACTGGCCAAGGATAACCCGGACGACATTCGGCCCGTCGAGGCGCTCGCCAATATCCTGCGCGGTCGCGAACGCTATGCCGAGGCGATCAAGCAATACGACAAGATTATCGCTTTTGTCGGTGAGTCGAAGCCGAGCCACTGGACGTACTGGTATTCGCGCGGCACCAGCTATGAGCGCCTGAAGGACTGGCCGCGGGCGGAGGCCGATCTGCTGCGCGCCAACGACCTGAGCCCCGATCAACCGCTGGTCTTGAATTATCTGGGCTATTCTTGGGTCGACCGCAAAATGAACCTGCAGCGTGGCCTCAAGTTTATTGAAAAGGCCGTCAAGCTGAAGCCCGAAGATGGCTACATCGTCGACAGCCTCGGCTGGGCGCATTTCCGGTTGGGCAATTTCACCGAGGCCGCAAAACAACTTGAGCGGGCGGTCGAACTGCGCCCATCGGATCCAATCCTCAATGACCATCTCGGCGATGCGTTGTGGCGCGTTGGCCGAATTCGCGAGGCGCGCTATCAGTGGAAGTTGTCCCTGACGCTGAAGCCGGAGGACGACAACGCCCGCAAGACCCGCGATAAGCTGAGAGCCGGCCTGCCGCAACTCGGTGCGATCAAATCTGCCTCGCCGAAGGGCAAAAAGCCCCTTGGCAAGCGTGTTGAAACCAAGATCGACAAGACCAAGCGCTGAGACTTTTGCAGCTGCCGCAACGCGCTAGGGGTACGGCTGCAGGAGCAGGTAGGCCATGGTGCGCCGCGCGAAAACTGATGACGAGCGCGCGATGCCCATTCGCGAATTCGCTGCAGCCAAGATCAATCTGACACTCGAGGTGCTCGGTCGCCGGTCCGACGGGTATCATGAGCTTATCAGCTTCGTTGCATTCGCCCGCGATGTCGGTGATTGGCTGACGCTCGCGCCCGGGCCGGCCCCGAACGTCGAAACGTTTGGGCCTGAAGCGATCGCGATCGACGGCGCCAACCTGGTCATGACGGTTGTCGAAGCCATGCAGCGCGCTGACCCAATGCTTCTGGCCGGCACCTTCCGGCTCGAAAAATACTTGCCGGTCGCCGCGGGCGTCGGCGGCGGCTCGGCCGACGCGGCGGCTGCCATTCGCGCGATCGCACGACTCAACAACGTCACTGACGCCGAAATCGCATTCGCCGCCCTCGCCGCCGGTATCGGCGCCGACATTCCGGTCTGTATCGGTGGCAATGGCCAGCAAGCGGCTATTATGTCCGGCATCGGTGAGCGTGTCTGGCGTCCCGCTCAGGGCGCCCTGCTGGCGCCGGGAGATCTCGCTGCCGTGCTCGTCAACCCGCGCGTGCCGGTACCGACGGCGGGGGTGTTTGCCGCGCTTGCGGCCCCCAAGCAGGCTAGTGCGCCTAAAGCGCAGCGGCTCGCTCCTTTTGCCTCGGCTTCGGCATGCCTGGCGTACATTGCAGCGTCGCGCAACGACCTCGAGGTACCGGCGATCACCATCGCTCCTGTCATCGCCGATGTTCTTGGCGCCTTGCGGCGACTGCCTGCCTGTCGTCTTGCCCGCATGTCCGGGTCGGGCGCGACGTGCTTCGGTCTGTTCGAGAAGATTGAGGAGGCACGATCAGCAGCCGCGGCGTTGCGCCGGGCGCATCCTGACTGGTGGATCGAGGCCACGCGGCTCACGTAGTACAGCGTCGAACGCGCCGGACTAGACCTCGTGCGCCATGATATTGAGGAGCCGGCCAAACGGATCGCGCACGAAGAAACGGCGCACACCCCATGGCTCGATCACCGGACCATAGGCGATCGCCACGCCGCCTGCCTGCATCCGCTGCACTGCCGCGTCGAGATCATCGACCTCGATCGACAGGTCCGGAACATCCTGCCCCGAACCGCCCTGCGCGGCGACGCTGAGCTGGGCTGCCGCCTGCTCGGGCGACGCGAACGTGACGATCCAGCCCTGGTCCATGACGGTGTCAAGCCCGAGGATGTCGCCGTAGAATGCTTTGGCCGCCGCGACATCGGTCGCGGCGATGTTGGCAACGATGCGCTTGACGATCATGCCGGTCTCCGGCCCTAGTTCACCCGCCCGATGCAGAAGTCGACGACATCGGTTAGGGCATCCTTGGCTTCGCAGTCCTGGAAGATTGCGAGTTCGTCCTTGGCGATCGTGCCGTAGTGGCGTGCGCGCTCGAGCGTTGCTTCGATTGCCTTGTGCTCCTGCATCAGGCCCATCGCATGCTCAAGGTCGCCATCCTTGATATCGCCCTCGGCGATGACGCGTTCCCAGAACGTGCGTTCGCTTTCATCCCCGCGCCGATAGGCGAGGATGACCGGTAGCGTGATCTTGCCTTCGCGGAAGTCGTCACCGACCGACTTGCCGAGCTTGGCGCTGTCGCCCGAATAGTCGAGCGCATCGTCGACCAGTTGGAACGCAATGCCGAGCATCTTGCCGTAGGAGCGCAGCGCCGCCTGTTCCTGCGCCGGGCGGTCCGCGATCGCGGCACCAACTTCCCCTGCAGCCGAGAACAGCGCCGCCGTCTTGGCATTGATGATCGCAAGGTGCGCGTCCTCGGTCGTGGTCAGGTCCTTGGCCGCGGCCAGCTGCATCACTTCGCCTTCCGCGATCACGGCTGCGGCGTTGGACAGGATACGCAATGCCGACATCGAGCCGACGGTGACCATCATCCGGAACGCCTGACCGAGCAGGAAGTCGCCGACCAGCACGCTCGCCTGGTTGCCCCACAGCAGCCGCGCGGTCTTCTTGCCGCGCCGCATGTCGCTGTCGTCGACGACATCATCGTGCAGCAGCGTCGCAGTGTGCATGAATTCAACCGTAGCTGCCAGCGTGACATGCCCGGTGCCGCTATAGCCGACGAGCTTGGCCGCCGCGATCGTCAACATGGGGCGCAAGCGCTTGCCGCCCGAATCGATAAGATGATGCGCCAGTTCCGGGATCATCTCGACATCTGACAGCGCCTTGTCGAGGATAATGCGGTTCACCGCATTCATATCCTCTTCGACAAGCGCCATCATGCGGCCAAGGCCGGGTGCCGGTTCACGCGATTCACTGAGTGGGACGACAATGCCCAATGATCTTGCCTCTTTGCTGTTTCGCCACCTCAATTAAATCATGCAGCGTCTCTGCTGTTCCTGGCACATTGCCGCAGGTTGTTGGCAATAATCGAGCCATCGTCCGCTCAAATATGTTGAGTTCTTTGTGAAGCGGGCCAGCCCGGGCTAGATGCCGGTCAGGTGGGCGGTGGTAAGACCCGCCCCGCATGCCCTATACTGCGCCTCAGCTGCACAAGTGCTCCAGTGAGGCATATACATGCGAGAAGTCCTTCGCTCGAACGATATCGTTCTGCTCAATTTCGTTGTCGTTCTGCTGCGCGATGCAGGCCTCAGCCCGCAACTCGTCGATGAGCATGTCAGTGCGGTCGAGGGCTCGATTGGCGCGCTGCCACGCCGCATCCTGATTGGCGCCGACGAACTGGCCCAGGCGCGGCGGATCCTGACGGATGCAGACTTGTCGCAGTGGTTGTCTAGCGATGCCGGGTGACCGGGAAGGGCCACCAAGTGCCAGCACTGGCCGGGTGCCGCAAGGCAGCGGTGAAACGACGCGCGACGCCTTCCTTGGCGGTGCGCTGTGCATGCATCAGCCCCGTCAGGGCTACCGTGCCGGGCTTGATGCGGTGCTGCTCGCCGCCAGCGTCGAGGCGCCCACCAGCGGACGCGAACAGCGCCTGCTTGATGTTGGCGCCGGAGTTGGCGTTGTCGCCCTGTGTGCGGCCGTCCGCCTGCCCGGCCTGAGCGTCACGCTCGTCGAGCAGAGCGCAGCACTGTGTGCGCTGGCCGAGCAGAACATCGCGGAGAACAGCCTTGGCGGCCGCGCCGGCGTCGTCCGGCGCGATATCGTCCAGCCGGGCGCTGCATCTTGTGATCAGCCGGTTGACAACAGCTTCGATGTGGTCGCCTCCAATCCGCCGTTCTACGACACGGCGCGTCACCGCCCCTCGCCGCATGCCTTGAAGGCGGCGTCGCATGCCATGCCCGATGCGGGCCTCGATGCGTGGGTACGCTTTATGGCGCGCATGACGAAGGCCGGCGGCACAGCGATCATGATCCATCGCACCGATCATTTACCGGCGATGCTGGGTGCTTTCCAGCGTCGCTTCGGCGCGTTGACGCTGCTGCCGCTGCATCCACGTCATGGCGAACCGGCCTCGCGCGTGATCCTGCGCGGCGTGAAGGGCTCTCGCGCACCGTTGGTACTGTGCAAAGGTATCTGCCTGCACGGGCCCGACAATCGATTCACGCCGGAGATCGACAAGGTCCTAAAAACACCATCGCCCCTGCCATTGAGTTTCGAAGCCATGGCCGGCGCATGAGCACGGTGCGCTTGGTTTGCCATCGATCGAGGCGCGGGGTCGAAGGTTCTTTGCCGCGTTGCGGTTGCAAATTGCGGCCCAACGTTCCATGTGATCCCGCTTAAGCTCTACTCGACTCGACAACAGGACGGCACAAACGCATGTGGCCCTTTTCTTCCGCTCCCAAAATTCCCGTGCTCAGGCTCACGGGCCCGATCGGTATGGCCGCCCCGCTGCGCCCGTCGCTGTCGCTTGCTTCGGCCGCTGGCGCCATTGAGCGCACCTTCACCTATTCGAAGCTGCCAGCGGTCGCGATTGTCGTCAATTCACCGGGCGGCTCGCCGGTGCAATCCAACCTCATCTTCAATCGCATCCGTCAACTGAGTGAAGAAAAAAAGAAAAAGGTTTACGTGTTCTGCGAGGACGTTGCGGCGTCGGGCGGGTACTTCCTTGCCGTCGCGGGCGATGAGATCTACGCGGATCCCTCTTCGATCGTCGGTTCGATCGGTGTTATCGCCGCCAGCTTCGGGTTCGTCGAGGCCTTGAACAAGCTTGGCATCGAGCGCCGGGTCTATACCGCCGGGGAAAACAAATCGATCCTCGATCCCTTCAAACCGGCCCGTGAAGAAGATATCGCACGCCTCAAGGCGATCCAGCTCGATATCCACGAAGTGTTCAAGGACGTCGTTCGGTCGCGCCGCGGCGACAAGCTCAAGGCGGATGATGCGGAGCTGTTTTCGGGCGCATTTTGGGTGGCCGGTAAGGCCCAGGAACTCGGCCTGATCGATGGCGTCGCCGATGTGCGCACCAGGATGCGGGAAGAGTTCGGTGACAAGGTCGTCCTGCACAACATCAAGCTGCAGACCGGCGGACTGCTCGCGCGCTTGCGCCGTTCGACGTTCTTACCGCCCGTCCTCGATCACGAGGGACTGTCCGGCCTGCGCCTCGAATTCGCCGAAGACTTGGTGTCTACCGCCGAGAAGCGTATGCTGTGGCAACGCTATGGCCTTTAGGGCCGGTCTGCGAAGTCGGCCCAGCTACCACATTGCGCCCGTCAAGCGGCGCCTGCCGCCCTTCTGGAGAACAATGTCGTGCCGCAACTCATTCTGCTCGTCGCCGTTGGTGCCGGTGCCTATTTCGGCTATCGCTGGCTGAAAAAGCAGATGCGCGAGACGGCGATCGCCGCTGCCAAAGAGGCCAACGCGAGCAAACCCGTCGGACCGTCCGACCAGGCCCGCGAGGCCGGCAATCTCATCTGGGACGAGGAAGCCGGCGTCTACCGCACCAAGGATTAGGGGCGGCTCTAGAGCCCTTCAGACCCAGATGGAACCATTCTGCCGAGCGGAATTGGTCCGAGATCAAGTGGACCGTCGAAATGCGTAGCGGTGCTACGGATGAGACGGGACGTGCCGAGATCGGGGCAAATCCGCCCGGCCCATCTTCGTGTCGATGTTTCGAACACGAACATCGAAAGGGTTCGCAAACGGCGGCCGCCCAGGAAACACCCATGGGCGTCGAACGGCTTGCCCGCAGCACCGCTGCGCGCTGCACCGTTCTCCTGCTGGGCGACTCACCGTTTGCGAACAGAATTGACTCCATCCAAGTCTGAAGGGCTCTCGTCCTCTGCCTTCCAGTCCGGTGGCGTCGCGAGCAGGTCGCCGTTGGTTGCGAGCCACAGGCTCGTTGCAATCCGCTCCGCCGCCTCGACCACGATCGGCCGCGCCTCCGCCGCGAACACCTCGTCGACCGTCGTGCTGAAAAGCCGCAACCAGGCGCGATAGTCATCTGCATCGAGCTTGCCCAGCTTCACGTGCACCGGCACCGGGCGGCCGTTGTACTCGCCGGTTTTGAGCAGCACCGAGCGCCAGAACCCCTTCATGATCTCGAGGTGCGGTCCCCATTCGCCGGGTACGTGTTTCTTGAAGATCGGCGCCAGGTGATCATCGTGCTGCACGCGCTGATAGAAGCGATCGACCAGGTCGGAGATTTGCACTGGCGTAATCGAGGCGTGTGCCGGGTGCCGGGCCAACCCGGCACGGACTGTCAATCGTTCATCGGCCATCGTCGATTCCGTTAAGATTGCGCGCTTTGCCGCCGATCGGCGCCTCGCCAATGCACGGCCGCTGCACTATAGTCCGCCGTACACTCAAACGTGAATGCGAACCATGTCAAAAATGCCCAAAAGTACCGCCGCTGCGACGTCATGGCAGCGCCCCGACAACCTGCACCCGACTCGCTCGTTTCAGGACATGATCCTGACGCTGCAGCAGTTCTGGGCAGCGCAGGGCTGCGTCGTGCTACAGCCTTACGACATGGAGGTTGGCGCCGGCACGTTCCACCCGGCGACGACCTTGCGCTCGCTCGGCTCGAAGTCCTGGAACGCGGCGTATGTGCAACCTTCGCGCCGCCCCAAGGATGGCCGCTATGGCGAAAATCCTAACCGCCTGCAACATTACTACCAGTTCCAGGTGATCATGAAGCCGTCGCCGCCGGACATCCTCGATCTCTACCTCGCGAGCCTCGATGCGATCGGAATTGATACCAGCGTCAACGACATCCGTTTCGTCGAGGACGACTGGGAAAGCCCGACGCTCGGCGCCTGGGGGCTCGGTTGGGAGGTTTGGTGCAACGGCATGGAGGTCACCCAGTTCACCTACTTCCAGCAGGTCGGCGGCTTCGACTGCAAGCCGGTTTCCGGTGAGATCACCTACGGCCTCGAGCGCCTCGCGATGTACGTCCAGGGTGTCGACCGCGTCTACGATCTCAACTTCAACGGCCGCGACGACGATCGCCGCCTGACCTACGGTGATGTCTTTCTGCAGGCCGAACAGGAATACTCGCGCTTCAACTTCGAGCACGCCGACACCGACCTGCTGCTGCAGCATTTCAAGGACGCTGAAGCCGAATGCCAGTCGATCCTCGACAAGGGCGCACCAGCCGAGACGGACAACGACAAGCGCCACCTGATGGCGCTGCCGGCCTATGACCAGTGCATCAAGGCGAGCCACATCTTCAACCTGCTCGACGCGCGCGGCGTCATTTCGGTGACGGAGCGCCAGAGCTATATCCTGCGCGTGCGCGACCTCGCCAAAGCCTGCTGCAGCGCCTGGCTTGCGACCGAAGGCGGGGCGTGATGGACGATCTCCACATCCGTGGCCTGGCGATCATGGCAGCCGTCGCGCTTATGGTGATGCTGTTTGCGCTGCGCGGCCAGCCCCGCGCCGTTTGGCTGTTCGCCCTGGCGTTGGTCGCGGCCGGGCTCGGTTATCTCGCAACGACGCCGGCGCCGACTGAATTTGCCGAAATGCTGTTTGGCGCCGCCACTCAACCACCTACCAAGGCCAACTGAACGACGCGCCTGTCTCCAACCGCGCGAAACAACAAAGAACAAAGCGATGCCCGAACTCCTCCTCGAACTCCTATCCGAAGAAATCCCGGCGCGCATGCAGCAGCGCGCCGCCGATGATCTGAAGCGTCTCGTCAGCGACGGCCTCACGGCGGAGGGGCTCGATCCCGGCGCGGCAATGGCGTTCGCCACGCCGCGTCGGCTGGTGTTGCACATCTCGGAATTGCCCGCGATGTCGCCTGCCGTCTCGGATGAGCGCAAGGGGCCGCGTGTCGGGGCACCGGAAAAGGCGTTGCAGGGCTTTCTGCGCGGCGCCGGTCTCGACAGCATCGATCAGGCCGAGGTCGTAACCGATTCCAAGAAGGGCGACTTCTATGTCGCGCGCATCGAGCGCCCGGGCCGGTCGGCGCCGGAGATCATCGCCGCGGTTATCCCCGATGTCGCGGCGAAATTTCCCTGGCCCAAATCGATGCGCTGGGGTGCGAGCGACTTCACCTGGGTGCGCCCGCTGCACTCGGTGCTGTGCCTGTTCGACGGCGACGTCGTGTCGTTCGAGATCGCCGGTGTCGCCAGCGGCAATGAAACCCGCGGTCACCGTTTCCACGGCAAGGAACCGTTCGCCGTGAAATCCTTCGAGGACTACGGTAACAAGCTCAAGGATCATAGAGTTCTGCTGCCGACTTCGGAGCGTGCCGCCGCGATCAAGGAGCAGGCCGACGCCGTCGCCGCGGAAGCCGACCTCGAACTCGTCGCCGACGATGCCCTCGCTCTGGAAAACGCCGGCCTCACCGAGTGGCCGACCGCGCTCATGGGAAGTTTCGACGAAGCCTTCCTCGATGTCCCCGCCGAATGCCTGATCACTTCCATGCGCGCACACCAGAAATGTTTTTCACTGCGCGATCCGGAGACCGGCAAACTTGCCAACCGCTTCGTGTGCGTCACCAACCTGATCGCGACCGACAACGGCGAGCAGATCATCTCGGGCAACGAAAAGGTCATTCGTGCACGCCTTGCCGACGCGAAATTCTTCTGGGACCAGGACCTCAAGCGCCAGCTCGAGCCGATGCGTCAGCAACTCGGAAACATCACGTTCCATGCCAAGCTCGGCACCCAGGCCGATCGCGTCGAGCGCGTCACCGAACTGGCCCGCCAGATTGCCGGCAGTGTCGATGCCGAGCCGGACCTTGCTGGCCGCGCCGCACAGCTGTGCAAGGCCGATCTCGTCTCGGAAATGGTCGGTGAGTTCCCCGAATTGCAGGGCCTGATGGGGCGCTATTATGCCGAGGCGGAAAAGATGAACGCCAAGGTCGCGCAGGCGATGGAGGAGCATTACAAGCCGCGCGGTGCCGGCGATGATGTACCGACCGAGCCAGTCAGTGTCGCCGTCGCGCTCGCCGACAAGCTCGACACGCTCGTCGGCTTCTGGGCGATCGACGAAAAGCCGACCGGTAGCGGTGATCCCTATCAGCTGCGCCGTGCCGCCCTCGGCATCATCCGGATCGTGCTCGAGAATGATCTGCGTGTGCCGCTCGTCAGCGAGATCGATGCGGCCTGGAAGCAGCATGCCGCGGCCAATCCGGCTGCGACCGACCAGCACGACGTGCGCGATGATCTCCTCACTTTCTTCGCCGATCGCTTAAAGGTGCACCTGCGCGAAGAAGGCGTGCGCCACGATCTGATCGATGCTGTGTTCGCACTGCCCGGCCAGGACGATCTTGCACTGATCGTCAAACGCGTCGAAGCTCTTACCGATTTCCTCGAAACCGACGACGGCGAGAATCTGCTCGCCGGAGCCAAGCGCGCCGCCAACATTCTCGCCATCGAGGAAAAGAAGGACGGCACCACCTATGACGGCACGCCGACCGGTGATCTGCTCAAGGAGCCGGCCGAACGCGCGCTGGAAGCTGCCATCGCCAAGGTCAAGTTCGATACCCGGGCGGCGATCGATGTCGAGAATTTCGAAGGCGCGATGCGCGCCCTCGCCGAA
>JBPCVZ010000075.1:0-5566 GCA_051010015.1 Hyphomicrobiaceae bacterium
AGATATTTTCCGCATCAACACCCTGAGCGTCGAGCATCGCGATCACTGCCGCGTTCATGACAGGCGGCCCACACAGATAATACTCGCAATCCTCAGCCGCCGGATGGTCGGCAAGATAGTTCTGGTAGAGCACCTCGTGGACGAAGCCGGAGAGCCCGTCCCAGTTGTCCTCCGGCAAAGGCTCCGACAGCGCCAGATGCCATGTGAAATTCTCATGCTCCTTGGCGAGTTTATCAAACATTTCGACGTAGAATGCCTCGCGCAAGCTGCGCGCGCCGTACCAGAAGCTGATTTTGCGTTTCGTCTTCAGGGTGCACAACTGATGGAGGATGTGCGATCGCATCGGGGCCATTCCCGCGCCCCCGGCGACAAAGACCATCTCTGCATCGGTATCTTTCGCGAAGAACTCACCATAAGGACCGGAGGCGACGACCTCATCCCCAGGCCTGCAACCAAATATGTACGAGGACACGATGCCGGGCGGTGTGCCGGACGGGGCTTCGGGGGGCGGCGTGGCGATGCGCACGTTGAGCATAATTATATCGTTCTCCTCCGGATAATTCGCCATCGAGTAGGCGCGCACGGTGGGCTCTTTGACGACAGACTTGAGCTCGACCAGCTTATATCGCTCCCAGTCGTCACGATACTCGTTCGGGATGTCGATCTGGTCAAAATCGAGGCTGTAGGCAGGAGTCTCGATCTGCACATAACCACCGGCGCGGAAGTCCATGGTTTCGCCTTGCGGCAGCTCCAGAACGAACTCCTTGATGAACGTGGAAACGTTGTCGTTCGAGCGGACCTTACAGGTCCACCGCTTGACGCCGAACACGTCCTCCGGGACCTCGATTTTCATGTCGCGGTCGATGCTCACCTGACAAGCAAGGCGCAGTCCGGTCAAAGCTTCTTTCTTGCTGATGTGCGACTTCTCGGTCGGCAGCAGGTCGCCGCCACCCTTAAGAACCCGGACCTTGCACTGGCCGCACGTGCCGCCCCCGCCGCATGCCGCGGGGACAAACAGTGCGTTTTCACTGAGTGCGACGAGAAGCTTGCCACCCGGGTCGACAGTTAGATCGCGCGTGTCGTTGACGTTGACGGTCAGTTGACCCGATGGCACGAGGACCGATCTTGCCAGCAGCACCAGCACCCCTAGGCTCAACACAATTGTCATGAAGAGCGCGACCGCGACTATGACTTCATTGACAAGCATGGCTACATCTCAATCCCAGAGATTCCCATGAACGCGAGGGACATCATACCAACCGTTATGAACGTGAGCCCCAGACCTTCAAGCCCGCCCGGCGCCTCGCTGTACCGCATCTTCTCTCTCAATCCCGCAAGCGCAACAATCGCAATCGCCCAGCCCGTACCCACGCCGAAACCGTAGACCGCGCTTTGAGCGAAGCTGTAGTCGCGCTGCACCATGAACAGTGAGGCGCCTAGGATGGCACAGTTGACGGTCAGCAGCGGCAGGAAGATGCCGAGCGACGCGTAAAGAGGCGGCACGAACCGCTTCAAGAACATCTCGAGGATCTGCACCATTGCAGCAATGACGCTGATATAGCTAATGAGGCCGAGGAAGCTCATGTCGAGCTCGGGCAAGCCGGCCCATTCGAGCGCACCAGCGCGCAGTACATAGGTGTAGATCAGGTTGTTCACCGGCACGCTGATCGTTTCGACGACGATCACCGCGGCCCCCAGACCGAGCGTGGTCTTCACATCCTTGGAGACCGCCAGGAACGTGCACATCCCGAGAAAGAACGAGAGCGCAAGGTTCTCGATAAGGACGGCTCTGATGAAGATATCGAGCAGGTCGTTCACGGGATTTGCCTCCCGGCCGGCACGGCATCAGGCTCGGGGCGGACCTTCACCTCGGCAAATTCGGGCGCCTCGACTTGCTCCCGCTTCCACGTCCGCACGGCCCATATGAGCAAGCCGATGACGAAGAACGCGCTTGGCGGCAACAGCATCAGCTGGTTGGGTGTATAAAAACCGCCATCGCTCGCCAGCGGCAGCACAGTATAGCCAAGCAGCGTTCCCGCGCCGAGCAGCTCGCGGACCGTGGCGACCGCCACGAGCACCGCCGTGAAGCCGAGACCGTTGCCGATCCCGTCGAGAATGCTCATGGCGACCCCGTTCTTGGCCGCAAACGCTTCCGCGCGGCCAAGCACGATGCAGTTGGTGACAATTAGGCTGATGAACACGGCCAGCGTTCGCGCCGCGTCAGGAGCATAGGCCTGAAGCACCTGATCGACCACGATCACGCCGGTGGCAATGACGGTCATCTGAATGATGATCCGGAGGCTGCTTGGAATGACGTGCCTGAGAGCGCTGATGACGGCGTTTGAGAACGTTGCCACGCCCGTCAATGAGGCCCCCATGATTAGCGCCGTGTAGAGGGAGTTTGTGATGGCGAGGGCCGCACACACTCCGAGCACTTGCAGCAAGACCGGATTTCTCTCAAACAACGGATCGAGGAGTGTCGAGCGTACCGTCATCACCTTCCCTCCAATATCTTTGCCTGCACTGTCTGCTGTGACGTTCGCATTGCGCGCTCCGGATCCTTTACCGTTGGGGCGGTTGTTTGGAAAACTTCGCCAGCAGTGGACCGTAGCCGTGCGGACCAAACCAGAACCGAACCAGATTAGTGACGGCCCCGCCCGTCACTGTAGCGCCGCTCAACCCATCGACTTCGTAGGCGGCCGAAGACGACGACGGATCAACCCTGCCAGCTGCGACTCGAAACTGCACGTTGCCGCTGTCATCGAACAGTTTGCGCCCCTGCCATTGGGCCTGCCAGTCCGGGTCCTCCAGTTGGTCGCCGAGGCCCGCAGTCTCGGTCTGTTCATAGAATGTGGTGGCTGCGATCGTCGAGAGGTCCTTCTCGAGCGCAACGTAACCATAGAGCGTGGACCACATGCCCTGGCCCTTTATCGGCAGAATGATCCGGCTGAGCTTCTGATCTTCCCAAACCAGATACACGACCTCGAGATTGGCGCGACGGCCCAGCCGGGCGAGGTCATCTGACGCCGGAATTGCAGTACTGCGCTCGGGGTCGGTAGCAGCCGCTCGCGAGTCGACAGCTTCCGGAACCGGTTCTGTCACGAACTCACCCGTGTCCAGGTTCGCCACCCGCACGTCAAGCTGGGACACAGCCTTCATGACGGTCTCGTCATCGGCATCGGCCCCGACCTTTCCGGTCAATGCAACGACGTGGCGGTAGCGCTCCAGCAGTTGATTGCGCTCTTGAATCGGGCGCAAAGTGATCGTCGAGACACTGACAAGAATAGCGCAGACCAGGGCGACACCGGCGAGTACCCCGAGCGAGCGTAGACTCTGGTTCATGGCCGCGCCTCCGTGCGTGCTCGACGCCTCGCGATATTCCGTTCCACAACGAAGTGATCGCACAGTGGGGCAAATATGCTGGCAAGCAGGATTGCGAACACAACACCCTCGAAATATGCCGGATTGGTCAGGCGAACGAGAACCGTCAGGGCGCCGACCAACACGCCGAACACCCAACGTCCCGTCCTGGTGGTGGCGGCCGCAGTGGGATCCGTTGCCAAGAACACCGTGCCGAACGCCCAGCCACCCAGCACCGCGTGCCAGTACCATGGGATCGAGAAGGCTGCGGAATCGGCGGCAGCTGCGAGCCCGAGCAGTCCAACCGTCACAGACAGCCCGATCAACGAACCGGCCATTATGCGCCAAGAGGCTGCACCGGTCGCGATCAGGTAGATGGCGCCCAACAAGCAGCCAAGAGCCGACGTCACCCCGAACGGCCCCGGCTGATTGCCGATGAAGAGCGACCACCAAGTATAGTCGACCGCGTGGAGGGCCGGCACACCACCCTCGACGATGGCCAGCTCAAGCGTTGTCAGCTCTTCGTATCCGGGCAGCGGAACCCAGGTCCCCGGTCCGTACACGACGCTCGAGTAAGAGAAAAACAAGACGCAGATGCCCAGAATCGGCGGGCTCACAAGATAGCGGCCGGTGCCGCCGAATATAGCCTTGCCGAACACCATCGCGATGGTCATACCGTAGGCCACCTGAAAGAACGTAATAGTCGGCGGCAGGATCAACACGAAGAGCCAGGCAATGGATAGCACGCCCTCATCGAGAGGCCGGTTGCGTTTGGCCGCGAAGAGAACCTCCCAGAAGATGCCCACGAGTAGAGCCGTCACCAAGACCGGCAGAAAGTAAAGCAAGCCGAGCAGCCAGCATCCCAGCATGTTCCCGGGTTCGATGGGCAAGCCGATTGCACTGATCAGCTCGGCGCGCCAGCCGGGCAGCGCCTCTGCGCCGGCGATCTGCATCGCAACAGCGATCTGCTGTCCGATGTTCCACAGGCCGATAAACCAGCAGGGCAGTGATGCGATGACGAAGCGGTTGAGCAGGCTGTCAACGTTGTCGCCATCGCGCACATGAGGGGCGGCAACAGTGGGGATGGAGGGCGCTCGGAAGAACAACCGAGCGCCCAACTCGCGCGCCAGCGCAACGGCATCGCGGCGCGCCGTGCCGATGGAGCCCGATTGCCCTTTATTGCTTGCCGACTGATCCATCTTCGCTCAACCATCTCGCTCGATCTGTTCAAGATTTCGGCGCAACACGGTTGCGTAGTCGTTCTTGCCGGGGCAGACGAACGAGCACAAAGCGAGATCCTCCTCGTCGAGTTCCAGACAACCAAGTGCCTGGGCCTGATCCGTGTCCTTGATGAGCAAGGCTCGGAGTAAAGGCACTGCAAGGACGTCCATTGGTATCAGTTGTTCAAATGCATCCGTCGGCACGAGGGCCGTGGCGCGACCGTTCTGATCGGTGGTGAATCGCAAAGTCGAGCGCTGGCCCCGGATTCGAGCCAGCGTATCAGAAAAGGAGTAGCGGTTCTCCAGCGGTCGTCGCCAGAGCGGCGTTCGGCAGGGCCGCCCTTGGGCAATGGCAGAGACTTGAAGGTGATGTCGACCGAGATAGGCTTCTGCGCCGAGCGCATTGCGGCCGCTCAGTACGCACCCCGAGATCAGCCTCGGTTCTGCTTCGGCTGACCCAGGTGCCATGAGTTCGCCTGCGGTGAGTGCGACGAGGTCGGCGCCGAGCCGGGTGCGCACCATTCGTGGATTCGAGAATCCGTTGCCGCCGAGCGCGACGACGCGCTCGGTCCAAAGACGGCCCTCGCCTATGAACTTGCCAATGGCGATAACGTCTTGATAGCCGATGTGCCAGACCTCCCGGTCGGGGCCGACGGGATCCAGGTGATGAATGTGTGTGCCGGGAAGTCCGGCTGGATGCGGACCGTCGAAGCCAACGTGCTCGATTTTTGGCGCGGAGCCGATTGGTCCTGACCATTTAGCGCCCGTGCACAAGAAAACCGATCCGATGGTGAGTCGTGCGACGAGGTCGATGCCCAGCGTGAACGCATCTACATGCTGGGCGACCACCGCTTCCGGCATGCCGGCAAGCGGCCGTGTTTCGCAGGCCGTGACGAAGATTGAGCGTGGCTCCGCGTCGGCCGCGGGAACACGGCTAAAGGGGCGGGTACGAAATGAGGTCCAAAGGCCGCTCTCCAATAGGCGGG
>JBPCVZ010000076.1:0-13389 GCA_051010015.1 Hyphomicrobiaceae bacterium
TTCATCGGCGATGCGGTCCTCGCGATCTTTCCGATCGACAACCACGCGAACGTCGACGCATCAGCCCATGATCACGCGTTTGCCGCGCTCGCCGATGCCAATCAACGCATCGCCGTGATCAACGCGGAACGCGAAGCCAGAGGAGACCCGGCGCTGCGCTTCGGCACCGGCGTGCACAGTGGCAAACTGACCTTCGGCAACGTCGGCACGCCGGGGCGCCTCGATTTCACGGTGATCGGGTCCGGCGTCAACCAGACGGCGCGGATTGCATCGCTGTGCAAGACGCTGGGCGAAACCGTTATCGTTTCCGAGACCGTCGCAGCCAAGACATCAGCCGGCCTCAGGTCGCTCGGCCGCCACGAACTGCGCGGCATCCGCGGGCCGCAGGAACTGTTCACGCTCGATTGAGCCGGGCTCAAAGCCCCAGTATTAGCGCGGCCGCCGCAACCACTTTTGCAGAAGCCAGTCATCGGCCTCCGATTCACGAGCCGCGGCGGCGGCAGCGGCTTTTGCAGCCGCCGCTGCGGTCGGCGTCCAGCGCGGCCGCGACTCCGGCGGCCGCGTATTGCGCGACCACTCGCGCGCAACCTTGTCACGCAGTTGCCGGGCCGGATCTTCATAGTGCAGCTGGCACAAGCGATTTGACAGCGATGATACCGGCTGCTGCTGTGTGACGGGGTGCGGCGCGACGGAATG
Organism: Hyphomicrobiaceae bacterium; assembly: GCA_051010015.1. Classification (GTDB taxonomy): domain Bacteria; phylum Pseudomonadota; class Alphaproteobacteria; order Rhizobiales; family Hyphomicrobiaceae; genus CAJQQK01. The sequence goes on from JBPCVZ010000076.1 coordinate 697, forward strand.
CGGCGACGCGCGGCGCACCTGTGGCGCATTGATCGGCAATGGCACGGGCCGGGCCTGCATCGCCTTGACGGCGTGCTCGGTCAGTCCGGTCAGGACCGGCTCTTGTAGCGAGGCGCCATTTGGCTGCGGGTTCGATCGTTGCCGTGGCACCTTCTTAGATGTTGCGTCGCTGCCCGGCCGGCCATCGCGCTGGCGACGCCGCCGGTTTGCCGTGCGCACAGGGGTTTGCGGCTGGCGTCGCGGCGTCAGTAACCGAATGCCTGCGGCAAGCAACAGGCATGCGCCCATGAAGAGCGCAACCAGGCCGGCGAGAAAACCGTACAGGCGCTCGATCGGCAACGCCTGGACTTCCGTGCTGAGCGCCATCGCGACAAGAATGATCCAGCAGCTCATCGACACCGATGCCACGAAGGCAATACCAACCAGTGCGCCCCAGCCAAGATCAGCCGCAAGCGGTTGCTGGCGCACGCGCGCCATCGGCAACACAAGCACGCGGACGAGCCAGACACTCAACGAGAACGTGGCAACGATGATCAGCTTGAAGGTCAGTGCGTCAGGCCAGATCGCATGTGGACCGAGCATATTCTTGATCATCAGCAAACCGCCGCCGCTGCACCAGACCAGCACCAACCCGAACGCGATGCTGTTGTGAACGAAGCCGACAAGCATGCGCCCGGGCTGCTGACCGCCGACAAAGAGAATGCTCGCACCGGCCGCGTAGCCGGCCGTCGCGGCACAAACGACAAGAACAATCCCCACCACATGACAGACCATCAAAATGGTCTGCCAATCCATCCGCCACAGCCAGGCAACGGTCTCTGCGGTCATCCTGACAATCCTTCCCCTCAGATTGCGCATGCCAAATCCGCTTGCGCACCCTCAAGCACAAGCGCATTCGTCTCTTTCGAGCTGCAAGATGGCTCTCGGCAAACGCATGGCGATGGCCCCACGTCCCAAGACCAAATTCAGTCCAACGCCCCGCTGGACAGCCGATGCGCCCCGCGCGCCAACAACACCGGAAGACATCGTCTCGACGCGCAACGCCACATGGCCGGAAGCTTCGAACGGCACACCGCGCGAGATGCTTCAGAAAGGCCGCCTAACGTGCGTCACGCGATCACCGCGAGCCCACCCGTCGTACGGCGGGGACATGCTCGGCAAAACCGACCCGAATCGAGTGATGGGGACCGAATACGGAAGATTTGTGTTGTCTCATTTTTTTTATATTTCGGATTATTGCAGCATGAATTTTGCCTGCGAAGGATTTACAAACTAGAGGTTGCTCACTCGAGATTTGCGTGCTTCACGTGCAGCCACAAAGATGCCGGCGGCGGCGATCAAGCCCATGCCGGCCACCGTCAGCGCATCCGGCACCGTGCCCCAGATCAGATATCCCCACATCGCAGCGAACACGAGATAGGAATAGTCGTAGGGTGCGAGCCAGCTCGACTCCGCCGTCTGATAGGCGCGCGCGAGGCAGATATTGGCCGTGAGGTTGAACGCCGAACAGGCAACGATCGCGAGCAGCGTGACAAGGCCAAGGTCATGCCACCCGGTCATGAGGTACGGCCAGTTCGCGCCGAGCGCGCCGACTTTGTCCGGCGACGGCATGACAGCCAGCCCGATCGCGCCGACCACCATGAAGGTCAAGGCGACGCCCGTGGCGAGCGTCAGCGGCGACTCCTCGCGGCACAGTTTGCGCGTGATGAGCACGACGCAGGCATAGAACATGGCCGCGCCAACCGGCAGCAGCGAGACCATGCGAAACGCCTCGCCACCCGGCTTGAGGATCAGCAACGCGCCACAAAAACCCGCCGCGACGGCTGCAAGACGCTGCACGCCGACCTGTTCGCCGAGTACGAACCGCGACAGCAGCGTGACGATCAGCGGGAAGAGGTAAAGTCCGGCGGCGATCTCGGCGAGGCTGAGGAAGGGAATGCCTGAAAAGAAACACAACATCGCGGCGACCAGGCAGATGCTGCGCAACGCCACCACCCAGGCGCGCTTCGGTGGCAGCGTGCGCAGGCCACCGAAGAACAGGACACCACCGAACAGCAAGGCCAGGTTCAGCCCGGCGCGGATGAACTGGAACTGCCATATCGAAACTGCACCGGTCGTGAGCTTGACGATGGCATCCTGCAAGCCGAGCAGCGCCAATGCAAACACCATCATCGCCGCCGCCAGCGGCGGGTGATCCTTTGAACTGAAAGCTCTCCCGACGAAACCCAGTCGGGACCGTGCGCCACCGTCATGCATCTCGTGCCTCGAGCCGTCAACAGCCGGTCGCAAGCGCGCGACGCTCTACAATGCTTCCGTCACGAATGCGATGCGAAGGCTCGCACCAGCATGGCACCGAGTTCGACGCTGTTGATGTTTTCCTTGTGCATCGAATCGCTCGCGCCGGCTTTCTTGAGCGCAATCGCGCGTTCGCGATCCCACTCGCCGGAAAGCACGATGATCGGCCCGGTGTAACCGGCGCGGCGGACCATCGGGATCGTATCCAGGGCCGAGTCATTGGGGTGCAGATAATCATCCAGGAACATCATGTCCGGTGGCTGCTCGAGCACAGCGTCGATCGCCTTGCCGAGCGTCTTGGCGACGCGGATGTTGCAGTCGCGCTTGAGGACGATGTTCAATGTTGCCGTCAGACGCCGAGCATCGAACCCTTCGTCTTCGACCATGACAATATCATTGAGTTCTGGCAGCAGGTCCTGCTTGGCCTGCGTGACATCACTCTTCTTGGCGAGAAAATCGCCACCCGAACCCGGCTTCAATGATCCCATGAATAGACCTAACTTTCTCGGCGGAAGGCCCGCGCCGCAAAGGAAAAGCGCCTATGACCCGGGCCAACGGTGCACTTGGACAGACACACCGCCCAAGTACTTTACGTACTGATTCATATATATTAATTTGATCGGGTGTGCCGACGTTCAACTGAAAGAGACGTTAACTTGCGACAATTGTCAACGGCCACGACACCGCAATATGCGCACCACGTTGCCCGTCCGGCCGGTCACCGATCGCGAGCCGGCCGCCAACATCCGCAATGACCTTGTCGACCATGCTGAGGCCAAGCCCGCTGGCATCGTACTGATCCTTGTTAACCTTCACGAACGGACGCACGACCGCCTCCTGATAGTCTTGCGGAATACCCGGCCCATCATCGGCAACGACAATCTCCAGCGCCGAGCCGGTTTGCTCTGCCGATACCGTGATTGTTCCGGCTTCGAGGTCGTGATGCTTGATGGCGTTGTCGATCAGATTGCGCAGCACGACATCGAGAAGCACGCCGATCGTGGTGATCACTGGCCAGGTGCCGGAGATGTCGACGCGCAGCTCGGCGGGCCGCGGGATCGAGGCGGCGATTTCCTGGACCAGGGCCGCGGTATCGACCGATGCTGCCGCCGCCAACTTGTCGCCGAGCCGCGAGTAGACCAGCAGATCGCTCACCATTTGTGAGAGGCGAACCGATTGCTGGTGCAGCTCATCGAGCGCGATCAGTTGGATCTCGTCGTCGGTGTCGGCAAGCGTGGCGCTGATATCCTCGGCGGAATACCGGATGGCCCGCATCGGCGCCTTGAGATCGTGAGAGATCATGCGCGTGAAATTGACAAGATCGACGTTGGTCCGTTTCAGCGCCGCGTTGGTCGCCTCGATGGCCCGCGCCTGGGCGGCAACCCGCGTCTCGAGCTGCAACTTCTTGCGCAGGTTCTGTTCGAGTTCGAGCGTGAGGTCGTCATTGGCAAGCGATGGCGTGATCGAGAGCACATAGCCGCCGGTTTGCCTGTCGGGGACGACCACGAAGTCCTGACGTTCAGAGGGGCCTTCTTCGCCGACGGTGGCAACGTTGGTGAGAACCAGTCGCGTGCCGGCTGCGTCGTGCAGGGCGCGAATGGCATCATCGAGACCGAACAGGACCGGCACCGCATCGCACAAATCCCCGCCAACCGGCAGCCCCATCGCAGCCTGGCCCTGTGCCGAGACAATCTTGAGGGACGTGTCGGCCCGCGCCAGGCTGATCAGGCCCTGGTCCAGGAGCAGGCCCAACATGCCATCATCGCCGTCCGCCATCGGGGCCTCCGGTCACATCCGCCTCCGGACGATGGTTTCGGCGGCCTCATGAAACGTGCGTTTGACGTTCTCGCCGGTCTTGGCGCTGGTCCGGATCAAGGGGAAAAACGGCTCGCGCAGGGCTTCCGGCAGGTATTCATCGTCGTCCTCCGGAAACTCGTCCTTGAGATCGTTCTTGTTGAGCACGCCGGCGAGGTAGCGACCCGGCTTGGCATCGCTGAACTTGACCGCGAGGCGGGCCTGCGCGACCAGTGTCTCGCGCCGCGTCAGGTCGCCGACAACAATCGCCGCCTGCGCGCCGCGCACGTGCTGGTCGCGGAACAGGATGTCCTCGAAGTTGCCGTCGGTATCGCAGATCAGGAACTGGAAGCGCTCGCCGTTGGGCCCCGGCTCGACATCGTAGCGGTGGATGTCCATGCCGATGGTCGACTTGTAGGACTCCTTGAAGGTGTCAAAGCGCAGCCGATGGGCGATGGAGGTCTTGCCAACCGCCATCTCCCCGAGCAGCAGGATTTTGCGAATGATCATCGTGGACCACGCGCCTCGCCACGAAAGCCAGCCTCGAACTGCACCCGCCGGTTGGGGCTGCCGGCGCCGGCGCCCGGCCGCAAGGCATAGCCGCCGGGACGCCCGATACCGATCAGATACTGCGGCTCGACACCACGACGCACCAGTTCGGCAATGACGGTATTGGCACGGTTCAAGGCGAGTTCGCTGTTCTTGTCCGATTGGCCGCGCTCATCGGTATAGCCGACAACGCGGACCATAATCGACGATGCCTTGATCAGGCCGGCCAGTTCATCGAGACGCTCCTTGGCCCGCGCGGCAGACAGAAAATCAACACCGGTTGAAAAGAAGATCGCGTTGCGGTCGACGAACGCCCGCAGTTTCTCTTCCGGCGTGATCTCACGCGGGGGCGGAATCTCGACGGGTTCAGGGATCATCGCCGCCGCCTGGTGCAGGGCGATCGCCAAGGTCGCGATGCGCTCCGCCTGCGAGGTCAAGTCCTGCGCGGCATCGACCAGATTGGTCGCAGTCGGCTTCTGAGCGGCGGCGAGGTTCGCACCACTGCCGTGGATGCTCGCCAAGCTCTTGATCGTACGCCCGACCGCCACCGTCGCCTGATTGATCGGGCTCACCAGCTGTGACAGGGCATCACGGTCGTTGCCGGCCGCAACCATCTGCTTGCGCAAGGCAGAGACGTCGGACGTGGCCTTGTCGAGCGCCGTGCGCACCTCCCGGATATCGGCCTGGCGCGCCGCGCCATCGGTCTGGCGCTCGAGCCGGTCGACCTCCGGCAGGGCCTGGCGCAGGCGCACATCGGCCCGCGCCATGGCACGCCGCGCCGAGGTGGCAATGAGCTGGCTTTCCATACCGGCCAGGCGATCAGAGAAGCGCTTTTCGAGCGCTGACGTATCGAATTCCGGCGGTGGTGCCGGGATTTCGCGAACGACCTCCGTGCGCGCCTTGGGGACGGTCGCCAACTCGGCCTTGATTTCCGTCGACGGCAACTCGCGGCTGAGCGCCGTCGACAAACCGTTGCGCACGCTTTCATCGGGAACCAGCCCCCGCACCGTGATCGATTTGCCGCGATAACCGACCTCGAGATGGGTCTGATAGCCTTTCAGCTCAGGCGTACTGGTGATGACATGGTTGGCGGAGCGGCGCACGATGGCCTCTTCGGCATCGGTATAGAGACCCCAGAAAAACCATGCCAGGAGCGGTACCGCGATCAGGAAGAGGAGCGCCTTGACGACGGCACCGCCAACCGACGAACGCGCGAGGTCCTCGTAGATCTCGGTCGTCCGGTTCTCGACATGCTCGGTCAGCGGGTGCAGCTCGAGGCTGCGGGTCTGCGCGGCAACCTCGCGATTGTTGGCGGCCGCGGCCCGCTCCAGCGCCGTGACACGCTCGAGGGTTTCGAGGAACGCCTCGTCGAAGATCGCCTCGATGCCGCTCGGCGCAATACCACTGCATTTCGCCGCGAGCAGATAGACGGGAGAGGCGCGCATGTAGACATCGAAGTCTTCGTAGCGGAACGACTGGAAGTGACCACCGTCGTTGTCGAAGGCGGAACTGGCAAAATCGTTGATGGCGCTCAGCACGCCGCTCATGTGGACATCGGCATTCGACATCGCCGTCGAAGATTGCGGCCAGTGCGCGAGCAATTCGCCGCTGCCGCGCCGGATCAGGAAGACCTCGTCGACCGAAAGACGCTGTGTATCCGCGATCGCCAGGTCACGAACCGGCTTGCCGGATGTCAGCGAACGGATGCGCAGCATGAACGGGTTGTTGTCGATCTGACGGTTGACGCTGGTCGACAGCTTCTTCATCTCGGCCGCGAGGTAGGATTTCACCATGCGGCCGGTGATGGGGAACATGATATCGACCAGCTCGTCCTGGCTGTTCTTCAGTTCCGTCTTGATCGTCTTGACAACCAGCGGCGCGATCGCACGCGACATTTCATCGTGATTGCGCAGTTCGGCTTCTTCGAGCGCCTTGTCGAGCACAACCGCAACGCTGCTTCGAAAGCGCTCCTCGGTGCCGGCCCGCTTGAACAGCTGCTCGACGCGCTGAACGGTTTCGAGGTTCTGGCGTTCCTGGTTGGTGTGCTCCTGCTCGATCGAACCGAGGCGCTTGTCGAGTTCACCGAGTGTCTCGACTTCGCTGTCGAACAGCAGCTCCTTGAGCCGCGCCATACCCTGCGCCACGGATCGTGATGGTGCGTTCTCGCTCAAAGTGCTCGTGCTCCGTTCGAGGCTAAGGTCGCGCTAGATAGGCCATCAACGGCAATAATCAGTGGTCGGTCAAGTAGTGCCCGCACGGCGCACGCGCTCCGCCAAGTCCTGCAATCCAGATGCAATTTCCTCTTGGGCCGTGCGTTGACTGGCGTCAATTTCCCCGGCCAGCGCTTCGATGCGCGCCTGCATGGCATCAAGCTGGCGATGCACGCCGACTTCTAGTTCGCGCACGCGTTCCTCGAGCGCCATCACCCGCTGTTCGGTTTGTTTTTCGAACTCGCCGAAGAGCAGTTCACGGACCTGCTCCATTTTCTCATCGGAAATCGGCCGGGGCGCCCCTCTGCCATTGGCAAGCCCGGGAATTGACGACGTTTTCATGGATATACTCCAAATACGATTATGTGCCGCAACCCCATCACGACGATCGCGCAGCTACACTACCGCTTAATGTGACGAAAGAGAATTCCCCTATCGCCTAACCGCATCAATTTCTTGGCAGAAACGTGGGTTGCACAGGCACGAGGGGATTGAAGGCGTGAATTGTTCCCCTATCTGCTCAAGCGCGCGGCACGCTTGAGGAATTGCGGCCATCGCCTATAGTGCGCAACGCTTCCGGTGCACAGCCTGACACGGTCGATCGATCGTAGCATGGCGCCCAATTCGGGCGATCGACAGCATCGGACGGCGACCGCCGCGCCGTCGGTGAACGATGTCCAGGCGCCCCCAATCCAGCGCATCGATCGACAAAAGGAGAATGAACATGCCCGGACCGTTAGACGGCATTCGCGTTTTCGACCTGACCCGGATCCTGGCCGGCCCATCCTGCACCCAGATGCTCGCCGATCTCGGCGCTGATGTCATCAAGATCGAGCGCGCCGGCGCCGGCGATGACACGCGCCAGTTCGCACCGCCGTTCATGAAGGATGCCGACGGCAGCGACACCAGCGAAAGCGCCTATTTTCATTGCGCCAACCGCAACAAGCGCTCGGTCACGCTCGACATCGCGACGGAAAAGGGCCAGGCGATCGCTCGCAAGCTGATCGCGACGTCGCACGTGCTGGTCGAGAACTTCAAGACGGGTGGTCTTGCGAAGTACGGTCTCGGATATGACCAGCTCGCGCCAGAATTCCCGGGGCTGGTCTACTGTTCGGTGACCGGCTTCGGGCAGACCGGGCCCTATGCCAAACGGCCGGGCTATGACCTCCTGATCCAGGGCATGAGCGGCTTCATGAGCGTGACCGGCGAGCCCGACGGCCTGCCGATGAAATCCGCAATCCCGGTCGCCGACCTGATGGCCGGCATGTATGCCGGCGTCGCGATCAACGCGGCGCTGCGCCACCAGGCGCTGACCGGCGAAGGCCAACACATCGACATCGGCATGCTCGACGTGATGGTCGCCTTCTCCACGATCCAAGGCATGAACTATCTCGCCACCGGCAGCAATCCGCCACGCCTTGGCAACGCCCATCCGAACATCGTGCCCTACCAGGTGTTCCGCACATCGAATGGCAGCATTCTGCTGGCGGTGGCCAACGACGACCAGTTCAAGCGGTTCTGCGCGATCGCCAATCTCAATCACCTGCCCGAGGACGAGCGATTTTCGACGAATCCGAAACGCCTCGCCAACCGCGCCGCGCTGCTGCCCACGCTGGAAGAGGCGATCGCGGCCAAGACGTCGGAGTTCTGGCTCGAGCAGCTCGAAGCCAACAACGTCAGCTGCGGTCCGATCAACAATCTCGATCAGGTGTTCGCCAACGAGCACGTCGTGGCGCGCGGCATGCGCGTCGAGTTGGCGCATCCCGCCACCGGAGACGCGACCGTGCCATCGATCCGCAGCCCGATGCGCCTTTCAAAGACGCCGACCAGCGAGCGACACGCGCCGCCGATGCTCGGCCAGCACACCGACGAGGTACTTGGCGACCTGCTTGGAATGGGCAGCGGCGAATTGGCCTCATTGCGCGATGAAGGCGTGATTTAGGCGGTATATCTGCCTGCCAAAAGCGTGGCCAGACGACCGCACACGCGGCGCTGATTGCCGGCACGTCCGGCCAATGCGTGGACAATGTTCGCTCGCCGCGTGCAAATTGCCCGCTGACCCGCCGACGTGACACCAATGCGTCGGCCAACCGGGAAAGGGGTGGGCGGACGAAATGCTCGGTGCGCTGAAATTTCTGCGGATCGCGGTGCTGTTGGTCATCGCCGGCGCCTGGGTCGCGGCGTCCGCCTGGGGCCTCACACAGGCGACCAACTATTCGTGGGCGCTTTGGCTGGAGCACTGGACCGGCGATATCCGCACCGGCCTGTTCTCGCACCGCCCCAAGCGCCAGCACGGCCAGATCGCGCTGATCGCGATCGATGACGCAACGATGCAGCCCTACCCCTATCGCTCGCCGATCGACCGCCGCTTGCTGGCCAACCTGATCACGCAACTCGACAAGGCCGGCGCCCGCGCCATCGGCCTCGATTTCCTGTTCCTCAAGCCAACGGAGAAGGACAAGGACAGCGAGATCGTGGCTGCAATACGCAAGGCGCGCACCCGCATTGTGATTGCGGCAGGCGACGCCCGCGTCGGCCTCAGCCCGGCCCAGGTCAAATACCAGAAATCCTTCCTGAAAGCCTCAGGTGCTATTTCCGGATATGCCAATCTGCTGACCGGCGGCGACCGCATCGTGCGCTATGTGGCGCGCCCCGAGGACCCCGATTTCCCGAAAAGCTTTGCCGTTGCCCTGGCCAAACCCGATGCCAAACCGCCGCTTAACGGGCCACGCCGCATCGCCTGGTCGCTCAGCCCGCACGATGGCAACGATCGCTTCTTTGCCCTGCCGGCGCACCTGATCGTCACCCCGAACGGCGAATCGTCACCCGTCGCGGATACCCTGCTGGGACAGATCAAGGGCAAGGTCGTCATCGTCGGCGGCAAGTTTCCCGACATCGACCGCCATCAGGTTCCGATGCTGACCTGGCGCGGCGAGGAAGACGAAGTCGCCGGCATGCTGATTCACGCCCAGGTCGCAGCCCAACTCCTCGACGGGCGCAGCATCGAGCATCTCGATCGCGACCTGCTGCTCGGGCTGTTTGCGGTATTGGCACTGCTTGGGCTGTGGTTCGGGCTGCGCCATGGTTTGGTCGCCGTCAGCCTTTATGCCACCACGGCGTCGGTGCTGGTCGTTGCGGCAGATATCGCGCTGTTCCAGTTCGCAGGCCGAATCATTCCCTTCGGCGCGTGCTTTGCGGCACTGGTTCTCGGTGTCGTCGGCGGTATCATGCTGCGCCCGCTGGCGCGACTTGCCATGGTCCGCCCGACATGATTGTGATTTGATCCGACGAAGACATTGCTGGGAGCTGAACAATGATCGAGGTATCAGGCGGGGCAGCCAAACAACCCACAGGCGCGCGCAAGGCATTCATGACTCTTGCCGCAACTCTTGCCGCATCGGTTTTCGCAATGGGGCTCGGCGCCACGGCGGCAAGCGCGCAAGTCGTCGTCGTACAGTCGACCGCGCAGGGCCTAAATGCCGGCACACTGCTTCCCAATGACGCAAATGTCACCATTCCAAAGGGTGCGAAAGCGGTTTTCGTGCTGCCGTCGGGAGCGACACGGACCGTATCGGGACCGTTCAAAGGCCGCGCCAAGGACCTCACCAAGGGCGTCAGAGCCAATCCGGGCGTGTTCGACGCCGTCAAACGCTATGTCGTCACCGGCGGTTCGAACCAGACGAATGTCGGCGCGGTGCGCAGCGCCGTGCCGGTCCGGGCAAGCGGCGGGCCGCTGCCGTTTTCCTGGAGCGCCATACCGGTCACGGCATCCGGCGATTATTGCGTCAAGAAAGGCGCCGCCGTCTCGCTGATCCGGGCACGGGTTGCCGATCAGCAGGCCGTCACGATCATTGACATGGCATCGCGGCGCCGCGCCCGGGTGGCGTTTAAAGCCGGCGCCGACAGCATCGCCTGGCCGGATGGCCTGACCATCACCCCCGGCGTCACCTATGCCATGCTCACCGATGGCCGCCCGGCGCGGCAGCTGCGCATGCGGACGATCTCGCCGCTGCCGGCACGCGAAGACACGCTGCAGGTGCTGCACGGGCAGCGTTGCCAGAGCCAGTTCCGAGCCTTCATCCGCGAGATGCAGGCCGCGAATTAGTCCGCCCTGCCGGCTTGTCGTCTATGCCGAATAGTCGCGCTCGTCGGCGATGACCTTACCGTCGTTGGGCAGCGTGCCGGGCTGCACGAGTTCGATATTGCCCTTGAGCTTGGTGATGTCCTGCAATGTCTGGGCGACGAGGGCGGCGAAGGCCGGGTCCGGTGTCGTCGACTCCGCATGCAGTGTCATCACGTCCTGCTCACCGTCACGCGCCACGACGAGGCGCAAGCGCGAAAGTTCTTCATGGCGAGCTGCAACCTTGGCGATGTGCTCGGGATGCACGAACATGCCCTTGACCTTGGTCGTCTGGTCAGCACGGCCCATCCAGCCTTTTATGCGCGTATTGGTGCGCCCGCACGGACTGGTGCCGGGCAGAATGGCCGAGAGATCGCCGGTTGCGAGGCGGATCATCGGATAAGTGCGATTGAAGGTGGTCACGACGACCTCGCCGACATCGCCATCCGGCACCGGTTCGCCCGTGCCGGGCTGGACGATCTCGACGATCAGCCCCTCGTCGAGGATCATGCCTTCGAGCGCCTGGCTTTCATAGGCGATGATGCCGGCGTCGGCGGTGGCGTAGACCTGGAACGTGCGCACGCCGCGATCGCTGTATTCCTGACGCAGCGACGGGAACAGCGCGCCGCCGGAAAACAGCCCGCGCTTGAACGACGATGTATCGCGCCCGGCCGCCTGTGCCTTGTCGAGGAGGATTTTGAGATAGTCCGGCACCCCGACGAATGCGTTCGGCCTGAGGTGCGCGATCGCTTCGAGTTGCTGCTCGGTATTGCCGGGGCCGGCGGGAATGACGGTACAGCCGAGCGCACGCGCGCCGGAATCGAGAATCCAGCCGCCCGGCGTGAGATGATAGGCAAACGTGTTGTGGACGATGTCACCCTTGCGGAAGCCGGCCGCATAGAGCGCGCGCGCCGATCGCCACCAATCCTCGGCCATGCCTTCCGGCTCGAAGATCGGCCCCGGTGACATGAACACGCGCCCCGCCGGAATGTCATCGCTGAGCGCCAAACCGCCGAGCGGCGGCTTGGCGACCTGCAGCGCCTTCAGGTCCGACTTGCGGATCACCGGGAGTTGGGCAAGCGCCTCGCGGGTGGTGACCGCCTGCGGGTCGATGTCGGCGAGATGACTGCCCCAGGCCGGCGCGTTTTCCATGACGCGTGACAGGAACCCGGGCAACAGGTTGAAATGCGCCAGTTCGCGCTGCTCGGGATCGCGCGTTTCAAGGTGATCGAAATGATCAGCGGCACTCGTCATCGGTCGTCTCCGGGTTCAAACAAATATGCCCCGCCAGATTTACGCATTTGGCGCGGCATTGATAGGGCTTTCAGCGCGGCATTCCGGAGCAACTCAGCCCTAGAGCCCTTCAGACTTAGATGGAGTCAATTCTGTTCGCAAACGGCGACCGCCCAGTAAACACCCATGGGTGTCGAACGGCTTGCTCGCAGCACCGCTGCGCGCTGCGCCGCTCTCCAGCTGGGCGACTCATCGTTTGCGAACCCATTCGATGTTCGTGTTCGAAACACCGACACGAAAATGGGCCGGACGAATTTGCCCCGATCTCGGCGCGTCCCGTCTTGGCCGTGGCAGCGACCGGGCATAAGCGTGCCCGGCAACCGTCGTACCGGTCCGGCAGCAAGGTGCCCGCCTACGGACACAGTGATACTACGGGCTCGCGCCATAGAATATGCTGCGGACGTGCTCAAAGGACTGTGCCCATGCGGCGCC
>JBPCVZ010000077.1:0-8618 GCA_051010015.1 Hyphomicrobiaceae bacterium
CGGACTTCTTGAAGGTCTGGTCGGCACGCCAATCAGCGATCTCGAAGGCCCAGCCCTTGCTGTCCGCCTTGAGTTTCTTGGCGCCGGCGTTGTCCTTGCCTTCGGCGAGAACGGCAACCGTCATCCAGCGCTTCTTGTCTTCGCGCTTCATGCCGATGCGGTACTTGGTGCCATCCTCGAGCTCGACATCAGCCGTCATGTCGGGCTTGTCATCGGCAACACCGGCGGCCCGGACGTCGATCATCTCGAGCGTGCGGATGCCGTTGACGAGATCGGCGATGCGCAGGTCCTTCTTCGGCGTCCGGTCGGCGGGAATATCGGCCAGTTCGAATTCGCCGGCCTTCTTGTCCTTGACGCCGAGCTTGTAGACGACGGCATCGCCTCGCCTGACCGCCAGTGACTTCATCTTTTTCTCGTCGAACTGGAAGAAGACGGGCTTGACCCAGTCATCGACACCCGTCGGCGCATTGAGTTCGACCTTGGCCAGCCACGTCTGCGGGTCGCCCGGCACACGCACGTACGTGCCCGCCGTGCCGGCGCCGAATTCGCCACGCCGCTCTTTGCCGACAATCAGCTCGGCGATGGTCTTGTTGTCCTTGTCGGCAAGCCGCACGAGCTTGGAGTCGGCATCCTTCTTCGTCGGGTCACCGAGATCGAGCTGGTCGTAGCGATCTGCCTTGTTGGTCTTGCGCTGGATCAATTCGGTCTGGCCGAGCTTGACGACCAGCTCGCGCACCTTCTTGGGGTCGACCGGGTAGCCGGCACGCTCGACCAGCGACCAGATCTTGCCATCGGCCGATTTCTTGAGCGTGAGCTTCTCTTCGCCCTTCTGGATCACGATCTGACCGGTCGCGTCGCCGCCCGTTTCGAGCGATGGGAAGAGCCGTTCGCCGCTCGCCGCATCGTCCGTCCAGCTGTTGTAGGAACTGTGCACGACACCCGCCGCGATCAACGAAATGACCGCGCTGAGCGCCAGCATGTTAAAGTGCTTCGGCTGCATGTCTGTCTCCGTTGTCTATTCGCTAGCGCTCGTTCGAGCGGCGGCGGAAGGCGGCAAAGGCGAAGCCGCCGGCGCCGATCAGCAGGGGAATGAGCCCGACGTTGACCAGCTTGACCCAGGTCTCGAGGCTCTCGATGTCGGCGCGCAGGGAATGCTTGACGCTGCGCAGCTCCTGCCGCGTCCGGATCATTTCCGCACGCGCCGCGTCGACGGCCTGCTTGTCCTTTTCGGACAATGCGAGGCTGACCCGGCCGTCCTTGCCGGTTTTCTGGGCGACCTTCTCGAGACGTGCCTGCAGGCCCTGCAGCTTGGCAACCAGCGCCTGCTCGCTCTTGCGGTACTTGCGCTCGGATTCGCGCCGGATGTTGTTGACCATCTCGAACGGGCGGTCTTCGACACCGCGCCCGCGCAGGCCGGACAACGCCTCGCCGCCCGACAGGTTTTCGAGCGCGTTCATCGCGAAGACCACGTTATGTGACGTCGGGATGACGACCTGCTGGCCGAACATGTCGCGCACGCTCGCCCAGAACTGGTCGTAGAGCATGTCGCTGTCGCCGACCAGGATGGCGTTGATCTTGCCGCTCTTGAGTTGCTGCTGCGCCGCCTTGGCGTCTTTCTTGTCGGCTTCCTTCTTGGCATCTTGGCCGGCGGGCTTGGCGGCAGCCGGCTTGCCTTTGGCATCCTTCTTGTCGTCCTTCGGCTTGCCGTTCGGGAACGCGGTCTTGATGTCGCCGGTCACCCGCGCGGCAAGCACGAGCGCCTTGCCGCCGGACTTGTAGTCGCGCAGCATGGCGATCGGATCCGGGCGATTGCCGGCGAGTTGCAGCGCATCGATCCGCATCGCGTTCTTCGACGTCGACATGATCGGTTCGAACTTCGTCGTTGCCCCCTTGAGCGGTTCGAAATACCCGGCGGTGCCGATGTTCATGATCTTGACGCCATCGGCAATCACTTCGCCCTGCGTCAGGCTGCGTTCCTTGATTTCCAGCCAGGCGACGTAATCACTGACCACGCCGTTGGCGCCGCCGGCCTGCACGCGCCGCGCATTGGCAATGTCACCGGCGATGAATTTCGGGTCGAACTTGACGCCCCACGACGTCAGCAGCTTGTCGAGATCCGGATTGGACCTGCCGCCGCCGGCCATCGCCGGGTTGGTCATCGCGCCGATCTCGGAGACCGGATCGAGAAACGCCAGGATCCGACCGCCGCGCAGCGCGAACTGGTCGATCGCATAGGCCGCATCCTTGCCGATCGCGATCGGATGGACCAGCATCAGAACGTCGACGTTCTCCGGAATCTCGGTGACGCTCTGGGTCAGCAGCTCGACATCGAAAAACTCTCGGATCTGCTTCATCACCAGCCAGGCGGGCAACTGCTGGCGGCGCGGCGTCATGCCACCGTTCATGGGCAATCCGGTCATCAGACCGATGACCGGCTTTTTCGGAAACGCCAGCTTATGCACCAGCTTGGTCATGTCATATTCGAGATAGGCTTCACGCTGCGGCGCAAAGAACGGCACGATCTCACGATTGTCGGTGCTGTTGGTGGCAACCAACCCGAAATAGCCATTTTCACCTTCGACGCCGAGGCGGACACCGTTAAGGCCGGCTGCAACCGCACGGTCTTCGGCATCCGAGAACGGCTTCGGGTCGACAAAGCGGACGTTGAGCAGGCCGCCGGTCATGCTCTCGTAGCGCTCGAACAGGCCGCGCACGCGCTCGAAATAGCGCTTGTGCAGTGCCGAAAGTTCGCCAAGACGGTCGGAGAAATAGACCTTCACGTCGACCGGTTCCTCGATCTTCGCGAGCACGCGCTTGGTGCTATCGGAGATTGTGTAGAGCCCGGAAGCCGTCAGATCGGTGGTTGCGCCCTTGAAGACGGCCGTCGAGATGATGTTGGCGCTGAGCAGGATGATGGCGGCAAGCGCGATCCCGAGCCATGCCCGGGTCCGCCCGCTCATGCGCCGGGCCGCGTCAACCGCCTCGCCCGGTGCGAGCAGCATCCAGCCCGACAGCTTGTCACCACCTGCCTTCACCTTGGTCAGTACCGAGGGCTTCGGCGCGCCATTGTTTGCTTGGTCAGCCATTGCGCTTGGTCCTTATTCGGCTTTCTTCTGTTCGACCGCAAGGGTGTTCGCGAACAGGAAGAAAACGATCAATGAGAGGTAGAAGATCAGCGTCGGTAGCGAGATGACGCCCTTGGTGATCTGCTGGAAGTGCGACAGGAAGCTCATCGATTCGAAGCCTGAAACGATGAATGCCGGCGCCCATTCGCGCACGAAACCGAGCACCAGGTTGAGGCCTGCCATAAGGAACAGGAAGCAGATCAGCGCCGCGACGATGAACGCGATCACCTGGTTCTTGGTCAGCGCCGAGATGAACGACCCGATCGCCAGATAAGCCCCGGCCATCAGGAAGCTGCCGATATAGCTTGCAAAGATGACGCCGTTGTCGGGTTCGCCGAGAATGTTGACCGTGATCCAGATCGGGCAGGTCAGCACCAGCGCGACGCCGACGAAGGCCCAGGCCGCGAGGTATTTCCCGACGATGGCCTGCCACGGTGCGATCGGCAGCGTCATGAGCAGCTCGATCGTGCCCGACTTGCGCTCCTCCGCCCACAACCGCATCGCGATCGCCGGCACCAACATCAGGTAGAGCCAGGGATGGTATTGGAAGAACGGCAGGAGATCGGCCTGGCCGCGACCGAACAGGTTGCCAACGAAGAACGCGAACGCGCTCGTCAGTGCAACGAAGATAACGACGAAAACGAACGCCAGCGCCGTATTGAAATAGCCCGCGAACTCACGTTTCGCGATCACCCAGACGTTACGCACGGGCACCTCCTGCAGCATGGTTGCCGGCGGCACGGCCGCCGTCCGAAGTCGTGATGTCGCGGAATACATCGTCGAGGCGACCGCGCTCGACATAGATTTGATCGACGCTGATCGACTTCTCGCGCAGCGCTGCTGCGACATCACCGATGATCTCGCCGTTGCCCGCGGACAGCGCCCGAAGATGCGCATGGCCGTTGGCCTTCGACACCTCTTCGACATCGCGGACGCCGCCAATGCCCTTCATCGCCGCAAGCGCCGGTTCGGACGCGTCGGCGGCGACCGTCACCGAAACCGCGTTGTGGTATGGCAGGCGCCGCTGCAGGTCTTCGGCCGTGCCGTCTGCGACAATGCGACCTTTGTCGATGATCACCGCGCGCGTACAAACCGCCTCGACTTCTTCGAGAATGTGGGTCGAAACGACGATCGCTTTCTGCGCCGCCATTTCTTCGATCAGCGATCGGACGTGGTATTTCTGGTTGGGATCGAGACCATCGGTCGGCTCATCGAGAATCAACACTTCCGGATCGTGCAGGATGGCCTGGGCCAGCCCGACACGGCGCTTGTAGCCCTTCGACAGCGTTTCCACCCGCTGGCTCATGACGCCGGCGAGACCGGTCCGCGCGCGCACCGCGTCGACCTTGCGATCGCGGTCGGCGCCATCGAAGCCACGCACCTCGGCGATGAATTTCAAAAAGGATCGCGCGGTCATATCACCATAGGCGGGCGCGCCTTCCGGCAGATAGCCGATCGACTGCTTGGCGTGCATCGGGTCGGCGCGCATGTCGATGCCGCTCACCGCCACCGTCCCCTCGTCGGGTGCCAGGAATCCCGTGATCATTTTCATCGTGGTGGATTTGCCGGCACCGTTCGGCCCGAGAAAGCCGAGCACTTCACCGCGTTGCACCGACAATGAGATGCCGTTCACCGCCGTGATATCGCCGAACCGTTTGATGAGCCCATGCGTCTTGATCAATTCCGTCATAGCGTTCCTCACTTGGCGCACAGATATTTTTTAGCCACCGACTTAGTACGGTGGCTGGCACTGTCAACCGTCGAGTGCCAAATTTTTTTGATCATATTTGGTTACCGGCGGTCCCAACTCTGCGACTGCTGCTATCGGCGTGAGAACAGTCGCGCATCGTCCGGCGTCGGATCCTGTGGCAGGCGCGCGCGGACATGCTCAAACAGGGCCTCCTGGACCAGGTGATCGAGCATTTCCAAGAACAGGATCGGTTCGGTCGCCGCCTCCCAGAGAAAATAGCCGAACGAACCAGGGCACGGATTGACCTCGTTGAGCCAGAGCTCACCGGTTTCTTCGTTACCGATGAAGTCGATGCGCGGTGCGCCGGTGCCCGCGACCTGGTCGAAGGCGAGGCCGGCCCAGCGCCTGAGATCGGCTTCAAGCGGCGCGATATTGGGGTTGAGTTCTCGTGTCAGCGACAGCATGCCTTCGCTCGCCGGCTGGCCGGGGGCCTTGGCGCCGCCCTTGATACCGGTCTTCTTGCCGCCGCCTGAGAGGTACTTTTCCTTGAAATTGAGCAGTTCGTCGGTGCGTTTCGGGCGCTCGATCGCGGACGTCACAAGTGTCCCGGTCATGCGCGACACGGCGACGTTGTACTCGATCATGTGGTCGACGAACGGTTCGAGGATGGCGCTGGTGTCGTACTTGAAGATCGCCGGCAGCACCTCGGCGAGTTCTTCAAGCGTTGCGACCTTGGCGACGCCGATGCTGCTGCCAAGGTGGGACGGCTTGATGATCCAGGGCGGTTTGATGTCGCCGACCATCGGCGCCAGTTCGCCGGGCGGGATCAGCATGCCTTCGCGCGGACGCTGGATTTCGGCATAGGGCAGCTGCGGGATATCGGCGCCGGCCAGCATCCGTTTGGTCGCGACCTTGTCCATCAGCACGGCGGACGCCAGCGTGCGCATGCCGGTATACGGCACCCGCGCCGCTTCGAACATGCCCTGGACCTGGCCATCTTCGCCGACCAGGCCGTGGAAACAGGGGATCGCGACATCGAACTCGATGCGAGCGGCCTTTCTGGCGAAATTGAACAGCGAAGCGTTCGGCGAGAGCAATGTCGGGCGGCCACTCGCCGTCATGTCGAGCGACACCTGGGTCAGCGTCGCGAGCAGTTCCGGCGATGGCAGATAGGAATCGCGCTGCATCAGCGCCGCGCCGGTCCACCAGCGGCCGTCGGTTGCCAGATAGACGGGCACGACGTCATACAGGCTGCGGTCGAGCGCCGACATCACCTGCAGCGCGGATACGACGCTGACGTCGTGCTCTGGGGATCGCCCGCCAAAGAAGACGGCGATGGTCTTTTTCGTCATCCAACGTCCCTGACGTGCGTTTGTGCCGTGGAAACACCGTTGCATACTGCAACGGCGATGGTTTGGCCAACGCCTGCGGCAAATTTATTGCAGAAGCGGGAACTTTCGCGCAAATCGCCGTATAAGCCGATGCGGTGAACTTTCATTTCGGGCATTTCCGGGCCAAGCACGCATGACCGACCAAGACTACGACCTTGACCAGATTGCGTCCGACCGGGTGGCAGACGCCGGCGATACGGCCCGATGGCATTTCGTCTGGGCGCATGGCTGGGGCCAGAACCGCGCCGCATTGAAGCCGCTCGCGCAGTCGCTGTTCACGATCGGCACCCACGATTTCATTGACTTTCCGGGATTCGGCGGCTCACCGAAGCCCGCGACGGCATGGTCGACGGCCGACTATGCCGACTGCATGGCGCGCTGGATCGGCAAGAACGGGATGGGCAAGCCGGTCGTCTGGGTCGGGCATTCGTTCGGCTGCCGGGTCGGCCTTCAGCTTGCAGCGCGCCATCCCGGCGTGATCGACCGCATGCTGCTGGTCGCCGGCGCGGGCCTCCCACGACAACGCTCGGCGCTACAACAGGCCAAGCTCAAGGGCCGCATCTACGGTTACAAGGCGTTGAAACGCCTCGCACCGCTGGCCGGCGTCAGCCAGGACGACCTGCGCGAGAGATTTGGTAGCGCCGACTACAAGGCTGCCGGTGAGATGCGCGACATCCTGATCCAGGTGGTCAACGAGGATTTGAGTGACGTCGCGGCCCGGGTGACCTGCCCGGTGGATCTCGTCTATGGGCGCAATGACACCGAGACGCCGCCCGATATCGGCGAGCGATTGGCGCAACTGATCCCCGGCGCGCAATTGGCCGTGCTCGACGGCCTCGACCACTATTCCGTCTTGGGCGAGGGCCGGCATCAGGTCGCGAAACGCCTCAAGACACTTCTGGGAGCCTGATTGATGGAGATGTTTGCTGGCGCCCTGGTGCTGCTCGCGGCAATCGTATTCGCGACCCGTCGGCTGCTGCGCTACCTGCACATCTTCCAGCAGGAGGAATACGACGGCCGCCGCTTCGTAAAGTGGCTGTTCTCGGAGGCCGCGTTCGACAAGAAGCTGAGCGCGGCGATCCTGCTGCTGATCGTCGCCGCGCGCTCGATGACCGACGGCGCCGCGATGCTCGACATCGCGCTTGGCATCGCTTTCATCGCCTTTGCCGCGATCGAACCCGACCCGCGCAAGGACGCCAAGAAGAAGCTGGTGCTGACGGAGCGTGCGATGCGCATCCTCGGCGTTGCCTTCCTGCTGACGCTGATCGCGGCTTGCCTGGCGCTGATCTTCGGCGGCCAGTGGTGGTGGCTCGTCGTGGTGCAGCTGATCCCGTTCACACTGGTCGCCGGCAACTGGATGCTGTCGCCCTATGAAAAACGCATCCAGGACGGCTTTCGCCAGCGTGCCGAAGCCCGCCTGCGCGCGGTCGACCCGACGATCATCGGCATCACGGGATCGTTCGGCAAGACGTCGGTCAAGCACATCCTCGGGCACGTTCTCGAGCTCAATACCAGCACGCTGTTCACACCGGGCAGCGTCAACACGGTGATGGGCATCACGCGCATCATCAACGAGCGGCTCGATGACGGCTGCAAATATTTTATTGTCGAGATGGGCGCCTACGGCATCGGCTCGATCGAGCGGCTGTGCAAGTTCACACCGCCGGACCACGGCATCCTGACGTCGATCGGCGCCGCCCATTACGAGCGCTTCAAGGACCTCGAGACGGTCGCGAAGGCGAAGTTCGAGCTGGCCACGGCGGTGAAGGCACATGGTGGTCGCATGGTGATCGACGCGCAGATCCTGGAGCAGGCGCATGCGAAGGCGCGCGTCGACGCCGATCGGGCGGGCTTCGTGATCGTCGGCGACAGCGAAGCGGCTGACATGCGCATCATCTCGATCGAGCAAACCGCCAAGGGGCTGGATGTCGTGCTGCAGGAAGGCGGCGATGAGGTTGCATTGTTCGCGCCGCTGTTCGGCCTCCATCACGGCCGCAACATGGCGCTCGCGTTCGCGCTGGCGCGCACCCTCGACATCGACGCCGAGCGCATCCGCACCGCGCTGCGCTCGACGCCGCAGATCCAGCATCGCCTCGAGGTCAAGCCGCAACCGTCGGGCGTGATCTATCTCGACGATGCCTACAACGCCAACCCGGGCGGCTTTGCCAACGCGCTCGACCTGATGCAGGTGCTGCGCGCGGACGGTTCGGCGCGGCGCATCCTGATCACGCCGGGGGTCGCGGAACTGGGCGCCAAGCACGACGAGGTGCATCGCGAGCTGGGCGCCAAGGCGGCGGCGACGACGGATATCACCGTGGTCGTCAAACCCGAGCGCATCCCGACGTTCATCGACGGCCTCAAGTCTACGCCGAGTCGGCCGGAAATCGTCGAGTTCGAGCAGTTTTCCGAGGC
>JBPCVZ010000078.1:0-10988 GCA_051010015.1 Hyphomicrobiaceae bacterium
AACGTCGAGTGCGGACGAAATCCTCGGTCTCGATGCCGGCGCCAACGACTACGTGACCAAACCGTTCCGGTTTCCAATCCTGCTGGCGCGCGTGCGCGCGCAGCTGCGCCAGAACGCGCACAGTGCCGATGCGGTCGTTTCGCTCGGTCCCTACCGGTTCAAGCCGGCGGAAAAGCTCCTGATCCAGCGCAACGGGGTCAAGATCAAGCTGACGACGAAGGAGACGCTGATCCTGAAATTCCTGCATCGCGCGACAGCGAACCTGGCGTCTCGCGATGTGCTGCTGCGCGAAGTGTGGGGATACAATCCGGAGGCGTCGACGCATACGGTGGAAACGCACATCTATCGCCTGCGCCAAAAGATCGAGCCCGACCCGGCCAATGCGGCGTTCCTCAAGACGGTTTCCGGCGGCTACCGGCTGGCGTTGTAACGGACGTTTCCGTCCGGGAGCGCTGCGCAAGAGGCCTTGGCAGCGTGCCGGATCGGTATATATGGGTGCATCGCAATCTGGCTCGCGAGGTTTGGCCTTGGTGCATCTGTTCGCACGGCAGGCGTTGCTGCCCACCGGCTGGGCCGAGAATGTCTCGGTCGAGATCCTGTCCGATGGCCGCCTCGGCGCGGTCACAGCGGATGCCGTGCCGCCGCCCGCGGCGCACACGGTCGGTATCCTGCTGCCGTCACCCGTCAACGTGCATTCCCATGCCTTCCAGCGCGCGATGGCCGGCTTGACCGAACGGCGTGGCCCGGACCCGCAGGACTCGTTCTGGACATGGCGTAATCTGATGTTCCGCTTTCTGGACCGTCTGACGCCGGATCACGTCGAGGCGATTGCCGCCTATGTCCAGATGGAAATGCTCGAGGCCGGCTATGCGACAAGCGTCGAATTTCATTACCTGCATCACCAACCCGGCGGCCAGCCCTACGACAACCTTGCCGAGATGGCCGAGAGGATCATTGCCGCCGGCGTGCAAAGCGGGATCGGCCTGACGCTACTGCCGGTCCACTATCAGTTCGGCGGTTGCGACGGACGCGCGCTCGGCCCCGGCCAGATCCGCTTTGGCAACGATATCGCGCGCTATGCCGAATTGCTGGTGCGCTGTGAAGGCGCGCTCGGCCAGTTGCCCTTGGATCGTCAAGTCGGCGTTGCCCCGCACAGCCTGCGCGCAGTCCCGCGCGACAGTTTGCCGGAACTCGCGGCCCTGGCGCGCGGTCGACCGGTCCACATGCATCTTGCAGAGCAGATCGCGGAAGTCGAGGAGGTGCAGGCGGCGTGGGGCCGGCGGCCGGTCGAATGGCTGTTGGAGAACGTCGAGGTCTCGGCGGATTGGTGCCTGATCCACTGCACGCAGATGCTGGCCCACGAAACCACCGGTCTTGCCGCGACGGGTGCGGTTGCCGGGCTTTGTCCGATTACCGAGGCCAGTCTTGGCGACGGCATCTTCGACGGCGTGCGCTGGCTCTGCGCGGAGGGGCGTATCGCGGTCGGCTCGGATTCCAACGTCCGCATCGCGCTGGCGGAAGAGCTGCGCACGCTGGAATATTCACAGCGCCTGCGCGATCACTCCCGCGCGGCGCTGGCGACGCGCGAGATGTCGACCGGGCGCCGCCTGTTCGATGCCATCGTGCGTGGTGGCGTGCAGGCGGCGGGTCGCGATTCAGGGCGCATCGCCGGTGCGGCATGGGCCGATCTCATGGTGTTGGACGACACCGCCGTCGACCTCGAGGGGCGCCGTGGCGACACGATCCTGGACAGCTATGTGTTTGCCGGATCGGACTGCATGGTCACCGATGTTTGGTCGGCGGGGCGCCATGTCGTGCAGGATGGACGGCATATCGATCGTGAGCGCCTTGTCGAGCGCTATCGCGGCGTCCTCAGGGCGTTGGGAGATGCGCTGTGATCGATCGCGCTCAAGGCCTGTGCACGGTCGCTCCTACTCGTTGCGCGGTGGCTTCGAGAGGGACTCGCGGATCACGATTTCAGGATCGAACTTGACGCTCGACAGATCGTCCGCACCCTCGCCGATAGCGAGCAGGAGTTCGGCGGCGGTCTGCCCCATGCGGCGGTGCGGTACATGTATGGTGGTCAGGGGCGGCGCCGTGACCGAGGCCAGATCGATGTTGTCGAAACCGACCACCGAGAGGTCGTGCGGCACGGCGAGCCCGGTGCGCTTGGCCTGCATGATGGCGCCTGCGGCGAGGACGTCGTTGCCGCAGATCACGGCGGTGGGCCGCTGCGGCAGCGCCAGCAGTTCCGCCATCGCGGCGGCGGCATCTTCAAGCGTATAAGGCGACTCGATCAAGTGATCCGGAGGCAGCTTGCGGCCCTGCCGGCGCAACGCCAGGCGCACGCCCTTGATGCGTTCGGCGGCGCGGTCGTTGCCCTTGGATACCCCGGCGATCATCGCGATGCGCTCGTGGCCGTGGTCGAGGACGCAGTTCGCCATCGCGGATGCCGCGGCGCGGTTGTCGAAGCCAACGCAGAGATGGTCGCTGTTGGTCTTGTAGCTCCAGGCGATGACGACCGGTACATCGTGGCGATCGAGCAGCGCATAGGTTTTTTCAGGGCGGCTGAGGCCGATCAGCAAGACACCGTCGACGCCGCGCCCGAGCAATGTCTGGATCTGCTGGCGCTCGCGTTCAGGATCGTAGCCGGTAGTTGCGATCAGTAGCGTCACGCCGGCTTCGGCCAGCGTCTCTTGCAACGCCTGCAGGCCGCGCGCAAAGATCGCGTTCTCCATCGTCGGGATCAGTGCACCGATCGTGTTTGATTTGTTGGAGGCGAGGGCGCGCCCGCCGAAATGCGGCGTGTAACCGAGCAACTCGACGGCGTTGCGCACGCTCTCGAGCGTGGCTGGCTTGACCTTGCGTGGTTCATTCAACGCCCGTGAGACCGTTGCAGTCGATACGCCGGCACGGCTTGCGACGTCATTGATCGAAGGTTTGGGCTTGGTCGACAACGGTTCTGAACTCCCATGGGCCGCGCCATCATACCATAAGATGTAAGCGCTTGCTTTTTGGGAATGTAAGCGTTTACATGCAAGCAATTTCTGGAAAGATCATGACGGGCACTTTGGCACCGGAGGCGAGTAGCACATGGCGATCGAATATCTCAAGAAGGCACCGAAAACCTCGCAAAGCGATGCGGGCGACGTGCGCGACACCGTTCAGAAGATCCTCAACGACATCGAGAGTGGCGGTGAGGCGGTTGCCAGCGAGTATGCGGCGAAGTTCGACAAGTACGATGGCAACATCGTCCTGACGCGCGACGAGATCGACGCGGCGGCGGTGGCCGTGCCACAGAAGTTGAAAGACGATATCCGCTTCGCCCACGACAATGTGCGCCGCTTCGCGGAAGCGCAAAAGGCCACGATCATCGATACCGAACTCGAGGTCGTGCCGGGTCTCATCGCGGGCCAGAAGAGCATTCCGTGCCAGGCGGCCGGCTGCTATGCGCCGGGCGGACGTTACAGCCATGTGGCGTCCGCGATGATGACCGTGACGACGGCCAAGGTTGCCGGCTGTGGTCACATTGCCGCCTGTTCGCCGCCGCGTCCAGGTGTCGGCGTCAACCCGGCCATCATCTACACTGCCGATCTTTGTGGCGCTGATACCGTTCTGGCGCTGGGTGGCGTGCAGGGTGTCGCCGCCATGGCGTTCGGCCTGTTCGGCCTGCCACCGTCGGATATCCTGGTCGGGCCGGGTAACCAGTTCGTTGCCGAGGCCAAACGCATTCTCTTCGGTCGCGTCGGCATTGATATGTTCGCGGGGCCGACCGATAGCCTGATCCTCGCCGATGAAACTGCCGATCCGTTCATCGTCGCATCCGACCTCGTCGGCCAGGCCGAGCACGGCTACAACTCGCCGGTGTGGCTGGCGACCACCAGCCGGCCGCTGGCAGAGAAAGTCCTCGAGATGGTTCCGGGACTGATCGAGGACCTGCCCGAAATGAATGCCCAGAACGCGGCGGCGGCCTGGCGAGACTACGCGGAGGTGATCGTGTGCGGCACGCGCGAAGAGGTCGCCGAGGTCTCCGACAAAATCGCGCCGGAGCATCTGACGGTGCAGGCGCAGGACCTTGATTGGTGGCTTGCCCGCCTCAAGTGCTACGGCTCGCTGTTTCTTGGCGAGGAAACCACGGTGGCGTTCGGCGACAAGGCATCGGGCACCAACCACGTCCTGCCGACCTCGGGTGCGGCGCGCTATACGGGCGGCTTGTCGGTGCACAAGTATATGAAACTCGTAACGTGGCAACGCGCGACCCGCGAGGGTGCGAAGCCGATTGCCGAGGCAACGGCACGCATCTCGCGGCTCGAGGGGATGGAAGGCCATGCGCGAACGGCGGATATCCGGCTCAAGAAGTATTTTCCGGACGAAACGTTCGATCTGGAGGGCAGCGCGTAGACGGCTTTCATGGACTGGTTCCAGTGACTTGATCTTCTCCCTGGCGGGTGCAGTTCGGTCGGTTGGTCGCGCCGTCTTGATCGTCGCGGCGAAATTCGGCAAGCTTGTTAGGCTTTGAAAGCCGACCTGTGTGAGGAACCGACATGCTCGACACGCCCTCTGACAAGCCCAATTTGCGGGGCTGGAACTGGCTGCCTGAGAAACCGGCCGAGAATTCTCCGTTGTTCTCTTGGCCGCCACGACCGGCGAAAATCGCAGCTTGGTTCCGGGCGTCCTACCTAACGCTTTCCATACGCACCTTCATTCTGGCGCTGGCACTGGTCAGTTGGCTGTTCCTGACGCCAGGTCCGGAGGTCGCGAAGGACCTCGCACCGGGATGGATCCTGGCGTTGTTTGCGCGCAATCTGGTGATGATGCTGATTGTCGCCGGGGGCCTGCACCTCTATTTTTACACTTGGCGCAAACAGGGCACGAAGCGCAAGTTCGACAAGCGCGAGATGGCGACCAACGCGCCGACGTTCAAATTCAACGATCAGATCCTCGACAACGTCTATTACAGCCTGGTCTACGGCGTGACGTTCTGGACGCTGCTCGAAGTCGGGATGCTCTGGGTCTTTGCCAACGGCTACGTCGCGACGGTGTCGTTCAGTGAAAATCCGGTTTGGTTCCTGGTCCTGATCTTCCTGATTCCGATCTGGCACTCATTGCACTTTTATTGGATCCACCGCTTCCTGCATTGGAAGCCGGTCTACGATACCGTGCATGCAGTGCACCACAAAAACGTCAATATTGGTCCGTGGTCGGGCATGTCGATGCATCCCGTCGAGTCGTTCATCTATCTGACATCTGTGCTGGTGCATCTCGTGGTGATCTCCAGCCCGTTCCACATGATCTACCACCTGCAGTTCATGATCTTTAACGCGGTCATCGCGCATTGCGGATTTGAAAGCCTGCTCGTGAAGGACAAGGATGCCGTCCATGTCGGGCGCTTTCATCATCAAATGCACCATCGATATTTCGAGTGCAACTACGGCAACGGGGAAATGCCCTGGGATGTCTGGTTTGGATCGTTCCACGACGGCACGGAGCCATCGCACGAACGGTTCCTGGCGCGCCGGCGCAAATGACGGGCTAGCGGGTGGCCGGATCGCAACGCATCATCTCTCGACGCGCGAACCGTGGATGCGGACCAATTCCGGATGTGATGAAAATTCTGCAATCTGTCAAAGCTTCATGACTGTGATCCGAACTCGGCGCTTCATCTTTCCATGAGGGTCTGCCCGGTGGCTTTGGTATCGCTTTTATCCGCAAGCGGAACGCGTGTGACCGAACTGGTTGGCGTTTTGTGTAAGCGCTTACATTATTACCTTGCAATAGGTCATCGGCTCTGCAAAGCTGTCCTTCCGGACGAAATTGGCTCGGGCGTTTTCTCGGATATTGTTCCGTGAAGATGGCTCGTATCAAAGCCGATCCCCGGAAGGGATGGTGCTGCAGCCGATCGAGACGTGCTCGAGCTGATAGTTATTCCCTTCGCTCGCGGCCCTCGCGCAGAAGAGGGCAAGAGAACGTTGGAGGAAGAATGTCGAAAAAACTACTGAGCAGCGCCGTCGCCCTTGCGGCGGTGGCGTCGTTGTCGATTGCAGCTGCGGGCAGTGCGCATGCAGCCAAAATCATGAAACTTGGCTTCGCCTTGGCCAAGAAGACGCCTTACGACACCTACGCAGAAGTCTTCAAAAAGGATCTCGAAGCGCGCACCAAGGGCGCCGTCAAGGTCAAGAATTTCTGCTGCTTCAAGATGGGTGGCGAGCAGGAGATGTTCAAAAAGCTTCAGCTCGGCACGCTGGACGCCACGATCATCGCCCAGAACAACGCCGGCCCGTTCTACCCCAAGATCGACCTGCTGGTGCTGCCTTACATGCTCCAGAACCTGGACCATGGCCTCAAGGTGGTCGATGGCCCGATCGGTCAGATGATTTGGAAGGACATGCCGAAGGATACCGGCGTGCATCTCGTTGCGATCACGTTCGTTTCGTTCCGCCACATCTACAACTCGAAGAAGCCGATCAAAAACATCGCCGACTTTGGCCCACTGAAATACCGCGTGCCAAAGAACGTTGTTATGGTCGACACCTACAAGGCGTTCGGCTCCGATCCGGTGCCGCTGGCCTGGTCTGAAACCCTGACGGCTGTGCAAACCGGTACCGTCGATGGCGGCGACCTGCCGATCGACGTGATCTATTCGCAGAAGTTCCACGAAGTGGCCAAGAACATCGCCATGACCGGACACTTCGCGCTGACACCGCCGTTCTTCGTCAGCGACAAGTTCATGTCGAAACTGAGCGCCGACGAGAAAGCCGCTGTCTATGCGTCCGCCAAGGTTGCCGCGACGGCCGCCCGCAAGCAGGTCGCTGAAAAGGAAGCCAGCATCATCGAGACGCTGAAGTCCAAGCATGGCGTCAAGTTCACGTCACCGGACACCAAGCCGTTCATCGATGCAGCGGCGAAAGTCCACGGTGCGTTCGCGAAGAAGCGTGGCGGCGACTACACCAAGCTGATCGATGCGATCAACGGCGCTGCGAAGTAAGCCGTAGGCATCGCATATCAAGCGGCGGCAGCGTTCGACATGGTTGAGCGCTGCCGTCTCGAGCCAAAGTGCAAAGCCATAGGTGTGGCGCAAGCCGCCAAGCGACGCGATCCCATTGGGCGTTCGTGTTGGGGGGAGCATGCTAAAATTTCTCGATAAGCACTTCGAAGAAGTCGTCGCCGGCATCGGGCTGATCATCATGTCGACCATGGTGTTTGCCCAGGTCGTGATGCGCTACGCCTTCAAGGCGCCGATGTCGTGGTCGGATGAAATCGCCGTCTACTGCATGCTGTGGTCGGTCTATTTGTCGGCGTCGTGGGCGGTGCGCGAACGTGCGCACATTCGCGTCCTCAATTTGATCATGATGTTTCCCAAGCCGCTGTCGCTGTGGCTGGTTTATGTCAGCGATGCGATCTGGCTTATCGTCAGTGCGTTCATCTCCTGGCAGGGCGTGTTGCTGCACTTATCGTTGTGGGAGCGCCCCTACCACTCGCCGGTCCTCGCGATCGATCAGAAGTGGCCTTACCTGGTCGTTTGCGTCGGTTTCGCGCTGATGACGCTGCGTCTCATACAGGTCTACTACCGCTGGTTCAAACACGGTGAACCGCTCATCCCGGAACCCGGTTCTGACGCGGAGCATCACGCATGAACGAAGTTCTGATGATGTTCATGGTCCTCATCGGGACCATTGTGATCGGCGTACCGATCCCGATCGCGGTTTGTATCGGCACGCTGTTTGGCTATTGGCTGATCGACACGCCGTTCGTGGCGCTGGCTCAGGCGCTCTACACCGGGATCGAGCCGATCCCGCTGATGACCGTGCCGTTGTTCGTTTTTGCCGGCGCCCTCATGGAACGCGGCGGACTGGCTGACCGCATCGTTGCCATCGCACAATCGCTGGTTGGCAGCTATTCGGGCAGCCTCGGTATTGTCGCGGTGCTTGGCTGTACGTTCTTTGCCGCGCTTTCCGGCTCGGGTCCGGCAACGACGGCGGCGATCGGCGCCGTTATGGTGCCGGCCATGATCCGCCAGAAGTACGACGGCGCCTTCGGTGGCGCGATCGTGGCCTCGGGCGGTGCGCTCGGCAGTCTTATTCCGCCAAGTAACCTGATGATCATCTACGGCATCGTGTCCGACAACTCGATCCCGCGCATGTTCCTGGCCGGCATCCTGCCCGGCATCCTCGCCAGCATTCTGCTCATGGTGTGTACGTGGCTGGTCGCGCGCTACAAAGGCTACGGCGCCGAGACGACGCCGTTCTCATGGCCGCGTGTTGCCCAGGCGTCGTGGCACGGCAAGTGGGCGATCGGTGCGCCGCTGGTGATCCTCGGCGGCATCTACTCTGGCATCTTCACGCCGACGGAAGCCGCCTCGGTTGCCGTGTTCTATGCCGCCTTCGTCGGCGCCGTGATCCATCGCGAGCTGACCTGGGACAAGGTTGTCCACTGCATGAAGATCACGGCGATGATCTCGGGCACGGTGGTCATCATTCTCGGTCCGGCGAAAGCGTTCGGCGAGTTGATGAGCCTGATGGACGTGCCGGAAATGATCGGCGGTTTCCTTGCGGGCTTCACCTCGAGCCAGTTTGTCCTCTTGATGATCATCGCGATCATCCTGGTGTTCACCGGCATGTTCCTGGAATCGATCGCGCAGATCATCCTGCTCACACCGCTGATGCTGCCGATCGTTGTTTCGGTCGGGGTCGACCCGATCGTGTTCGGCATCTTGATGGTGATCGCCTGCGAGATCGGCTTCCTGACGCCGCCGGTCGGCGCCAACCTGTTCGTCGCGGCGCGATTGACCAACCTTGGTATCGAGAAAATCTCCTACGCGGTGATTCCGTTCCTGATTACCTACATGCTGGTGATCGTCATCATCTCGCTCTTCCCGGAGATCGTCCTCATTCTGCCGAACGCCTTCTACGGCAAGGTCTGATTGTTCTTGGAAAGGGGTGTCAGGCCTTGCCAGGATTGACACCCCAGCCTTCGAGCGGCTTGGCCGGTCGCGTCGGCAGGCCGTAGTGGCGGCTGCGCTCGAAGATCGGCAGGCCGGATGCCAGCATCGAGTGGAAGAACCACATCATCGCGTCGGTCACTTCCGCTGGTCGTTCGCGCGTAACGAAATGGCCGCAATCGAGCACCAAGATCGCTTCCAGTCCGGGTACATGCTCCTCCATGCCGCGGGCATAGTCGATCGGCTGGCGCGGGTCGTGTTCACCGTGGATGTAGAGCACCGGCATGGTGAATTTTGCGTAGTCGACCGGTTCGCTCTTGCGAATGTCGCGAAAATAGCGCGGTACGGCCTCGGCAATACCGGGGTAGGCGAATTCATCGACGATTTCCTTGATCTCGCCACCGTCGGGCCGGGTCTCGGGTTTGCACGATGAATCGAACCAGACCCGGACGAACGCATCCGCGTTGCGCATCAGGCCGGTTGCCTTTTCCGGGTTCTTGCCGTTCCACTGGTGGTGCAGCGAATTGCGCGCGTCATAGGTGTGCAGCGAGAGACAGCACCGGACATAGCGCTCGACGCGATCGGGCACGAGGTTGCAGATGTTGTCGCCGATCATCACGCCCCAATCGTGCCCCGCCAGATGAAAGTCGCCGACGCCGATATGGTCGAGCAGGTCGACGACTTCGCGGGCGACGTTGCTGCCCGAGTAATTGCCTTCCGCCTTGTCCGACTGGCCGTACCCCTTGAGATCAAGGGCGATGACGCGAAACTGCTGGGCCAGCGTCGGCATCTGGTGCTCCCAACACCGCCAGCTTTCTGGGATGCCGTGCAGTAGAACGACGGGCGGCCCGTCGCCGGCCTCGACCCAGTGCCATTTGAGACCATTGACGGTCGCGGTTTGGTGGTTGAGCGCGGCGTGCGTCATGGTCGTCTCCGATAAGGTTTGCGCTGCGGCCGAATTGGATCCGGCATCGTGACGTGGATGCGTGGTAGCTGATTGAAGCACAGCGGACGGACGTGGGCGAACCCGATTGCCGCTTCATCCACCCGTTGGGCGGCGCGATGGTTCAAACATCGGTTTTTGGCTGGCGCAGGCCATCGAATTCGCCCTCATGGCATGGCAGTTCGGCGTCGATAGTGTCCCATGGCATCGCGCGCGCCGTCCAGATGTGGCGCGCCAGCGCAAGCCCGCCCGGATCATCCAGCGTCCCAGCCTTGATCGACAGGACGTCCGGCAGCTGCGCGCGCTGACTGAAGAGCTGTGATCCGCATCGCGCACAGAACATGCGGGTGAGTTCCTGGCCGCTCTGCGCGGTTACCGTGTAGTGGTCACAGGCGCCCTTGGTGATCGTCAGGTCACGCGTCGCAACGCGGACATTGTAGGCGGCGGTGGAACCGGATGCGCGCTGGCAATCCTTGCAGTGACACACGATGATGCCGGACAAAGGGCCGTCGAGCGCGTAGCGCACCGCGCCGCAAAGGCAACCGCCCTGGCGCGGTTGGGCTTCAATTGGCTGTTTCATGTCTTGCCTCATTCCGCCCGTTTCGGCAGGCGCGCCAACAGGCACAGCGGTATGCCCAGGAGTGCGACCAGCGTGTACATCGCAAAGGCATTGAGGTAACCGATCATCGCCGCCTGTCGGGCGATCTCGCCGGCGACCTTGGCGGTACCCTGGAGCGTGTCGATAGACCAGGCGCCGGTCGCCCAGGGCATGCCCCACACGGTGTTGAACGGGTTGATCGACTCGCTCAGGCGGGCGTAGTTGGCGCTCGAGGCGCGCACGATCTCGGCAACGGCGACGGAAATGAACAGGCTCGAGCCGAAATTGCGCAACAAGTGGAACATGCCCATGGCCTCGGCGCGGTGTTCAGGCTTGAGCGTCGCGAACGTCACGACCGTGATCGGCACCCAGGCGAGCCCGACACCGATGCCCTGAATGACGGTATTGAGCGAGAGCAGGAACGGGCTGACGTTGAGATCGAACTGCATCATGTTATAGCCGCCATAGGCCTGGATGGCGAAGCCGATCATCATTGTCAGGCGGGCATC
>JBPCVZ010000079.1:0-9447 GCA_051010015.1 Hyphomicrobiaceae bacterium
GGTCGGCCCAGAAACGTTCCAGCCGAACGAGCGACTGATTGAGACCATCCAGATCGTCCTCGGCGAGCCCACCAACCTGTTTGACGGATCCGAGCTGCCGATCGTAAAGAGCGTCGACGATTTCACAGACATCCTTGCCCTTGTCGGTCAGGCTGACGCGAACCGAACGGCGGTCTGTGGTGGAACGCTCGTGATTGATATAGCCGGTATCAACCAGCTTCTTCAGATTGTAGGAAACATTCGAGCCCAGATAGTAGCCGCGGCTCTTCAACTCGCCGGCGGTCAGTTCCGCGTCGCCGATATTGAACAGCAGCAGCGCCTGGACGCTGTTGAGATCGGCACCGCCGTTGCGGTCGAACTCATCCTTGATGACGTCAAGCAGGAGCCGGTGCAACCGCTCGATCAACCGCAGGGCCTGTTGATATTCACCCCGGAACGTATCTGGCTCTTGCCCGCCAAACGGGGCTAAGTCCAACGCAGTACTCATCGCTATGCCTCATGTCTAAGCTGCCTCATTGCCGGGCGACGACATTCTGTGGTCGTTCATTACCGGCCTTGATCGCAATCTAAACAAAGCTGATTAAACGTTACGCTAATAGGTATAGTAAAAGAATAGTAACGCGGGGTTTCTACAAGCTTTCGTCAATGGTTGTGGAGGCAATTTATCGCTCAAAAACCGCGCCCTGGCCCCGTGCTTCCTGCATTTTCTCGCGATCGGGCAGCACCAGGTCCGCCACCTCCGGCTTCGTAAAATAAGTTTCAATTTCTTCCGCACCCACCTCATTTATCGAGGCATGTTGCCACTTTGGCTGGCCGTCTTTATCGATCAGCACCGCGCGCACGCCTTCGTGCAGGTCCTTTTCGCGCAGGAACCTGAGGGCAAGCCGGTAGTCATGGATCAGCACCTCGCGCAACGTCCGCTCGCGACACTGATCGAGATGGCGCAACGTGACATACAACGACAGCGGCGAGCGCTTCTCGAGGTCACTCAGGACACCTGCGCACCAGGTTGCATCGGCGCCTTTCTCGCCGGCCTTTTGCCGCAGCGCCTCGAAGATTTCGGGCAGGCTTGCGCGCCCGAACACGTCGTCGATCAGTGCTTCCCGCCCGGCCAGCGAACGGTCATTCTCGTCGGTTTGCGGATCGCGGTGCAGGCCGTCCAGGATCGGGTCAACCGTGTCGGCCGCCGCCAATCCTGCCGTAATCTCCGCAAATTCACCAGCGGCGATGCAGTGCGTGACGAGCCCCAGTTGATAGGCCGACGCCCGCCCAATCGTGCGCCCCGTCAACCCGAGGTATCGACCGACGTTGTTCGGCATCCGGGCAAGCGCATGGCAGACGCCAACGTCGGGAAACAGCCCGATCGCCGTTTCCGGCATCGCGAACGAGAACCCTTCGCCGGCAACGCGGTGGGTCCCATACAATACGAGGCCGGCACCCGACCCCATCACCATGCCGTCGATCAGCGAGACGATCGGCTTGGTGAAGCAATCGAGCGCCCAGTTCATGAAGTATTCGTTGCCGACCGACGCTGCCGCCAGTTCCGGTCCGCGTGCCGCCAGTGCGGTCAATTCACGGACATCGCCGCCGGCGCAGAAAGCGCGCGGACTGTTGGAGCGCATGATCACTGCATACGTCTCTGGATCGCCAGCGAACTCTGGCAGCAATCCCAGAATGGCGTCGCGCATCTCATCGTTAAGTGCATTGAGCGCACGCGGTCGATTGAGCGTGATTTCGGCGACAGCCCCACGTTTTTCGACAACCAGGTATTGTTCCACCGGCACTGTCCATTAAACAAACAAGATTCGCAGTCTCAACTTAGCTGGACATGTACTCAATGCGATACATCCGCCGCTACTTCTTCGGCGATCGGCAATCGCGATCCGTAGCGTAGGCGGCGTTGAGCGGGATGATTGATAGCGCATGACACGATCCGAAACTAGTAACCCGCGCTGGTGCAGGCGGCCCGTCAACCGACGGACGCGGCGGCACGGCGCGGCGCTGGCGATCGTGTTAGCGCTGAGCGGCACAATTGCATCTGCTGTCGTCGCCCAGTCGCGCGTCGTTCCACTTCCCGTACCTGCTCCGAAAGCGCCGTCCGCGGCCGGTGCGTCATCGGGGCTCGACAAGAGCAAAGCGTCACCAACGCCCGATATCTGGAGCGAGAGCGAGATCGCTGATGCCAAACGCATCTGTCAGGAAGCACTCAAGTCGATGTCGGCGGTGCTGGAGCCCTTGCCCCCCGTCAAAAACGGCCGTTGCGGCGCCCCCGCCCCGGTTCGTCTGGTCAGCATCGGCCAAAAACACCCGGTCAAGTTCCTTCCCGCGCCAACCGTGTCCTGCCGCATGCTGAAACCGCTGAAACGCTGGATCGACACCGCGTTGCAGCCGGCTGCTGCCAAACGTTTGGAGGCCCGCGTCGCCAGCGTGTCGATCATGAGTTCCTATTCGTGCCGCACGCGCTACGGCCGCAAAGGCGCCCGCATGAGCGAGCATGCGTTTGCAAATGCCCTTGATATTGGCGGGTTTCGATTATCCGACGGTCGCCGTGTGAGTGTCCTTGAGCACTGGGGTCTGACCCGGCGCGACATCGCCAAAGCCGCTGCGCTCGCCAAGCAGAGGCAGGCTGCGGAGATTGCCGCTGCCGGTTCCGCGCATGCAGCCGCACCGTCGCAACAACCTGCCGGTGCCACCAAGTCACCATTACCGGCTGTCCGCATCAAGCCAAAAAAGGACTCCGCCACGCGCCCTGGTCCGCGCCGCTTGCAGAGCACTCGGCAACACCGAAACGTCGAACGACCGGTCAAGGACGTCACCTTGCCGACCTTGCGGCAAAGAACCGGGCAGACGCCGTCATTGCAGCGGATCACGCCTCCACTACCGACGCGGCGCCCGCTGCGCAGGGCGGTCAGGTGGCGCGCCAGCCTCCATAAGCCCCGCACCAAACGCGACCCCGGTTTCAAGCAACCGCCATTCCGCCTTGGTGGCCCCAAACCACCGGCATCCAAACCGCTGGCGTTGTTTTTGCGCGGCATTCATCGTACTGCCTGCCGCATTTTCGGCACGACACTCGGTCCCGAAGCCAATGAGGCACATCGCAACCACTTCCATTTCGACATGTTCCCACGGCGCCGGCGCAAATACTGCGAATGATGTCCAGCTGATCGCCTTCACGCCGGCTGCTTGCTTTGGCGCAACCACATGCCATCGACCGCCTGCCCAACCGACTTCAAGCTCTTCGATCGCGTTCGTCCGGCGCGGCCTTACATATCAGCGCACCCAGAGCTTCGAAGTCACGTGCGCGCGGCGAGCTGGCACGCCAGGCCAGGCCGACGGTTCGGCTCGGTTGCGGCGCCTCGAACTTCATCACCTGGATGCCGCCGTGCCGCGCCTCGACACCGAGGCTGATTTCAGGCAGCAATGTCAGCCCCATGCCGTTCGCGACCATCTGCACGATCGTCGAAAGACTCGACGCACCAAACGTGTCCAGATTGTCGATCTGACGCAGCTGGCAGAACGCCAACGCCTGATCGCGTAGACAGTGCCCTTCTTCAAGCAACAACAGGCGGCCGCCTTCCAAGAGCTCCGGGCTGGCCAGCGTCTCGCGATGCGCGCGCTTGCCACCTCTTGATGATTTCATCTGGTCGTTTGCGCCCCGCCAGTCCGCCGGTGCGGCCAACAAGAAGCGATCTTCGAACAAATCTGCGGTTGTGATCTCGGCATGCTCGATTGGTAACGCGAGTAACAACACGTCCAGCTGGCCGTCGATCAGCTCCTCGACAAGCGTTGCGGTCTGCGTCTCTCGAATTCGCAAATCAAGATCGCGATACTTGTCGCGCAGCAGCGGTAGCAACGGCGGCAATATGTAGGGCGCGAGCGACGGGATCACGCCGAGGCGTAACCGTCCTGTCAGCACCTCGCCGCGATGATGCGCGAAATCATCTAGATCACGCACCGCTGCTAGGATCTGCTGCGCCCGTGCGAGGACCTCTTCGCCGACATTGGTGAGCTGTGCACCGTGCTGGCGACGCTCGAATAACTTCAGTCCCAGACCGCTTTCAAGTTCACGCACCTGCATGGACAGCGCCGGCTGTGTCACGTTGCAATATTCAGCCGCTTTGCCAAAATGATCGAACCGGGCAACGGCCGTAAAGTAGCGCAACTGCTTGAGCGAAATCATGGTCGTCAGCCTGCCCCAAATATCATTTTTTCTTATCGTCAGATAAACATAATACGATTGGTTCTTATGCCAAAGACCCACTAGACCGATAAGCGGTGTTTATCCGACGAAGCAGACAACTTAATGGGAGAGAACATGGACGGTGAAAGCAGATGCCCCGTAATGGGCGGCGCGCAGGCCTACAAGGCCAGTGCAGCCACATCGAACCAGCACTGGTGGCCGAACCAACTGAACCTCAAGGTGCTTCAACAGAATTCTCCGCTCGCCGACCCGATGGGCGAAGCGTTCAACTATGCAGAGGAATTCAAGAGCCTCGACCTCGACGCATTGATCAAAGACGTCGACGCCCTGATGACGGACTCTCAAGACTGGTGGCCTGCCGACTATGGCCACTACGGTCCGTTCTTCATCCGTATGACGTGGCATGCCGCCGGCACCTACCGCATTCATGACGGCCGCGGTGGCGGCGGCACCGGCATGCAGCGCTTTGCACCACTTAACAGCTGGCCCGACAACGGCAATCTCGACAAGGCGCGCCGCCTGCTCTGGCCGATCAAACAGAAATACGGTCGCAAAATCTCATGGGCCGATCTGTTGGTTCTCGCTGGCAATCGCGCGCTCGACACGATGGGCCTGAAGACCTTCGGCTTCGCCGGTGGTCGGGCAGATCGCTGGCAGCCCGATGACGTCTATTGGGGACCTGAGACGACCTGGCTGGGTGATGAGCGCTACAGTGGCGACCGTGAACTCGCCGATCCGCTCGGCGCGGTGCAAATGGGCCTGATCTATGTCAACCCGGAAGGCCCGAACGGCAACCCCGATCCGCTCGCCTCAGGTCGTGACATCCGCGATACATTCGCGCGCATGGCGATGAACGACGAGGAAACCGTTGCCCTCACGGCCGGTGGTCACACCTTCGGCAAAGCCCACGGCGCGGCAGACCCGGGCAAATATGTCGGCCGCGAACCGGAAGGCGCCGGCATCGAGGAGCAAGGCCTTGGCTGGAAGCAGAGCTACGGCACTGGCGTTCTCAGCGACGCGATCACCAGCGGCATCGAGGGCCCTTGGACAACCAACCCGACCAAGTGGGACAATGGTTATTTCGACGCACTGCTCGGCTACGATTGGGAACTAACGAAGAGCCCCGCCGGTGCCAACCAGTGGACACCGACCGCTGCCTCCAAAGCCGCGATGGCACCCGACGCCGGCGATTCCTCGAAAACCGTGCCGCTGATGATGACGACGGCGGACATGGCCATGAAGATGGATCCAATCTACGGGCCGATCTCAAAACGCTATCACGAGAACCCGGCCGAATTCGCCGATGCCTTTGCCAAGGCCTGGTACAAACTGCTGCATCGCGACATGGGTCCGGTGTCACGCTGCCTTGGCCCGCTCGTGCCGAAGGAACCGCAGATCTGGCAGGATCCGGTGCCGGAGGTTTCGGGTCCGGTGATCGACGACAAGGACGTCGCCGACCTCAAGGGCAAGCTGCTCGACTGCGGCCTCAGCGTCTCACAATTGGTCCGCACCGCCTGGGCGTCCGCTGCGAGCTTCCGTGGCACCGACAAACGTGGCGGCGCCAATGGCGCGCGCATTCGCCTCGAGCCGCAAAAGAACTGGGCGGCCAACAATCCGGCTGAGCTGGGCAAGGCACTCCAGGCGATCGAAGGCGTGCAGAGCGCGTTCAACAGCGGTGGCAAGTCGGTTTCGCTTGCTGATCTCATCGTGCTTGGTGGTTGCGCGGCTGTCGAGAAGGCGGCCAAGGCCGCCGGACATGACGTGCAGGTACCGTTCTCGCCGGGCCGCACGGACGCCGCGCAGGATCAAACCGATGTCGAGTCGTTCGCGGTGCTTGAGCCAACCCACGATGGCTTCCGCAACTATCTCGCAAGCGGGCACGAGCGCGCTCCTGAAGAGCTGCTCGTCGAGCGCGCGGAGTTCCTGACGCTCACGGCGCCGGAGATGACCGCCCTGGTTGGCGGCCTTCGCGCATTGAACGCCAATGGCGATGGCTCCAGTCACGGTGTCTTCACGAAGTCGCCAGAGACGCTGACGAATGACTTCTTCGTCAATCTGCTCGACATGGGTACGGTCTGGGAAGCGTCGTCGAAGGACGCGTTCGAGGGCAAGGACCGCAAGACCGGCGCCGTCAAGTGGACGGCCACCCGCGCTGATCTCGTATTCGGTTCGAATTCGGAATTGCGTGCCCTGGCGGAAATCTACGGCTCCGATGACGCCGGCGACAAATTTGTCAGCGACTTTGTTGCGGCCTTTGCCAAAGTCATGAACCTGGATCGCTTCGATCTCGCCTAGCCTTCAGGTCGGCAGCAATCTTAAGAAAGCGCGGCGCCCGGTGTTCGGGCGCCGCTTTTTTTCGGCAAGCGACAAATTGATCGAGAGCGGCGCCACGCAACGAATTCTTAAGCACCTGCGATTCATGCTCGTTCGGCAGAGTCGGCATCGATTTATTGCGCCGACCAGGTCGATCCTCACCACCGGGGCCTCAATCGTGAGACCGAACGAGTAAAAGGTGCGCGTCATGTTTCTCTATAGATTTCTTGCGATCACGGCACTCACAGTTGCCCTCGCACCAGCTGCTCACGCCCTCACCGCGATCCAGGAAACGGTCATGCACCGGCACGGCAACTGGGAGTGGAGCATCGGCACCTGCCCCGGCATTCATCGCGGCCGGCGCTATTGGTACTTCTTGCAGGAGGCGGGTCGCTTCGACCGTATCCGCCAGATCACGGAAAACGAAGGCGGTCCGGCCTTCAACAGAGGCTGGCAGGAGATGGAGCGCCACGCCGAACAATTCGGCACGGATGCGACGTGCGATCTCGCCATGCAAAAATGGCCCGCCATTCTGTGGCGCCAGGACAAATGACACGGTGGCGCTTAGAGCCGCGAGCCTTTAATTGGAGACAATTCTGTCTGAGAGGAGAGACAATCGATCAACCACCCGCACCAGAGCACGTGTCATTGCCCCACTGCATGCTCCAGGCGGCTATTCTACGCAGACCATAAAGGCACTGGCGGAAAACCCGCAACGGACTAATGCGTTCCGTTCCCCTTGATGTCCCTGATTTGCGGGTGCGGGTTAAAGCCCGCTCCCACGAGAATCACCGCAATTGCCTCTCCTCCGCAACAGCCTCGACCTGCTGCTTCACTTCCGGGAACCTGTTCAACAGTCGTAGAAAATCATCGACCTCGAGCACCAGAAGATCTGTCGAAGTCAGCGCCTGGACTGTTGCTGTCCTAGTGCCGCGGGTGAGGAGAGCCACTTCACCAAAGTAGTTGCCTTCCGAAATCCGGTTTGTTTGCTTCTCGTTCGAGGCCTGGACCATGCCACTCGCGATGAAATACATCGCATCGCCGGGATCTCCTTGCCGGACGATCACCGTACCGGCGGAAACAGTGCGAGATCGCAACATACTCACGAGATCCGCTATCGACGCTGCATCGAGCTTCGAAAAGAGCGGCACTCTCGCGACCATTGCAAAAGTCACCACGAAGTCACGACGCCTGATTTCTTCGTAGAAGCCTCGGCCGATAATCGCGACTGGAAGCGCAAAACAGAAGATCCCCAACATCACCGTGATGGCGGCAACGATCCTGCCGAGAGCCGTAATGGGCTCGGTTTCAGCCCCGCCAATCTTGGCCAGCATGGCGGCGGACCACCAGATCGTCTTCGACATATCGCCGAGCCTATCTGGCTGGTCACCGCCTTCGACCGCCAGAATGACCGCCGCGCATGTGAGCAGCACGCCGCTGATAATGACAACGCAAGCAAGCAAAGCCCGACGCTCGGAGACGACAACTCTGCCAATCGTAGCAATCGCAGGTGAATAGCGAGCGAGCTTGAGCAATCGCACGAGCCGTGTCAGCGGTATCAGGACGCTACCGGGATAAAGAAGTTCAAGCACCCAAGGTGCGAGTGCAAGCGCATCGATTATCATTAACGGCGACGCGGCGAAGCGAAGCCGTGAGACCGTCTCCCGCTCATGGCTCAGCATAGGATGTTCAGGGGCGACCCAAATGCGTGCAGCATATTCGAGCGCGAAAACAAGCACACAAAAACGGTCGAAAACGAAGAGCGCCGATCCGTACCGGGCGGCGATATCTGGCACGGATTGCGCAATGACGACTAAAACGTTGCCGAGAATGAGAACAATAAGCAGGACATCAAGAATACGAGATGAGACATCTCGTCGACGGCTGTGTTCGAGTATTTCAAAGGCGCGCTTACGAAGTGAAAAATCTCGCGCCGGTGCGGTTTCATTCATGGGTATAGCCGTAGAGTGAGCACTGGCCGGACTGCCCAACAACGCCGATGGCGCGCCGTACGAATCCCAACCAATGTGACTACTGGTAAAGGTCGCCACTATCAAATGGCAGCCGCACTGGAGCGTAACACGCGATTGATGAGATCAACTAGTTTGAGTGATCACCGTTAAGCAGTTTGCTGGTTTAGAGCGCCTGCTCAAGCATCTCGCCAAGCATGACGACTTCGCCGTGTTGGTTCTTGGACTCCACCTCAAACCGGATGCGCTTGCGGGCATCAATTTTCTCGGCAAGGCGAATAGCTGTCGTAATCGTATCGCCTACGATGACGGGGCGGACATACTTCGATGACGAAGAGAGCAAAGCGGTGCGAATCTTGAAGCGTTCGCAGAACTGGACCAGCGGTTGCGACATCAACGCCGTTGTCATCACGCCATGTGCAATCCGGTCTGGAAACTGGGTATTGGCCCTCGCCCAGGCGCCGTCCATGTGGATCGGATTGTAACTCTTGATGGCGTGTGCAAACGCATCGATTGCCGCACCGTCGATAAGTTGTGTGCTTTCTTCGCGCGCATCAAGCGGAAGTTCCTCGTAAGTCCCAGTCCAGGCCTCTGCTGCTGTCATCGGTGATCATCTCCTGATTGGCGTTTGATCAGGCGCCAAGCGTCAACCTAGTTGACGCAACGCCGCGGCTGGTTGCTGAAGTTCTCCGAGCGCTGTCACGGTGGTGCTGGTCTTTAGAGCCTCGATCACGCGCATTGCAGCCTCGGCATCAAACGCCGGCGCCGCACTTGCCACGAGCCCGGCGCCCTTCGCCATCACCTGTTGTTTATCCATCGGACGAGCGGGCGTGCCGACGCTGTCGAGCA
The DNA here is from genome assembly GCA_051010015.1 of Hyphomicrobiaceae bacterium. GTDB lineage: Bacteria > Pseudomonadota > Alphaproteobacteria > Rhizobiales > Hyphomicrobiaceae > CAJQQK01. The sequence goes on from JBPCVZ010000079.1 coordinate 9,334, forward strand.
GCGTTTGCGAGCGCACGCTGCCATCCTTCATCGTGATATCGACACCTGAGCCCATGTGCTGTGGGAACTTGGCTTCGATTTCCGCGTCGTGCTGCGTTTCGACCCTGTCGGCGA
>JBPCVZ010000080.1:0-10394 GCA_051010015.1 Hyphomicrobiaceae bacterium
GAGCAACACAGCTAGGCTATTTGCCGGTGAATTTCGGTTTGCGTTTGGCGATGAAGGCGGCACGGCCCTCGGCATAATCGGCGCTTTCGAAGCAGGCTTCCACCATGGCATCCAAGTTGACCAACTCGGCGTCGTCCGGCCCCCGCAAATGAGCGTCGATCGCCCGTTTTGCGGCATAGATCGGCAGCGGCGCATTTTCCGCGATTGCCCCGGCGAGAGCGCTTGTCTCGGACTCCAGTTTCGATTTCTCGACGATGCGGCTTACGAGACCCGCGGCAAAAGCCTCGTCCGCCCCATATCGCTTTCCCGTAAACAGCATCTCTTTGGCGAAAGCCGGCGAGACCGCCGCCAGCAAAGGCGCAAACCAACGGGGATTGTAGCCGATACCAAGCTTTGCAGCGGGAATGGCGAATTGAGAGTCTTGCGCCGTGAGCCGCATATCGCAGCAAAGCGCCAATTCCAGGCCGCCCCCCATGCAAAACCCCGAAATCATCGCGATGGTCGGCTTTCGGCAATGGCGCACCGACTCGAAGGCGCCCTGATTGAGTGCGTCATAGGCCTTGGCGCTCTCCCCGGTACGCTCGTTATCGAATTCCGAGATGTCGGCGCCCGCTGAAAAGGCCTTGGCCCCGGCGCCCCGTATCACGACGACGCGTACCGCCTCATCCTGTTCGGCCTCACCGATGCATCCGGGCAGCGCCGCCCACATGGTCTTATTGAGCGCGTTCATGCGCTCCTGATTATCGAGGATAATCCAGAGAAGTGGACCCTCGCGGAGGACTTCGATGTGGCCATCGGGGGATGCGTTTTTCTTCTGCACGCGGTGTTCTCTGCTCTTGGCTACGATGTAATGGCGCTTTGAGTGGTCGGCCTCGCGTTAACGACGCGGGCCCGCCTTCGCGTCCAATGCATTGACATATATGATAGGGTGCATAAGTCCATATTCCCGGACAAATAGCCAAGGGAGGATGCGATGCCCCAGACTCGGACTAGCACTCGCACGAACCTCAAAAGCGTCGATCCCATATGGGTTCAGGTCCGCCAGGAAGCCGGCGATCTCGCGGCCTCCGAGCCGGCGTTGGCGAGCTTCATTTACGCGACGATTCTAAGCCACGAACGGCTTGAGGACGCGATTTGCCATAGGCTGGTGCACCGGCTGGAGCATTCCGAGGTGGATGCCGGCCTGTTACGGCAGATCTTCAATGAGGTGATGGAGGAACAGCCTGAATTTGGAGAGGTGTTCCGGGCGGACTTGTCCGCCGTTTACGACCGGGACCCCGCTTGCAGCCGCTATATCGAGCCGCTGCTCTATTTCAAGGGATTCCATGCGCTCGTGACGCACCGTTTCGCCCACGCGCTTTGGAACGACGGGCGCAAGGACTTCGCGTTTTACCTGCAAAGCCAGGCATCGCGCGTGTTTTCCGTCGATATCCATCCGGCGGCGCGAATTGGCGTTGGTATCATGTTGGACCATGCCCATGGCTTGGTATTCGGCGAGACCAGCGAGATCGGCGACAATGTCTCCATATTGCATGGTGTAACACTTGGCGGCACCGGCAAGGCCGGCGGCGACCGACATCCCAAGATCGGCAACAATGTCCTGATCGGGGCCGGTGCCAAGGTGCTTGGCAATATCCGCATAGGTGAATGCTCGCGGGTGGCAGCCGGCAGCGTCGTCTTGAAGGATGTGCCACCGTGCAAGACGGTCGCGGGTGTGCCAGCCACGATCATTGGCGATGCCGGCTGTCCGGAACCGGCCCGCTCGATGGAGCAGCGGTTCTAGACCGGGTAAATGCACCCACGCGAGGGGTCGGCCGGCGCATTTTGTGGCCTGCGCTGCTTCGCCGTTGGCCTTTGCCGTCATTCCGGGGTATCACGCGGGTCTCAGTTACTTCCGGGAGATCTCCATTGAGCATGAAAGACGATGCGCCGCGTCTTGAGCGCTATTTGCGCAAGCTGTTCGGCACCGAGAACCTACGAGTTGTCAGTCATCCCAAAAAGGCCGACATGGCCGAGGTGATGATCGGAGATGAGTTCATCGCGCCGCTCTATCTCGAAGAGGAAGATGGCGAGGTCAGTTATCAGTTCCAGATGGCGATTCTCGACATCGATCTCGATGAAGCCTAGAGCCGCGCGCCACCGCGCGGGACACTGGCTGCGCCGCCGCCCATGACACACGAAAATGCAGGAATTTTGCACCATGACGCTGGCATCGCTGGATGGAGTTCAAGTCAAGACGCCGGCAAGCGGCAACTACTGGGTCGCACCCAATGCGACGGTTATCGGCAACGTCATAATGGAGGAGGAGTCGAGCATCTGGTTCAACTGCGTGCTACGCGGTGACAACGAGGAAATCCGCCTTGGTGCCGGCTCCAATATCCAGGAAGGCTGCGTCCTGCACACCGACCCGGGCTATCCGATGCACATCGAGCCGAATTGCACGATCGGCCACATGGTGATGCTGCACGGTTGTACGATCAAGACCGGCAGCCTGATCGGCATCGGCGCCATCGTCCTCAATGGCGCGGTGATCGGAGAAGAGTGCCTGATCGGCGCCGGCGCGCTCATTCCGGAAGGTAAGGTCATCCCGCCGCGTTCGCTCGTCATGGGGACGCCCGGCAAGGTGGTTCGCGAAATCACCGACGATGATATCGCCAACATCCAGCGCAGCGTTGCCGGCTACCAACGCAACTGGCGGCGCTTTAAGGCCGGTATGGCCGCTCAGCCTGAATAACGCTGCGTTCTTCAAGCAGAGATGACAGGTAGAACCTCGCGATCGGTTCGTATCTGGGAAAACTAATCCGTAGTCGTCGTTGCGATTGCGCCCGAGCGGTACTGCACGCCGGGGTCGAGCGCCATCCACAATGTTGGATTGAGATACGACTGCCGCATCAAGTACTGATACGGCGTCTGCCCCCACAACTTGACGACATCGTTCTTGTTGTCGAGGACGAAGTCGCCCTGCTTGGTGCGCACCGTCAGGACGGCATGGCCGTCGCCCAACTCATCCCGCACCACGGTGATCAACAGCGCGCTGGGCGGCCAGCCGCGGGCAATCAGGATACGCCGTTTCAAGACGACGTAATCCTCGCAGTCGCCGCGATTGACGGGATACGTCCAGTATTCTTCGCGCCCGTAGAGCTCGAGGTCCGTTACCGGCTGGATCCGTGCATTGGTATCCCGGTTGACGGTATCGAGTTCCTGCAGTCGCGCTGCAGTGGCATTGAAGCGGGTAAAGGAAACAGCATCGCCTTGTTCGCAGTCAGAGCGATAACGGCGGCAAAAATTGACAAATCCGAATGGCGGCAGGGCCTGGCCGTGAACGCGCATGAAGCTCGCCTTGCGCGGTTTCAGCGGATTGGCTTGGGCCATGCTGGTTGCTGCAAACGCAGCAACACTCAAAGAGAGGATCAAACGCATATACGACATTCGCAAACTCCGGGCGACGCAAGAGGACTGTAGACCAGGGCTCCGCACGTCTGCGTCAACGGACGCAGCATCAATGTTCGATGCAATTGCGGAAATTCTGGGATGATTTGGATTTGAAAGGGAACTTATCCTGATGTTTTTTGCGTTTTGGTTCATGAGGCGGTGACACGCGACGGCGGCTGCGGGATCAGCCGAACTCCTCGCGGATGAAGTCGAAGTGATGCGACGTGATGAACTCGACGCCGACACCGTGGTTGTGATGACGTACGACCTTTGCAGGCAGTTTGCCGACAGTGAGCGTGGTGCCGATCGCGGGGCGCGTTGGCATGTCGATGGAGGCGCCGGAAATCGAAACGTCGAGCACGTTGTGGTCGACAGAAGAGCCGTCTTCGAGCTTGATCTCTACTGGCTTGCGGGCAAGTGCGATGCGTTCGTGGCCGGCGCGCCTTTGGTCGGCGAGGGCGAGTTCATGACGGTTTATGAGCCAGGTGATTTGGGCGGCGAGTTTTTGCCGGCGGCGGTGTGATGCCGTGAAGTTGATGGCGAAATTACCCGCCTCGGAGCGCACCACCTCCCCTTCCAGACCACCGAGTTCGTCGAAATAGACGACGATTGTTTCACCGACCTGTGGCGCGGCTTCGGCATAGAGCCCGGCGCCGCCGATCGAGATGTCGCTGAGCCGACAGGTGAATTCCTCGCGCGTGATGCGCCGCAGATAGCGGCCGAGCAGTGTCAGGTCAACGCGCTTGTAGCGGCGCACTTCCGAGATATTCGTGGCGCCTTTGATGTGCTCAGGGCGGGTTGTCAACTGGTTCATTGCGGACATCGGCCTGCTCATTTCGACCGCGACGCCCTCCAGGTCGGTTAGGCGTCACGGGTCTGGATGTATAACGAGGCTCCAGTATCGATGTCGGTCGGTTAAAAAAGTGCTTATGGGCGTATTCTTTTTGGCACGTTTCGGGATTGTGGATGCGAGATTGTTGCGCTTTTCGTGTCGCTCAACGCCATCGCCGGGCAGTATTAGCCGCCCATCACGGAGTAGCCGCCGTCGACGGGGATCGCGGTGCCCGTAACGAAATCCGATGCGGGGCTTGCGAGAAAGACGGCGATACCGGCAAAATCCTCGGGGTTGCCCCATCGTGCGGCTGGCGTGCGGGCTTCGACCCGATCATGCAGGCCACCGACCTGGCTGCGCGCACTGCGCGTCAACTCCGTGTCGATCCAACCGGGTAAGATCGCATTGACCTGGATATTGTCGCTGGCCCAGGCCGTTGCCAGGACCCGGCTCAACTGCACGACACCGCCTTTGGTCGCCGCGTAGGGGGCGGCGAACGGCAACCCGAAGATCGAGGCCATCGAGCCGATCGTAATGATCTTGCCTCTGCCTTGTGCCTTCATCGCCGGGTAGACGGCCTGCGCGCAATAAAACGGTCCCGACAGGTTCGTTTCGACGATCCAGTTCCAGGTTTCTGCCGAATAATCCTGCGGTGGTTTGCGATCATTGACGCCGGCGTTGGCGATCAAGCTATCGACCCGCCCGAACTTGTCGAGAGTTGCTGATACCATGTCCTTCACCGATTGCTCGGATGAGACATCAACGGAGACGGTAATGACGTCCGCACCAATCTTGCGCAATGTCTCCGCAGCCGCTTCCGACTTTTCCATATTGCGTGCCGCGATCGCGATTGATGCCCCGGCCTCGGCAAGGCCGCGCGCCATGCCAAGTCCGATGCCACCGTTGCCCCCGGTGACAAGTGCGACATGGTTCCTGAGATCAAATGCGGTCACTGGGCGTCTCCTAGATCGTTTTGCCGGGTGCTGCCTCTGGCGTAGCGTTGACGACGTTCAGCGACAAGGGTGCGGTGACAAATATTTGATCTGCTCTCCGCTTATTTCTCCACCAGCGATTGCGGTTTCACGTCACAGTTTGTCTGGTCGGGCGGCGACCTTTACGTTTATAAGCGGCTGGAACGCCGCATCACCGGCGCAATATCCCTACACAGAGCTTTGATCAGGAAACGCAATTGATGGCCGCATATGATTGTCTCAAGTGTCCCGGCTACTGCTGCTCCTATCCCGTCATCGCCCTCAAGAAAAAGGATGTCGCGCGACTGGCCGATCACTTCGATATGACGTTGGAGAAGACGGAAGCCAAGTTCACGCGCAACGATCACGGTCACAAGCGGATCATGAAGCGCAAGAAGGACGAGCATTTCGGGCGCATCTGTCAGTTCTTCGACACCGAGGAGCGGCGCTGTACCGTCTACGAGGCCCGCCCCGACATCTGCCGCGCGTTTCCGGCCGAAAAGCGATGCGGTTATTATGATTTTCTTGAGTTCGAACGGCGCCACCAGGAAGACGACACCCACGTCGCGACGACCGACTCGAGCGCCTGGAAGTAGGATAACCCGGAACCGGTCTCCCATCCCGCTGACCGGCATTGGGCGGAGGATGCGGACATGATTGTCATGAAGACGTTTGGCCCGAAGTTCGGCGAACCTGATCCCAGCCCGTTCGTCATGAAGGGCATGGCACTGCTCAAGATGTCAGGCCGCGAGCACCGTTTCGAGCCCGGCGACCCGCGCAAGGCCCCCAAGCAGAAAATGCCGTACATCACCGAAGACGGTAAACCGATCGGCGATTCCACGCTATTCCGGTTCTATCTCGAAGAGACCTACGGCATCGATTTCTATCTCGGCCTGACGCCCGTCGAAAAAGCGACCGCCTGGGCGTTCGAGAAGATGTGCGAGGAACACCTCTATTTCTGCGCATTGCATGAGCGCTGGGTGAAGGACGAAAATTTCAACAAAGGTCCCCGTCAGTTCTTTGATATCGTGCCGGGCCTGATGCGGCCCCTCGTCGTCGCCATGGTCCGCCGTGACATCAAACGGTCCCTGCACGGTCAGGGCATCGGCCGGCACACGGACGCTGAGATCCTCGAATTCGCACGGCGTGACTTCGAGGCACTGTCCGTTCATCTCGGCGACAAGCCGTACTTCATGGGCGACACGCTGACCGGCGCCGACGCCGTCGTGCATTCGTTCGTCACCGCCGGCCTGACACCGCTCTTTACCGGCGCGATGCTCGATACGTTCCGGGGGTACGACAACCTCGTCGCCTATTCCGAACGCCTCATGGCGCACTGGTACGAAGGTACTGACTGGGCAACGGGGCAGCCCGCGACCATCTGATCGCGCAGTCGCCGACGCCCGTCACCTGCCCTGCGTGAAGCCGATGATCTTGCCGTCCGAACCATCCAGGAAGCGGCTCATCTCCTTGAGGGCAACTGAAAAGTCTTCATTTCGCAGCACCGCCTTCTCGGTAGCAGTGTCGAGCCGCTCGCAGGCAATCTGGACGGCCCGATAGGTCCACTCCTTGAGGAAGGCCTGCGTCGCGCCATCGGAATCGTGCACCAGTTCCTCGATATCGACGTCCTTGGCGTTATGATCGCGCAACTGGTGCGCGAGGAACAGGCGGCGCTGGGCGGGAGCCGGCGCGCCCATGTAGATGCACTGTGAAATCCGCCCGGGCCGATCCTTGATCGCGGCTTCGAGGCGATCGATCGCATTGGTTGTCAGCACCACGGAAATGTTCTCGCGCGCCCTCAGCCCATCCATCTGGTCGAGTAGATCGCCGAGCGCCGTCGAATAGAGATTGATCTCGCGCGTCGCGAAGATCAGGTCGACATCTTCAAGGAACAGCACCGCCGGCTGCAACAGGCGCGCAAACGAGAAGATCGCCCCGACGTTGAGAAGCGAGGAACCGGTGACGAACAAGCAAGTCACGCCCTCGAGCTTGTGACACAAAAACCGGCACGCGAACGTCTTGCCGGTGCCGGGCGGCCCGTGCAGAAGCACGCCGCGCCGCGCCGGCACACCGTTTTCCTCGAGGATGTCGCGGCGCGTATAGAGGTCGATGATGTTACGCTTGAGAACCTCGAGGTGCTCGTCGGTCAGCACAATGTCCTCGTCGGTGACGTCCTCGATCGTCGAGAACGTGATCTGGAAGCGCTCCGGTTTCTCGACATCGCCGTACTCGTCCTTTTTGCCGGACTCGTAGGAGAGGTGCAGGTTGTGACCGCGGTAGATCGAGTTCTCGCGGCTCACTTCGATGATATCGTCGAGGACCTTCTTGCCGGCATCGGTGTCACCGCAGGCGACTTCGATGGTGCTCTTCTGTGCGTATTCGGTGAACGTCAGGCGGGCGATCAGGCAGTCTGGCGCGCCCGGCGCCGGGCACACCCAGAACGTGTCGACCGGCAGGTACGCTTCCGAGTTCGGCCCGGTCGGCCATGCGACCTTTGGCGACGTGCGCATCGTGCGGTCATAGTGCGTGTCGACGTCATGCACGATTTGATTGAGGCCTTCGTGCTGCTGCGTCTCGATCTTGGTGACGTCTGCGCGTGGTTCAATGACGCTGGCGACGGCGCGCATCAGGTCGACGAACCGATAGGCCGGCAGGTCGATGGTGTGAACGATGAAATTTTTCTTGAGCTTACCGTCGATCAGCGCGTTGATCCTGTGATCGATGCGGTTCTCGGCGCGCAAAAGCGATGTCAGCCAGTTCATGGGTCGCGTCTTCCAGCCAACGGGAGTGGTGCGTAGGTGTGCATCAGATGTCCTGAGCGCGCGGATTGTAGACGCGGGCGGGGACCTGCGGCGGTTTCAAGGGCTGGGTCGCCGGCGGGATGATTTCAATCGAGAGCGACCCTTTCTCGTGCAGTGACTTCTTCGCGAACGGCTTTTTGAGAACGACCTGGGCCCGGTTCTGCACGGCCGCGTGCAAGGTATCCTCGAGCTGCTCGGCCTGCTGCTGGCGCCATGGCAGGACGTAGTAACTCGGCATCGTGTGGCCCTCGACATAAAGCCAAAGGTAGATCGCGTTGCCTTCATCGAGACTGACACCGAGGACGCTCGCCTTGTCGGCATGGCGTTCGAACCAGGCGAAGTCGACCGGTTTCGGCCGGCTCAATAGGACCGTCAGCGTCACGTAGGCCAGCGGCATGAACACGGCGACGGCGGCCACGGCGGCAACGCGCAGCCAGATGTTGCGCGGGGACCAGATCGCGATGGTCGCCTGGAAGGCGAACACGACCAGCGCCGCGGCGAACAGGTAGTAGATGGCATCCATGTGCTGTTCCTCAAGAAAACGGGTCCTAATTGTTCTTCCCCGGCCGCGTGATCAAATTGCGACGAAGCGTCGAGACGCTGCCTTCGACCAGGTCACCCTCGGAGGTCAGCCGGAAACGATAGGCGGTTTCTTCCTGGTTGCGATAGCGTAGCTTGACGGTGGTCTGAAGCAGTTGCCGTGTCGTGCCATACTTTTCGCGCACGGCCACGACGACCCGTACCGGCACCTCGATGCCGCTCGGGATCGGCCCGTACATGTGCACGTTGACGACATATTCGCCCGGAGGAATACCGCGACTGAAGATCATCTCGTAGTTGCGGTTCGACGCGTCGCGGCCCTCGCCAAGGTCGTCGCGCAGCAGGTTCAAGACATTGTTGCCCTGGTTCCAGAACCCGACCGGCTCGTGCTCCGGCGCCTTGACCCACAAATCGACGTCGTAGGGCATGTCATCGGGCCAGTGCATTTCGACGATGACATTGCCCGGCGGCTTGTAGTCTTCCGCCTCGGTCTTGGCCTTGTGAATATGCGGCAGCAGCATCACCACCATGGCCACGAAACCGATCAGCGCGAGCAGGATCACGTCACGAAAGGTCGTGCCGGTCGTATCATCTTCGAAGGCGTCGTCGAATGGATCCATCATGGCATGCTGACCGTCGCCGTTTGTCGCCCGCTCTTTTCGACCAGCAGCGACAAGACGCGCACCGAGCCGTCGGTCAGGATTCGCAGGTTGACATTGAGCCAGATGTTGAGCACCGCGCCGAGCAACGTCGTATAGAGCGCGATCGACATGCCGTTGATCAATTCGGTGATCATCGGCGCGATTTTGTTGACGTCTGTCGTCGCCGACGCGTCGATCCCGGAAAGCCCGATGATGAAGCCGATCACGGTGCCAATGAGCCCGAGAAAAACGAGCGAGTTGGCAATGTAGCGGATCGCACCGATCTGGTTGCCCATCTCCATGCGGACCATATTGGTCGCCAGCGCACGCTCGTCCGTCGTCACCGCATGCAGCCGCTCGAACAGTGCGCTATAGGGCGTGCCCTTGCCGCGCTGCCCCGCCGACAGGGAGCGCAGCGCCTTGTTCATGTTCAGCAGACGGAACGCTGTCAGCGCCAGGCCCCACACGAACACGGCGAATATCGCCAACGAGATAATCCAGGTCCGCCGCTCGCCGAAGCCATCGAGCCAGCCCTGCATCCATGCCGCACCGATGAGACCGAGGGCCACGATATTGACCAGTGCAAAGCGCAACAACAGCGTATGATTGGGCGTCAAATGATCCTCCAGCTGCAGTATCGGGCGTCAGGGGCAATTTGACCCCATGCCACGGCCAAGCGCAATCGTTGCATTTGCGACCATTGATCGACGACGTCCAGGCGCTTCCGCCGCGCAGGCCCGGTCGCGGGTGTTGCCGTTCGACCGCAGACGACGGCCGTCGCGGCGAGACTTGTGGATAGCTGGAACATTCAGTGAACCAATCGGCGGATCGTTGCGTTACAATACGGTCATAGTGGTGGTATCTATCTGCGCCTCAGGTCGCCCGCGTTGCATCGACCATCCACGCCTCATTCGCCCGGTATCCATCTTCCTAGGACCCTCATGGCTCACGACAGCAAAGTCATTCACGTGCGCGGCGCGCGCGAGCATAACCTCAAGAACGTCGACCTGACGGTGCCGCGCGACAGCCTGATCGTGTTCACCGGGCTGTCGGGTTCGGGCAAGTCGTCGCTCGCCTTCGATACGATCTACGCCGAGGGCCAGCGCCGCTACGTCGAGAGCCTCTCGGCCTATGCCCGCCAGTTCCTCGAGATGATGCAGAAGCCCGATGTCGACCA
>JBPCVZ010000081.1:0-17474 GCA_051010015.1 Hyphomicrobiaceae bacterium
GGCTGGCGTCTGTGGGACACGGCGCAAACCGCCATCACGCTGCTGCAGGGCGACACCCCGACCGACATCACCGTTCAATTCGAGGACGAAGCCAACAGCTACACGCTCACCTGGGACGGCACCGCGCTGCCGTTGACCATCAAGTCCGTCAGCGGCGACAGCATCCGTGCGACGGCGCGCGGGCGCACCTTCACGGCCCGCACGGCCCGCCATGGCGACGCCATAACGCTGTTCCAGGATGGCGAGCAGCATGCCTTCACCGTGCCCGATCCGCTCGCCGGCGGCTCGGACGAGGCCGCCGATTCCGATCGCGTCGCAGCCCCTATGCCGGGCCTCGTCAAGGTCGTCAGCGTCACCGCCGGCGACACCGTTTCGAAAGGCGATGCCGTCATCGTCATGGAGGCGATGAAGATGGAACACACGCTGACCGCGCCGCGCGATGGCACCATCGGTGAACTCCTCGCATCCCCGGGCGACCAGGTCGAGGAAGGCACCGTGCTGCTGGCGATGGCGGAGGGGTAGAGGCAGCGGCAACGCAACGTGCCAAGACGATCGGCGAACGACGTTCTATGATACGGGGACTGATGCCATGGTCTACATCTTGGTGGTTGTAGCGCTGGTGCTGCAGACCATCGCGGCATCTGCAGCGCCGGCGAGCACCGGTGACACCGCCAGGCCGCTTTCAGTGCTGCTGGTCGGCAACTCCCACCTTCTCATGCCCGGCTTCACAAAGCGCCTGATGCGCAACCTGAAGGGGGCGGACAAGCCACATCGAACGGTCAAGCTCGGTGTGATCGCCAAGATCGGTACGACCCTCACCAAGTCCCGCAAGAAGAAGGGCACCCGCAGACGGTTGATGGCGGCCGCCTGGGATGTCATCGTCCTTCAGGAATCGACGACGGCCTTCATGACAAAGCACGGGCGCCACAATTTCCAGCGCGCCGTTGACTGGTTTCAAAAGCACAAGCCGGCCAAGTCCAGGCTGTTGCTGTGGCAGGCGTGGCCGCAGGGCGCACGCCATGCGCTCTATGCCAGGCGCGGCGTGTGGGGCCGCTGGTTCAAGAACCCACCGCGCAACCCCAACCAGCTGTTTTCCTGGATCGCGTCGGGGGTACATCGCGCCGCCAACAAACATGACCTGGCCATCTCCCCGATCGGCTACTGCTGGATGCGCCTTGCAAAACGCAAGCGCCCCTACGCGGGAGATGCCTACCACCCGAACGGACGCGGCCTGACGTTCATCGCCAGGATCCTGGCCAGCTCGATCGTCGCGACAGCCGCCGGGCGCACCGACAGCGAAACCCGGATCGTCGGCGAATGCCCTTGACATGATCCGCCCCGCGGGCGCTGCTGACATTTCGTGGCAAGCGCAAGGCGACTTGATATGGACGCAAGCAACATCGACAAGGTCCACACGCTGCTCAAAGGCATCGAAAGCGGTGATCCGGCGGCCGTGAACGTCATCAACCCCGACGTATACATCCAGCACAACCCGCAGACCCACGAAGGCCGCGCAGGTCTCGCGGCGCTGTTTCTGCGCCTGTCCAAGACCAATCCGCGCGTCAACATCGTGCGCGCGTTTCAAGACGGTGATTATGTCTTTGCCCACACGGAGTACGACTTCGCGACGCGTCGCATCGGCTTCGAGGTGTTTCGCTTCGAACAGGGCCTCGCCGTCGAGCACTGGGACAACATCCAGCCGCGACACGGCCCCAATGCCGCTGGTCGCTCAATGGTCGACGGGCCGACCGAGACAGATGACCCCGACCGTACCGATGCCAACCGGGCTCTCGTCCGCGCGTTCACCGAAACCGTGTTGATCGCCCGCCAACTCGACCAGGCCGAGGCCTATTTCGGCGACACCGACCTCATCCAGCACAACCCGCATGGCGAGGATGGCGCAGCGGCATTTCGAGAAGCCCTGGAGGCACCATCGAACGCAGGCCCGAACGCTGGTCATGAGATCCAGTTCGACCGACTGCACCGCGTCCTGGCGCAGGGCAACTTCGTGCTCGCCGTCAGCGAAGGGTTTCGCGACGGTGTGCATTCCGCCTTCTACGACTTGTACCGTATTTCAGACTGCAGAATTGTCGAGCATTGGGATACCATCGAGGCCGTCGCCCCGAAAAGCGAATGGAAGAACGACAACGGAAAATTCTGATAGGCTGGCCTCGCCGCGTTTGAGCCAGATATGAAAAACAGAGAGAGCCGCGAAATGATCAAGTTGATCATGTGCCTGCATCGGCGCCCGGATATCACCCGCGAACAGTTCCAGGACTACTGGCTGAACAAGCATGGACCGTTCTTTCAAGAGAACGCCGCCACCATGCGCTCGCAGCGCTACGTGCAGGGCCACACCATCGACAGCCAACTGAATGACGCGATGCGCACGTCCCGCGGCATGCAGCCAGAATTTGATGGGATCGCGGAAGTGTGGTTCGAATCCGAGGAAGACCTCATGGCAGCCATGAGCACGAACGAGGCGCAGAAACTGAGCGCGGCGCTGCTCGAAGACGAAGCCAATTTCATCGACCACACGCGCTCATCGGCTTTCCTCGTGCGGGATCACGAGTTCTAGCGCCGCACAGGTAGTCGAACATGACGTCGCCCTGCCTGCCATCCCATTCGGCGACGCGGGACATGACCTTCGAGCGCACAGTATCGAGCGAATTGCAGATGACCCAGGCGCAATACCCCATCGCCACGACCGTGGATGAATTCACCCGGCTTGAAATCCAGGCCGATCTGTTTCGCGAGGACGCGCGCGCCATGCTTGCCCGGATCGGTGACGGCGCGGGCCGGCGGGTTCTCGATCTGTGCTGCGGCATCGGCGGGATTACGGATGTTCTCAGCGCATGGGTCGGCGCAACCGGCCATGTCATCGGCGCGGACCTCGACGTTGCCAAGCTGGAACGCGCACGCGCGTGGGCCCGTCAGCAGCAGCTCACCAATGTCGAATTCATCGAAGCGAACGCCTTCGACAGCGGCCTGCCACTGCAAAGCTTCGATCTCGTCCACAGCCGCTTCGCGATCAGCGTCATCGAAAACGGCCTCGGTATCCTCGACCATATGCTGCAACTCGTCCGTCCCGACGGATGGGTGTTCGTCGAGGAGGCCAATACGCACACCATGCAGTGCGTGCCGACCACCCGGGACTGGGAGCACGCCCTCGCACTGATGAAGCGAACCTTTCAGATCGTCGGAGCCGATACCGAATTGGGGCCGAGCCTGCGCGGCGCCTTCCTCGACAGAGGCTTGGCGCCGCTGGCCGTCAAGCCTTGCCTGCACGCCCTGACGGCGCAGGACCCGATGACACTGCATCTGCCGATGACGCTCGCCAGCATGACCGAAACGATCACCTCGCATGGCCTGATGGAAGCCGGCGAACTCGAGGCTCTGGTCGCGCGCCTTGCCGACCATCTTGCCAAGCCTGAGACCATGACCATTTCCTATTCGATGATCCAGGTGGTTGGCCGGGCACCCAAATAAGATCAATTCCCGGATAGCCTTGGCCCGCCGGTCTAAAACACTAGCCGCGTCTCGATCTCGCGCACCAGCTTGCGGCGTATCGCGCGCGGATACGCCTTGTAGTCGCGCACATCCAGCACGAACGCCGACGGCCCGCCGATCACTTCCGCGCGGTAGTAGTCGACTAAATCCGGCAACTCGTTGGCGATCGCAAGCCCGTTGATCGTCATCCCGACGCCAAGCGCATCGTCGCGCGCGTCGCGCGGCCGCCCCCTGACATTGTCGATCCCATCGCCGGAGATATCGATCACCCGTCGGACAGCCTGGTAGGGTGCGGACAGGGCCAGTCGGGTCGAGAAGCGAATGACCCCCGAAATATGCGTCGCCCCATCGGGATAGGCACGCGGCATCGCCGCCAGGTTGGCGGCGAACACCAGCGCCGACGTCTTGTCGCCGACAACCGTCCACGGCACCATGATCTGCTGCTGCTCATAGCCGGCCCACTGCACCGCGGTCACGGCGATGCGCTTGTAGCGCCCGCGCCGAATGGCATGCAGGACAGCGGCATGCCGGAACGCCTCGACGAGACCCGTCTTCTGAATGCCGAATTCCTGCGCATCGACGCTGCTCGATACATCCAGCGCCAGCACCAGCACGAGATCGACCGGACGCGCCGCCTGTGCGCTGTGATCAGAGCTGCAACAGACGGCCACCCACACCGCCACCACCAGCGCCCAGCACCGTCGCCTTGCGTGCAAGGACCTACGCTCGCGCCCGTATGGCTTTGGCACTTTGAACATGTTCCCTCCGGCACGGCCGACCAGATCGAGACTTAAGCGCGTTCAACCCAGCACATCGATCGCAATGACACAATTCGGGTGTTCGATCGATGGCCACTTTGACATGATGGTCGACACCGGAGCGGTTTCCGCCACCCGGCGCTTGGCAAGGCGCCCGCTTTGACACATGATCACTGCCACCGATCAAGCAATGGATTGGAACCGCATGAGCAAGCTGCGCCGCCCTCACCGCCTCGCGCGCTGGCTCCTGCTCGATCCCCGGTCGTGGGCCAGCATCACGGTCGCCGCCCTGGCGATATTGCTCGCGACGCCCGACAGCGTCCGCTCGACGAACAAGGTCGACCTCATCCTTGTGCTCGCCCTCGATGTATCCGGCAGCGTCAACGACCGCGAGTACGAACTCCAGAAGACCGGCCTTGTCCGCGCCTTCCGTCACCCTTCCGTGATCGAAGCGATCAGCCAGGGTCACAAGAAACGGATTGCCGTCACCGCGGTGCAAT
This sequence comes from Hyphomicrobiaceae bacterium, assembly GCA_051010015.1. GTDB lineage: Bacteria > Pseudomonadota > Alphaproteobacteria > Rhizobiales > Hyphomicrobiaceae > CAJQQK01. The sequence goes on from JBPCVZ010000081.1 coordinate 4,769, forward strand.
GGGCCGGCTTTCGCGAACAGGTTATCTCCGTTCCGTGGACGGTCATCGCCGGCCCCAACGGTGCCGCCGAATTCGCCGATCGTCTCGCCGCGATGCGCCGGCGTTATGCCTATCCGCTCGGCGTCACGCACATTTCGGGCATCATCCGGTTCGGCACCGAGATCGCCCTTGCCGCGCCCTACGCCGCTGACCGCCGCGTCGTCGACATATCGGGCGATGGCAAGAACAACGTCAACGAGTCGCCCGAGGCTGCCCGTGACGACGCCGTCGTCGCCGGCCTCACCGTCAACGGCCTTGCGATCATCAACGAAACACCGGACCTCACCACGTACTACCGCGAAACGGTGATTGGCGGCCCCGGCGCCTTCGTCATCACCGCCAACGACTACGACGATTACGCGCGCTCGATCCTGCGCAAGCTCATTCGCGAAATCTCACATCATCTGATCATGTGAGCCGTGCCGGCCGGCGCGGCTGCCAAACCGGAGGAACAGCCTATGACACGAGACATCACCATCGCTCTGCTCGATGAAATCCAGGACGGTTTCAACCGCCACGACGTCGACGCCATCCTCTCCCACTTCACCGATGACGGCATCTGGCTGATGGCGAGCGGCCCGCACGCGCCGGAGGGCCGTGTGTGTCGCGGCAAGGCGGAGATCGGTGAGGTCCTGCGGACCCGTTATGCCGACATCCCCGACATGCGGTGGGAGGACATGCGCCACTGGATCGTTGACGAGACCAAGGCGATTTCCGAGTGGACGGTGTGCGGCACGCCAAAAGGCGGCACCGCGTTCGCCTACCTCGGCTGCGACCTCTGGGAGTTCCGCGACGGCTTCGTCACCAAGAAGGACACCTACTGGAAGTTCATCCGCTAAAGCGTGTCGCATAAAATGCTCCCCGCTTTAGCTTCCTTTTGGCTCACGGCTATTCCCTCGCTTAACTCGGGGCCTCCGCCGGGGCGGCGCGAGGCGCCGGGGCGCGGTCGCGGCCTTGATGTCGAATCCGATTGGATGCGACATGCTTTAGCGCTTCTCAGCGCTTGCCCCCGCCGCGCCCTTCGAGGCCGTCGAGCTGGCGTTGCGAGGCGCCCGGCACGCGCATTTCGAAGACCTCGTCGACGACGGTATAGTCATAGTATCCCATCCGCGCGATCGGCCGGATTTTCGGGATATCGAGCTTGCCGTCGGCCGCCACGACGTCTTCCTTGACATGGATCCGCACCACTTCGCCGAACACGACATCGACGGCACCGACGGCGCTGCGCCCGGGAAAGCGCTGCGTCGACAGGTAGCGGCATTCGAAATGGCACGGGCTTTCCGCGACCCGCTTGCCGGGTGCATCGATGCAGTCGGCCTTGGTGACACCGGCCCGTTCGAACTCGTCCTCTTCGGAGGGCAGTTCCATGGCCGATATATTGACCGCCTCGCGCAGCGCCCAGGTCGCCATGTTCCAAACGAAAAAGCCGGTTGTTTCGGCGTTGACGACGGTGTCCTTGCGCCGCCCGTCACCGAGCTGGTTGGCGGCGAACATCACGAGTGGCGGATCGAACGTCAGGTTCTGCCACTGCGAGAACGGCGCGAGGTTGTGGACGCCGTCGACGGACACGGTCGACAGCCACCCGATCGGCCGTGGCACGGTGCAACTCTTGAACGGATCATAAGGCAGCGGGCGGTCATCGGATCGGGGGTCATAGTGCACGGCGGCTCTCCGAGTGGTGGGATGTGTCGATCAGGTGCACCGCCAGTGTAGGTGCTGGCACCGCGCGTGGCCAAGACCGTATCGAAGCGCCGAGCCCGCTGTGGCTCAAATCTGATAGGCACGACGTGTCGCGATGGCCGCCGGACATCACCGACCGAGCCCCTTTTCACCGTGCCCGAGATAACTTCTGGCATATCTCACCAAAGCTTGATCTAATCAGCAAGATCGTCAACACGCCCCTGCAAGCGCGTGCCGGACGGCAACAATTGGCACGGAACGCGCGCATGTCTTCGCAGTTCGATATCCCGGCGCTGCTCGGCAGTTCGCAGATATTCGCGACACTGGATCAGGCGACGCGCGAGGCAGTTGCCGCAAAACTTCGACCGGTCACGTTCGCCGCAGGTCACACGATTTTCGCGCGCGGCGACGAGGGCCGGGAGCTATATATCGTGCTCAGCGGCCGCGTCCGCCTCTCCGTCCTCACGATCGACGGACGCGAATTGACGTTCAGTCATGCCGCCGCCGGCGCCATCTTCGGTGAGATCGCGATGCTCGATGGCAAGGCGCGCACGGCGGATGCCACGGCCGTGGAAGAAACCCGGGTCATGCTCCTCAGCCGGTCCGACCTGGATGGTCTGATGATGTCCACGCCTGAACTCGTGCAGTCGGTGATCACGTTCGTGTGCAGCCGCTTGCGAGACGCTGATATGCAGCTCGAAGGTGTCGCGTTGCACCGCATAGAAGTACGCTTGGCGCGCTTTCTCGTCGGCCTGGCGCAACAGGCACAACCCGAACAGGAAACCGGCCACGTCGATATCGACCTTGGCATGACGCAGAGCGAATTGGCTTTGCTGTTGGGGGCGAGCCGTCCAAAGGTGAACGGCGCCATGAAGCTGCTCGAGGATCAGGGGATCGTCGAGCGGGTCGGGGCGAAGCTGCGCTACGACATCGAGGAAGTGCGCGGCATCGCCCAGCTTGAATGATCCGTGGCGCACGGCGTGCTGGCGAATGGATCGGGCTAGCTGCGCAGCCACGTGATCGAGCCGGGTTCAATGCCGATATCCGTCAGCGTATGGCGATTGAGCTGGACGGGTTTGTCTTCCCGATGCGTCTTCGTCGCCAACCCGACACCAAGAGCGCACATCGCAACGGCGGCAAAACCGGGCGCCTCGAGGATTAGAGGGGTGCTATTCAACAATGTCGTCATCAACGAAGTCATCACGTCCTCCTTTGCGGGCCCTAACAGTACTCAACCTAGCCCTCGGTTTGCTTCGGGGCTGTTCCCCGCGTAACAGGGCATCGTTTTTCGACCAGCCCATGATTTGAAGCTAGTTCACGCGACCTGAACCCGATGTGCCGTGTGTGTTCATCGAGCGTTCAGCCGGCTTGCAATGCCGCAGGACTCTGGTACGGCGGGCGCCCGGGGATGAGCGGCCCGGCCGGCATGCCCGCGGTCAGGCGCTCACAAATTCACCCGTCGAACCCGGCCGAGCCGAGGATCGAACCGAGGTTGGCAATGACAATCCACAAAAGCACGAGGCCGGCGACGAGCAATGCCACCCAGGTCACCAGCTGAAAGGTGATCACGCCGACGCCGAGACCGACGCCAACCAGCGCCGGCCGGCGGTTTTCGCGTAAGACAAAACCGATGGCGGCAAACACGATCGCCCCCGCCGCAAGCACACCACCGGTGATTGTCAGCATGTCATCGATCGACCAGGTGCGTGCCTCGAGGGTCGCAGGTTTGTTCTTGACGACTTGGACCACTTCCCGCGAGATATTGACCGCGAGTTCGGCAATGCTGCGTTCAACGGTTTTTTGCGGCGCGAACGGGCCGGCGCCGAACTGCACGATCGCGATCAGCAGGGCAATGCAGCCAAGTGCCATGGCGAGCCATCCAAACCGGTTCTTGGCCATGTCGTGTGCGAGGTCCATCGGCTGCTCCCGTGTCATTGTGCCAAGCGGCTGCCAGGATAAGTGGGCACTGGCATGGTAATGCATCCGGTCAACATTATCCAAGGGCCAGCGAAACGCTCGAAGAGGCGCAAATTCCGCCAGGCGCGGACGACGCGCACCGAGCGCAAGACTCCTCGAACGGTCGTCACAAAGCTATGCCAGACCGCACGACCTCGACCGCGCATCAAGGACCCGCGCCATGCCTTGTCATCTGACTGAATTCAACATCGGCGTGCTGCGCCACGATTGGGACGACCCACGCGTTGCCGATTTCGCCGACGGCCTCGACCAGGTCAATGCCGTTGCCGCGCGTAGTCCGGGCTTCGTGTGGCGGCTGCCCGACGACGACATGGAGGCCGCGCAATGCGACCCGGCGGGCGTGCTCGGCGGCAACCCGCGTACGGCCTCGACGCTTTCCGTGTGGCAGGATGTTGCGCACCTCGAACGCTTCGTCTGGCACACCGTGCACAAGCGTTTTTTCGATCGCCGCAACGAATGGTTCGCGCCGGGCCAGGGCCTGCGTCTCGTTTTGTGGCATGTGCCGGTCGATCATCGCCCGACGATCGCCGAAGCCGCTGGCCGCCTCGCCCATCTCGAAACCCACGGCGACACCGCGCACGCGTTCGGCTGGGATTGGGCCAAGCGCGAAGCATTCTTTTGAAGTGGCATGCGGCCTTGGAACCGCCGCGCCATCTGGGCACGTTTGTGCCGACGGGCATCGACGATGACAACAACCGCAATGCGAAGGGTCCCGGATAAACACGGTGTGTTTTCCGGGAACGCGCAAGCGTCGGGGCACGGATTCCTATTGGTACGCAACACCGTATCGCAATACCGGCTGATGCCTCGCAAAGGCACCGTGACCAGTGCTTTTGGCGCGTCCCCGGACGGCTGCGCAGCAGGCGATCCGGGGTCCTTCGCCTCTCAATTCAGGCGGTACGTCGATGACCGGTAGCACCATAAACGGGCGATCGTACATCGGTTCATGTCATGTCGATGACGACGCAACGATTGCAGGCTGGCATTTTGGCAGCTAGACGTTGCCCACAAAACGCGTGCCCCGCAAATCCGAGAAAACGACAGGGAGGTGGCGGTGAGGTGCTTGCGCATTTATGCCACGGACGATGGCGAATCCCATTTTGATGAAGTCGAGATCGCAACGACATCCAAGCGGGTCCACCCAGATGCGGCGGCATTTGCAATGTCCGACAAATATGAAGCGGCAGGCATTCGCTTTACGCGGATCCCGGCGGGCGCGCGTGAAGTCAAATGGCATACGGTTCCCGAACGCGTGCTCACTGTCCGGCTGGGCGGGTCTGCGGAGTATGAAACCAGCGATGGAGAAATGCGAACCGTACCGGGCGGCGGTTTCATATTGTTTGAGGACACGCTCGGCAGGGGGCACAGAACATTCCATTCGCCCCAAGAGCAGACAGTCATGTGGATAAGCCTTCCCCACGGTCTCGACGGCGGCTGACAGCCCTCTTCTGCCGATCGGATTTTTGCGGTTTTCGGCCCTTCGCAAGCGCGTCATGTTCCACCCCGAGGGGGCGGGTTGCAGGTCACGCGTTCACACAAAAAAGGGTGGGTCCGGGAGATCCCTCCCGGGCGGGGCTTCAGGGGCGGCAGCCCCTGGCGCGTAGCGCTCGCCCGCCGACACCCGACCGGCAATCGCGTCCCACCCCGCGCCATGCTACAACGCCACCGTTCACCTTGCCGCCAACGCCCCACGCCATCACGCCGCCAGGCCGCCCATGAAAATCACCATCCTCGACGACTACCACGACACCATCCGCACGCTGCCGTGCTTCGCCATGCTCGACGGCCATGACGTTACGATCTGGAACGACCACCTCCAGGACACCGACAAGCTCAGCCAGCGCCTCGCCGACACCGAGGCCCTCGTGCTCATTCGCGAGCGCACCAAAATCCGCGCCGACCTGCTCGAGCGCCTGCCCAACCTCAAGCTGATCTCGCAGCGCAGCGTCTACCCGCACATCGACATCGAGGCCTGCACCCGGCTTGGCATCGTGGTGTGCTCCGACTTGCACATGGGCTCGCCCTCCTATGCCACCGCCGAGCTGACCTGGGCGCTGATCCTCGCCGCCATGCGCGACATCCCCGGTCAGACGGCGTCGATGAAGGCCGGCGGCTGGCAGATCGGCGTCGGGCGCACGCTGCGCGGCAAAACCCTCGGCCTGCACGGCTTCGGGCGCATCGCGCATGCCGTCGCCGACGTCGCCCGGGCGTTCGGCATGAACGTGCTGGTCTGGGCGCGGCCCGAAACGATGGCCAAAGCCCGCGCCGAAGGCTACGAGACCGCCGCGAGCAAAGCGGCGTTCTATGCCACGGCCGACATCGTCTCGCTGCACATGCGCCTCGTCGATGCGACGCGCGGCATCGTCACCGGCAATGACCTTGCCGCGATGAAACCGGACGCGCTGTTCGTCAACACCTCCCGCGCCGGCCTCATCGAACCGGGCGCGCTCGCCACGGCACTCGCGGCCGGCCGGCCCGGCATGGCGGCCATCGACGTTTACGACGCGGAGCCGGTGAGCGATGCCGACCACCCGCTGGTGCGCCTGCCCAACGTCGTGTGCACGCCGCACATCGGCTACGTCACGCGTGACGAATATCAGCTCCAGTTCACGGATATCTTCGCCCAGATTGTTGCATTCACCGACGCGGAGCCGATAAACGTGGTCAATCCCGATGTTCTCGGCTCGCAAAGGAGTTAGCCATGGCCTCTGTTCGCGAACAGGATTTCAGCCTCCAGATCGACGAGTTGCCGCCCGCCATCGAGGGCCCGTCGGTCTGGTACGGCCCCGAAATGACCGCGCGCCACGACTGGATCTACCGCTTGAGTGACGCCGATATCGCCGAAATCGAGCGCGCCATGCAGCCGCTGGTCGACGCCGAAGCCGATATTGCGCAGATCACCAAGGCGGATTTCCCGCTGCCCGGGCTCGCCCCCAAGCTTGCCGGAATCTGCAGCGACGTGATCAACGGGCGCGGCTTTGCCCTGATGCGCGGCCTGCCGGTCGAGCGCTGGTCGATGCGCCAGTCGGCCACCGCCTACTACGGCATCGGCACCCATTTCGGCAACGCCCGGCCGCAGAACGGCAAGGGCCATGTCCTCGGCCACGTCCGCGATCTCGGCCGCGACGCCGTCAATGATCCGACGGCACGGGTCTACCAGACCACGGAACGCCAGACCTTCCACACCGATTCGTGCGATATCGTCGCGCTGCTCTGCCTCAAGACGGCGAAATCCGGCGGCGCCTCCTCACTCGTCTCGTCGATGACGATCTATAACGAAATGCTCAAGCGCCGGCCGGACCTGCTGCCGTGCATGTTCGAATCGATGCATTCCGACCGCCGCGGCGAAGTGCCGGAAGGCCAGAAGCCCTGGCACGATATTCCCGTGCTCAACTGGTACGAAGGCCATCTCTCGGCGATTTACGCGCGCCGCTATATCGACTCGGCGCGCCGCTTCCCGGAAGTGCCGGAGCTGACCGAGCAGCAGCGCGCCGCGCTCGACCTGTTCGACGACCTCGCCAACGACCCGGCGATCCACATGCAGATGTCGTTCGAGCCCGGCGACATGCAGTGGGTGCACAACCATACCATGCTGCACGACCGCACCGCCTTCGAGGACTGGCCCGACCCGGAGCGCAAGCGCCATCTCCTGCGCCTGTGGCTCGCGACGCCGGGCGCGCGGCCGCTGCCGGAGATCTATTGCCAGCGTTATGGCAAGGTCGATGTCGGCGACCGCGGCGGCATCCTCGTCAAAGGCTCCGATTGGAACGCACCACTCGAACCGGTTTGATCAGCTATCGGACATTTCACGCCGCAACCGTTAACAATGCCGCATAACCTCTTGTTTTCGCCCTAGTCTTTGCCGCATAGGCTTGATCGATGAATGCGCAGAGGGTGAGGCCGGCAGATATGTTGCGAACAACGGCGCAATACGCGTTGATCTTGCTGCTGGCGCTTGTCGCGGTGATCACCACCCATGCCGGCACGCACGCCCAGCAGCCTGCCGCCGCGACGCCGGCGACGGTCAAGGTGCTGACCATCGAGCGCCAGCCGTTCGCCATGCGACAGGGCGGCAAGCTGGTCGGCTTCAGCATCGAGCTTTGGCAGGAGGTCGCCAGGGAACTTGGCATACGCTCTGAGTTCGAGGTCATGACGTCGTTCGGCGACATGCTGCAGGGCGTCGCCACGGCCAAGGCCGACGCCGCGATCGCCAACATCACGATCACCTCGGAGCGCGAGAAGAGCCTCGATTTCTCGCAGCCGATGTTCGACGCCGGGATCCAGGTCATGGTCCACGCCGACGGCGGCGCCACCGGGCTGTTCGGCGCGCTCTTCAACTGGGAGATGTTCGGCCTTGTCGTGCTCGCCGGTCTCTTGCTGTTTGTCGTTGCCAACCTGATGTGGTGGTTCGAGCATCGTGATCAGCCGTATTTTCAGTACCCCTACGGAGAGGGCATGTGGCGGGCGTTCTGGTGGGCCCTCAACGTCATGGTCAACGGCGGCTTCGAGGAGCGCGTGCCGCAGACCCGCAAGGGCCGTGTCTTCGCGGTGTTTCTGGTGATCGCCAGCCTGTTTCTGGTGTCCGCCTTCGTTGCCAAGATCACCGCATCGCTGACCGTCGGCGAGCTCAAATCGCAAATCCAGAGTTACCGCGACCTGTTCAACCGCCGTGTCGGCACCACCGAGGGCTCCACGTCTGCAGCATTCCTCGACCGCCACAACGTGCCGTATCGCAAGTTCACCAGCATGCCGGCGCTGCTTCGCGCGATCGAAAACAAGGAACTTGATGCCGTTGTCCACGATGCGCCGGTGCTGGCTTATTATGCCAATACCGCAGGCAAGGGCCGCGTCCGCCTCGTCGGCTCCGTACTTAGGCCGGAAAAATACGGTATCGCGCTGCCGTCAGGCAGCACACGGCGTGAAGGCATCGACCGCGCGCTGCTGCGAATCCGCGAAGACGGCCGCTATGAGGATCTCTATCGCAAATGGTTCGGGCGCAGTCCTTGATCGCGACCGCGTCGGTTCTCAGCGCTCAACGCATCAGGTCAGGAAGATGAACATCCAAAGACAAAACAGGAACAGTAAGAAAGCGCCGACAAACGAAACACGGACGAACCCGGCATAAAGGCCGCGCTTGTCGTCCATGTTCATGGCGGGATGGCTTTTCTCGAAATCGATGTTCATGTCGGGCTCCCCAGGCGCAAATCAGGTTCTTGACGTCATATTGCCGATTGCGGCCATCCTTGCAATTGCCAGTGCCGTCGCAGGCTGACAGGCCCGCTAAACCACGCCGGCCGCATGCATTTCAGCGACCTCGGCCTCCGAATACCCCGCTTCGGCCAGCACCTCGTCGCAGTGCTCGCTCAGCAGCGGCGCCGCGCGCGTCACTTCGCCGCCGCCGTGTGCCAGCTTGAAGCCGGACCCGAACACCTGCATCGGCCCGTACGGCCCGTCGACGTGCTGCAGCACCTCGCGATGCTCGAGTTGCGGATGCCTGACCGCATCGGCCAGCGTATTGATCCGTGACGCCGGCGCGCCCGCTTCCCCGAGGCGCACTTCCCAGGTATCGGCATCGGCCTCGGCGAACGCCGTTTCGATCACGTCGCGCAACGCCTGTTCGTTCTCGATCCGCGTCGGCCAGTCCTTGAAGCGAGGATCGTCGAGAATATCCTCGCGCCCGATGCACTTCAGCAACTTGAGGAACTGCGCCTCGTTGTTGACCGCCAGCAGAATGTGGCCGCCCTTGCACGCGAACAGGTTCGCCGTTGGAATACGACTGATCGCCTGGTTGCCGAACCGGCCGGGATTGAGCCCGGCAATGGTATGCTCGCACAGCGTCGGCGACATGAACGTCAGCGTCGCATCGAGCATCGCCACGTCGACGAGCTGCCCTTTGCCGGTCAGTGTCCGCTGGTGCAGCGCGCTCGACATCGCGAACGCCGCCGTCATCCCGGTCAATGCATCGCATACGGCAAAACCGGCCCGCGTCGGCACGCTGTCCTTGTGGCCGGTAATCGACATGATGCCGGACGTCGCCTGGATCCGTCCGTCATAGGACGGCGTGTCCTTGTAGGGTCCTTCCCGCCCGAAGCCGGAAACACCGCAATAGATCAGGCGCGGATTGATCTCTGACAGGGCCTCATATCCAATGCCGAGCCGGTCCATCACGCCCGGCCGAAAGTTCTCCGCGACGATGTCCGCCTTTTCGGCGAGTCGTTTGACGATCTCGATCGCCTTCGGGTCCTTGAGGTCGAGCGCAATGTTGCGCTTGTTGCCGTTGACCGCACAAAACGTCGGCGCGTAGGCGCGTTCGGCCCACTCCTTGGAACCGGGCGAAAACCGCATGTTCTCGCCGCCCTTGCGCTCGACCTTGATTACATCTGCGCCGAGTAGCGCCAGCTGATAGGTCCCGAACGGCCCGGCAAAGACCTGCGTGAAATCGAGAATGCGAATGCCTTCAAACGGCTTGGTCATTGTCCGGTCCTTATTCAGCCGCCTGCACCTTTTTCAAGTCTTCGGCACGCTTGGCATGCGCAATCTCTTTCTGGCGCAGAAACTCCTGACGTCGCCGCTCGAGTTCCTCCGGCGCAATCATCTCGACGTTCGAGTAATCCAGTTTCCAGTCCGGACTGTCGCTCCAGCGAATTGGCGACTGCATCGTCGTGCGCGGCCCGCGCGCGGTTTCCAGCACATCGAGCGTCATCTCCATCGTACGCGCCTGGCTGTCCTCATCGAACGGACGCCCCGCCGCATTGCCGAGCGGAAAGTCGGAAAACAGGAACCGTGGCACACCGCAATGCTCGACGATATCCTTGGCGCAGCCCATGACCACGGTCGGAATGCCGTGCGCCTCCAGATAACGCGCGTGAAGCGCAATCGATTGATGGCAGATCGGGCAGTTTGCCACCAGCACGGCGACATCGATCTTGTCTTGCTGCACCAACGCCAGCATCTCCGGGCAGTCCTGCTCGATCGTCGCCTTGTGCGAACGGTTGGTTGGCGCCCCGTGCATGCGCGCGTTCAATTCGCCAATGCGCCCTTCCCGTTGCAGGCGCTGCAACTGCGCAATCGGCAACCAACTGCGGTTGTCTTCCTGCGACGTGTGCAGGCGATCAATACCGACATGGGAAATGCGCAGATCGGGCAATGGGTCGACCGGCCGCGAGTAAATCCGATAGAACTTCGCAGCCGAATTATACGCCGACCAAGGCCCCTGATCCCCCTTGTCCGGCTGGAACGGCGCGGCCGTGGAAATCAACACGACGCGGCTCTGCGACAGTGGCTTTTTCAACGGCGTGAACGGAACATCGACATACTGCGCCCAACGGTAGGGCCGCTCGTAGCCGAGCGCCTGATAGTACGTCCGTGTCCGGTACATATACGGCACCGGTATATCGTGCGCGACGGTGAAGCCCAATTCCTGATCCAGGTTCTCCGGCAATGTATCGTTCGCCATGCCCGCCATGATCGCATTCCTTCGTTTGCGTTAACCCAGGATTTCCGTCGCGTGCCGTGCAGCCGGGCGCGACGCGGCCCCGATGTAAACCCTGTATATTGCAGAGAATGTGGGACTTTCCAAACCGACCACGTCATCAGAAGCGTGATCGAACCGTACCTGCGGAATTTTCGCTGCAACGCACCGAAAGTGACCGTTTGACGCGCAACTCCCTTCAGCTACTATGCTCGTAGTCGGCGGCATTTCTGCTGGCGAAAACGAACATAGATTCGGATCGGAGGATTCCCTTGAAACAGCACTTCAAAGCGCTTGGTACTGCAGCAGCCGTTGGCCTTGTCGGCATCGCGCCCGCCGCAGCCGCAGACGTCAAGCTCCCCAAGCAGATTTCGTGGACCGCCTACGGCACAACGTCGTCAGGTTACGCACAATCTGTTGGCATCGGTCAGATGCTGAAGAAGAACTATGGCACTGGCCTGCGGATCATTCCGGGTAAGAACGATGTCTCCCGCATGGTTCCGCTCCGCGCCGGCCAAACCCCACTGTGTGCCTGCGGAATTGCAGCCTACATGGCCGCCGAAGGCTCGCACATGTTCGGCACCAAAAAATGGGGCCCAATGAGACTCTACGGCCTCTTCAACAACATTGGTGACAATGGTTACCAACTCGTCGCCGCTGGCGATTCCGGCATCAAGGTTCCGTCGGACTTGAAAGGCAAACGCGTTACCTGGGTCAAAGGTGCGCCTGCGCTGAACATCAACGCAGCAGCTCACCTGGCCTGGGCCGGCCTGACTTGGGATGATGTCACCAAGGTCGTCGTCCCCGGTTGGAAGCAATCCGCTGAAGCTGTCATCAACGGTCAGGCAGACGCGACCTACGGCTCGACCGTCTCCGGTGCCTACAACAAGCTGGCAGCTTCGCCGCGTGGCCTGTTCTGGACCGCCTTCCCGCATGACAACAAGGAAGCCTGGGCCCGCGCCCAGAAAGTCGCGCCTTGGTGGTCGCCAACCATGGTGAAGGTTGCGATTGACGGTGAGAAGAACACGACCGGCAAGAAGCCATATCCCGGTAACGTTCAGCCTTACCCGATCTTCGTGTCGACCCCGAAGGGTTCCGATGATCTCGCCTATGGTCTGACCAAGGCGGTCATGGACAACTACGAGCAGATCAAGGACTCGGGCCCATCAATGAGTGGCTACCAGATCAGCCGCCAGAACTTGAAGTGGGTCTTCCCGCTCCACCCCGGCTCGATCAAGTACTTCAAAGAGAAGGGCATGTGGGGTGACGCAGAAGAAGCGCACAACAAGAAGATGCTCAAGCGTCAAGACATCCTGGCGACAGCTTGGAAAGCCCACATGGCAGCGAACAAAGACAAGCCTGATGCCGAGTATGTCAAAGGCTGGCAGGCCGCCCGCGTCGCCGCTTTGACGAAGGCTGGCATGAGTGCACCGTTCGCAACCTGGGAATAAGTCTCCCACTTTCTGAACGCCACGCTTTGAGGACCGGCATGCCTTGCCGGTCCTCTTTCAGCATCTTCACCACTATCAAACGATCGGC